>CALEJW010000242.1 GCA_937898635.1 uncultured Pseudomonadota bacterium | reverse complement strand
CCGCGAAGGCGCCCGAGGCTTCCGCCCCCGGCATCCGGCACGAGCTTCGCGCCATGCTCTTCGCCGACGCGGTCGGCTACAGCCGGATGAGCGAGGACCAGATCCCGCGCTACATCTCCGGCTTTCTCGGCGCCGTGGCCGCGCTCGCGAAGCGCACGGCGCATCCCTTCGAGCACGCCGAGACCGCGGGCGACGGCCTCTACATGGTCTTCCCGGGCGTGGCGGACGCGGGGCACTTCGCCCTCGAGCTGAAGGACCTCGTGGAGGGCTTCGACCGCGCGGCCTGCGGCCTGCCCGCGGACTTCGACCTGCGCATCGCGCTGCACTGCGGCCCGGTGCACTGCGGGCGCGACCCGATCACGGGCTCGCGCCTGTACACCGGCCCGCACACGAGCCGCACCGCGCGGATCGAGCCGATCACGCCGCCGGGGCAGGTGTACGCGAGCAGCGCCTTCGCGGCCGTGGCCGCCGCGAGCGGCGCGGCCGGCCTCGCGATGGGCTACATCGGCCGCATCCCGCTCGCCAAGGGCTACGGCACGCTCGGGCTCTACCACGTCCGGCGGGACGGCTAGCGTGCCGGCCCTGCAACTCGCCGCCGTCTCGCTCGCCTTCGGCCACGTGCCGCTCCTGGACCGCGCGGACCTCGTGATCGAGGCGGGCGAGCGGGTCGGGCTCATCGGGCGCAACGGCACGGGGAAATCGAGCCTGCTGCGGCTCGTCGCGGGCGAGGCCCGGCCCGACGACGGCGAGGTGCGCCTCGGCGCGGGAGTCCGGGTCGCGCTCGTCGCGCAGGAGCCCGCGTTCGCGCCCGGGCAGGGCGTCTACGAGGCGGTCGCCGACGGGCTCGGCGAGGCCAAGCGGCTGCTGCTCGCCTACCACGACGCGGCCCACGCGCTCGCGGCGCACCCCGGCGGCGAGGCCGAGGCGGCGCTGATGGCGCGGCTGCACGGGTGCCAGGAGGCGCTCGAAGCCGCCGGCGGGTGGACCCTCGCGCACCGCGTCGAGGCGACGATCACGCGCCTCGCGCTCCCCGAGGACGCGCCGGTGGAGTCTCTCTCCGGGGGGCTCCGGAAGCGCGTGGCGCTCGCGCGCGCGCTGGTGGCGGAGCCGGGCCTGCTCCTGCTCGACGAGCCCACCAACCACCTCGACATCGCCGCGATCGAGTGGCTCGAGGAGACGCTCCTCGCCTTTCCCGGCGCCGTGCTCCTCGTGACCCACGACCGGCGCTTCCTCGACCGCGTGGCGAGCCGCATCGTGGAGCTCGACCGCGGCCGCCTCGCGGACTTCCCCGGCAACTTCGCCGCCTACGAGGCGCGCAAGGCCGAGCTCCTCGCGATCGAGGAGGTGATGAACCGCAAGGCCGACAAGGTGCTCGCCCGCGAGGAGGCGTGGATCCGCAAGGGCGTGCAGGCGCGGCGCACGCGCGACGAAGGCCGCGTGCGAAGGCTCGAGGCGCTGCGGCGCGAGCGGGCGGCGCGGCGCGAGCGGATCGGGCGCGTGGACCTCGCGCTCTCGCCCGGCGAGCGCAGCGGAAAGCTCGTCGCCGAGCTCGAGGCCGTGAGCAAGTCCTACGGCGACCGGCGCGTGGTGGCGGACTTCTCCACGCGGGTGATGCGCGGCGACAAGATCGGGCTCATCGGCCCCAACGGCTGCGGCAAGACCACGCTCCTCAGGCTCATCCTCGGCGAGATCGCCCCGGACGCGGGCACCGTGCGGCTGGGCACGAAGGTGACGGTCGCCTACTTCGACCAGCTGCGCGCCGCGCTCGACGAGGAGGCCACGCTCGCGGACACGATCTCGCCCGGCGCCGACTTCGTCGAGGTGGGCGGCGCGAGGAAGCACGTGGTGAGCTACCTCGGCGACTTCCTCTTCCCCCCGGAGCGCGCCGCCTCCCCGGTGCGCACCCTCTCCGGCGGCGAGAGGAACCGCCTGCTCCTCGCGCGCCTCTTCAGCCGCCCGGCGAGCGTCGTGGTGCTCGACGAGCCGACGAACGACCTCGACATCGAGACGCTGGAGCTGCTGGAGGCGCTGCTGCAGGACTACGCGGGGACGCTCCTCCTCGTGAGCCACGACCGCGCCTTCCTCGACAACGTGGTCACCCAGACGATCGCGTACGAGGGCGAGGGCCGCTGGAAGGAATACGCGGGCGGCTACGAGGACTGGCGGCGCGCACGCACCGCGGCGACGCCGCCGCAAGCCGCGCCCGCCGGGGCCGCCGGGGAGGCCGGGGAGAAGCGCGCGCCGCGGCGGCGCGCGAAGCTCGGGTTCAAGGAAGCTCGCGAGCTGGAGGCCCTACCGGTTAAGCTGGAGGCGCTGGAACGCGAGCAGGAGGCGCTCGCGCGGCGCCTCGCCGATCCCGCGCTCTACCAGGACCGGAGCGCGGACCTCGCGGGCCTCAACGCGAGGCACGCCGAGATCGAGGAGGAACTCACGGCGCTGCTGGCGCGCTGGGAGGAGCTGGAATCGAGGCAGGCGCCGGGCTGACGCGCGGGGAACCGCGGGGCGGGCGCGGCCTCCAACGGACTGACCATCGGAAGGAGAAAATGCACATGGGGCCGATCCGGATCGGGCTGCTGGCCGTCGTGGCGCTGGGCGCCGCCGGGGCCGCGTGGTACTTCTGGCCGCGCGAGGAGGCCGCGCCGCCGGCGCCTCCCGCCGCCGTCGCGAAGGTGACGCCGGCGCCTGCGCCGGAGCCTGCGCCCGAGCACTACCCGGTGCCGGAGGTGAAGGACGAGCCCGAGCCCGCGAAGCCGCTCGCGAAGCTGGACGAGAGCGACGCGGACGTGCAATCGGCGCTCGCCGGGCTCGTCGGCGCGGAAGCCTTCGCGCGCTTCTTCGTCCCCGCGAGCCTCGTGCGCAACATCGTGGTCACGATCGACAACCTGCCGCGCAAGAGCTTCGCGATGCGCCTGAGCCCGCTCAAGCCCGTGGGCGGCCTCGTCGTCACCGCGGGCCGGGACGAATCCCTCGCCATCGCCGCGGAGAACGCGGCGCGCTACGCGCCCTGGGTGGACGCGCTCGCGCGGGTGGATGCGAGGAAGCTCGTGCGCTTCTACGCGCGCTTCCACCCGCTCTTCCAGCAGGCCTACGTGGAGCTCGGCTACCCGAAGGGGCACTTCAACACGCGGCTGGTGCAGGTGATCGACCACCTGCTCACGGCGCCGGAGCCGGCGGAGCCCATCCGCCTCGTGGTGCCGCACGTGCTGCACGAGTACGCCGACCCCGTGCTCGAGGCCGAGTCGGCCGGCCGCAAGGTCCTCTTCCGCATGGGCAACGCCCACGCGGCGAAGGTCAAGGCGAAGCTGCGCGAGATCCGGCGGGAGCTAGTGAAGGCGCGATGAGCGGATGCGCGCGAGCTTGGCCGCGTAGAGGTCGTGGTCCTTGCGCGTCGTGCTGTTCTCCATCGCGAGGGCGAGGTGGTGCCCCGCCGCCTCCCGCTCGCCCAGGCTCGCGAGCGCGAGCGCGAGCCAGAAGTGGAACTCGTGGTTGTAGGGCGCGCGCTCGACCTCCAGGGCGAAGAGCCTGCGCGCGGCCTTGAAGTCGCCCTCGCGCATCGCCGCCCGGCCGCGGTGGAAGAAGGCGAAGGGCGGGTCGGGCTCGAGCTGCGCGAGGCGAAAGCGCAGGGCCCGGCCCTCCTCGGCGCGGCCGAGTCCCTCCAGGACCGGGGCGAGGTTCGACATCACGTGGAGGTTGCGCGGCTCGCGCCCCAGCGCGTAGGCGAAGACCCGCTCGGCCTCGCCAAGGCGCCCGCGGCGCTGGTAGATGACGCCCAGCGTGTTGAAGGCGGCGATGAATTCCGGGTCCTGCAGGAGCGCCTCGCGCGCGAACCAGTAGGCGTCGTCCGTGGACCCCGCGGCGAGCGCCTCCGCCGCGCGGTTGTTCATGTACATCGCGAGGATGGTGCGCTCCTCGATCACCCGCCAGTGGGCGCCGCGCAGGTCGGGGGGCGGCAGGAAGTCGATGGTGAGCTGCTCGCCGTCGTCCAGGCGCGTGCCGAGCTTCGGGGGACGGCGGCCCAGCGTGAGGTTCACGTGCCCGATGGAGAAGTAGAGGTCGCCCCGGCGGTCCCAGTTCTCGTCCACGAAGACGTTCTGGTAGCGCACGCCGATGCCCATCTCCTTCGCGAAGGCGGCGGTCATGATGACGAGCGACAGGCAGTTGCCCGTGCGCGCCTCGAACGCCTGCGCCGCGTTGCGCGTGAAGCCGGCGTCGTAGTCGAGCCGCAGCTGCCCCTTCGCGCGCAGGGCGTCCACCAGCCGCTGCTGGCGGCCCTTGCCGCCGGGCGCGTCCCCGATCTCGGCGGCGAGGTATTCGCGCATCGCCTCGCTCACGGCGAAGACCTCGGCGGCGTCCACGGCCGAGGAGGGGGGGGCGAAGAGGCGGTCGGCGAGGAACGGCTCGACGCTCGGCGCCGGCGGCACGCTCGCGCAGGCGCCCAGGGCGAGCGCGGCGAGCGCCGCGGTCCAGGTTCTCATGGGGCGATTCCATCCTTCATGGGGCCATTGTGCCGCCAATTGCCGCCCCGCGGCGTTACCGATTCTCCGGCCGGGCGGACCCCTCAGTCGAGGTTCACGCCCAGGGTCCGGGCGACGAGCGCGCGGTTCCCGGGGCTCGTCCAGTCGCGGGCGCCGTAGACCTTGCGCAGCACCTTGCCCCGCGCGTCCACGAGGACGGTGAGGGGAATCCGGTCGGCGCCCAGCATGGCCTCGAGCACGAGGCCGCGGTCGTGGTAGTTGTCGAAGGAGACGCCGGTGGCCACGACGAAGCGCTGCGCCTTGTCGGCGTGGTCGTCGGTGGAGACGCCGATCACGTGGAACTCGCGGCCGTTGTGGCGGCGCGCGAGCCGGTCCAGCGAGCCCATCTCGTCCCGGCACGGCCCGCACCAGCTCGCCCAGACGTTGATCACGAGGGGCTTGCCGCGGAAGTCCGAGAGCCTGCGGTAGTCCAGGGTGAGCCCGTAGAGCGGGGCCTCGCGCAGCGTCCCGCCGACGGGAACCTCGCCGGGGCCCGCGCCCCGGGCGGGAGCGCCCGCCGCCAACGCGAGGAGGGTGGCCGCGGCGGCGAGCGCGAGGCGAGCGCTCACGCGCTGGCGGCCGGGGCCGCGGATTTTCGCGCGTCCGGGAGGCTGAAGCGCGTGCAGTCGCGTCCCGCGGCCTTGGCGGCGTAGAGCGCCTCGTCGGCCCGCGAGATCGCGTCCTCCACGGCCTCGTCGCCGGCGAGCGTCGCGCCGACGCTCACGTGCAGTCCCGAGTCGCCGCCGTCGGGGGCCGCGAGCTCCCGGGAATCGCCCACCGCGACCCGGATGCGCTCGGCGAGCGCGCGCAGCGTCGCCTCGTCGATCCCCGGCGCCAGGACCAGGAACTCGTCGCCGCCCCAGCGCGCGGCGCTGTCGTAGGGGCGGATGAGGGAGCGGACGAGGCGCGCGACGCGGACCAGCGCCTCGTCGCCCGCCGCGTGGCCGTGGCGGTCGTTCAGTTCCTTGAAGAAGTCCACGTCCATGAGGAGCAGGCCGTAGCGGTCGCCCTCGCGGCGGCTGCGGCTCCGCTCGGCCTCGAGCCGCTCGAGCATGCCGCGGCGGTTCAGGAGCTCCGTGAGCGGGTCCGTCTGCGTGAGGCGCTCGAGGGCGTCGGTGCGCTCGCGCACCTTGCCCTCCAGCTCGCCCGTCACCTGGCGCACGGTGCCCGCCATGTGCCGGAAGTGCGCCATCAGCCGGCCGAACTCGTCGTCGCGCCCGGCGGGCAGGGCCTCGGGCGAGAAGCGCCCGTCGCGGACCTTCTGCATGGCGCGCTCGAGCTGCGCCATCGGCTTGAGGACCACGCGGCCCAGCACCGCGTTGAAGAGCAGGAGCGCGAGGAGCAGCGTCGCGCCGTACACGAGGAGGAAGCCGCTGAAGCTCCCGATCGGCAGGATGGTGTCCAGGTCGAGGAGCGTCACCTCGAACCAGCCGATCTCGGGCAGGTAGGAGACGCCCGCGAGGTAGGACTTGCCGCGGATCTCGACCGCGCGCGTGATCACCGGCACCTGGACCTTTTCCAGCTCCTTCATGGCGCCGAGGATGGCCACGCGGTCGTCCTCGCGGTCGAGCAGGAGCGAGATGGTGTTCCTCTCCTTCGCGTTCTTGGTGATGGTGGCGTAGTCGATGAGCCGCTGGTCGCGGTAGACCTGGATCGCGCCCTCGTGGTTCACGAAGAGGCTGGAGATGCCGGGGTCGGTGGTGTCCACGACCTCGCGGATGAAGTTCGTGAGGTCGAGGCCCGTGCCGGCCACCCCGAGGATCTCGTTGCCGTCGCGGATCAGCACGTCGATCCAGAGCTTGGTCACGCCGAGGTTCGCGTCCGGGTTCACGTTGAGGTGCATCTCGCGCTGCTGGCGGATGATGTCGTAGAACCAGCGGTCGTCCGCCTTCCTCGGGTCGAGGACGTATCGCAGCTCCTGCCCCTCGAACTCGTTGGCCGCGTTGTTGTGGTAGTAGCGCCCCGAGGCGAGGAGGGCCACGAAGTAGCTGCGGTCGGCGAAGTTGCCGCGGAACTCCTCCATCTCGGCGATGGCGCGGCGGGTGAGCGCGCGGTCCTCGGGCTTCCTCGCCCACTCGCGGATCCGCGGGGAGGCCGCGAGGTGGCGCGCCAGCGCGATCTCGCGAAGGATCGGCTGGAACATGCGGTACTTGTCGTAGAGGACCTGCTTCTCGGCGTAGCGCACGGCCCACTGCTCGACGATGCGCACCGCCTGCTGCCGCGCGACGAGCCACGCGGCGAACGCCGAGGCGACGACCAGGACGGCCGTCACCAGGAAGACGCGGGGCCTCAGCTTCATCGCGGCCCGACCGGGCGAATGCCTACTTCTTGACCGCGGCGTCCTCCACGAGGACCGCGTAGGCGTAGCCCGCGCCGACGTTCACGTCGGTGCGCACGGTGCCGCGGGCGAGCACCACGTCGCCCACCGCCGCGGTGTCCTTCGTGGTGACGATGAGGTCGTGGGTGCCCTGCGCGGCGGAGCCCGAGCCGTCCTGCACGTGCAGCCAGTTCTTCCCGAGGATGCCGGAGGTGACCTTCACGACCTGCGCGCGCACGGCCACGGGCTTGTCCTTGAGGGCGGCCTTGCCGCCCACCACCTCCGCGACGGTCCTTCCCTCGGCGCCGGGGGCCTTCGCGACCTTCGCCACCGGGGCGGCGGGCGCGGGCGCGGCGCCGTGGGGCGAGGCGCCCTGGGGAGCGGCGGCGGCGGCGGGCCGGGCGGCTGCGTCGCCGAGGGTGCCGAAGACGATCCGGTCGAACTTGCGCTTGAGCGTCCTGCTCTCGAAGTCCTGCATCACCATCGCGTTGCCGATCGACACGCGGGCGCCCTTCTTCACGGCGGTGGCGGGCACGGCGGCCCAGGTCTCGCCTTCCTTCGTCTTCAGGCGCAGGTAGGTGTAGCTCTCGACGTCGCGGACCTCGAGGACCTCGCCCTGGAGGGCGGGCGCCTGCGCGGGGGGCATGGCGCGGGCGGCGAGGCCGGCGGCGGCCAGGAGGGCGGCGACCAGCACGGTCGTGCGTTTCATGGGGGAAGGCTCCGCAAGGGGGGATGGGCCATCATGGCCGAACGGTCCGGGACGGCCTTGAGGGGCGTCAAGGCCGCGGAACCCGGCCTGCTCCGTCAGTCCAGGAAGGCGGCGATTTCCGCGAGGGGCTTGCGCGCGATGGCGGGCACGGTCGCGCCGGGCGCGGGAAACCCCGCCACCAGCAGCACGAAGGGCCGCTCGTTGGCCGGCCGGCCGAGGATCGCGTTCAGGAAGGCCATGGGGCTCGGGGTGTGGGTGAGGGTGGCGAGCCCCGCGTGGTGCAGGGCCGTCACCAGCACGCCGGTGGCGATGCCGGCCGAGTCCATCGGGTAGTAGCGCTTCTGCTTCTCCCCGCCCGGGCCCACCCCGTGGGCCTCGTAGAAGACCGCGATCAGCCAGGGGGCGGTCTCGAGGAAGGGCTTTGCCGCGTCCGTGCCCAGGGGGGCGAGGGCGGCGAGCCACTCGTCGGGCGCGCGGCGCTCGTAGAACTCGCGCTCCTCGGCCTCGGCGCCCTCGCGGATCGCCCGCTTCACCGCGGGGTCGGCCACGGCCACGAAGCGCCAGGGCTGCTGGTTCGCGCCGCTGGGGGCGGTGCCGGCCGCGGCGATGCAGGACTCGATGATGTCGCGCGGCACGGGCTCGGCCGAGAAGTCGCGCACCGTGCGTCGCCGGGCGAGCTCGTCGCGGAAGCCGGCCGCGCGCCGGCGCATCTCGTCGATCGGACGGCGCTCGAAGTCGAGGATCTGGCGGGCGTGGGTCACGGGCTTTCCTCCTCGCGGCGGGCAAGCGCGCCGCGCCCCGGATTGTAGCGGGGGCGGCGTTTGCCGCCCTCCGGCCGGGCGCGGTAGAATCCCCGCCATAGCGCCGATTTGACCCTCAGCTTGCGGGCGCTCAACAAATTCCGCTAAAGCGACCGGCCTGGAAAACCCGTCGCTCCCCGCGGACGGGTTTTTTCGTTACGGACGACATGGACCAGCCCCTCGCCACGCGCCCCGCCCGCCTCAAGGCGCTCCACGACGCCTTGGCCACGCGCATCCTCGTCCTCGACGGGGCCATGGGCACGATGGTGCAGCGCCACGGGCTCACGGAGGCCGAGTACCGCGGCGAGCGCTTCCGCGACTTCGCCCACGACCTGCGCGGCAACAACGACCTCCTCACGCTCACCCGCCCGCAGGTGATCCGGGAGATCCACGCGCAGTACCTCGAGGCCGGCGCAGACATCCTCGAGACCAACACCTTCAACTCGACCACGATCTCCCAGGCGGACTACCACCTGGAATCCGTCGTCGCGGAGCTCAATCGCGAGGGCGCGCGGCTCGCGCGCGCGGTCGCGGACGAGTTCACCGCGAGGAACCCCGCGAAGCCGCGCTTCGTGGCGGGCGTGCTGGGCCCCATGAGCCGCACGCTCTCGCTCTCGCCCGACGTGAACGACCCGGGCTTCCGCGCGGTCGAGTTCGACGCGGTGAAGGACGCCTACCTCGAGGCCGTGCGGGCGCTGGTCGAGGGCGGGGCGGACATCCTGCTGGTCGAGACGATCTTCGACACGCTCAACGCCAAGGCCGCGCTCTTCGCGATCGACGAGTTCTTCGAGGAATGGGGCGAGCGCCTGCCGGTCATGATCTCCGGCACGATCACCGACGCCTCGGGCCGCACGCTCTCGGGCCAGACGCCGGAGGCGTTCTGGAACTCCGTGCGCCACGCGAGGCCGCTTTCCATCGGCTTCAACTGCGCGCTCGGCGCGAAGCAGCTGCGCGCCCACGTGGAGGAGCTCGCGAGGATCGCCGACACGCTCGTCTCGGCGCATCCCAACGCGGGGCTGCCCAACGCCATGGCGGAGTACGACGAGCTGCCCGCCGAGACGGCGGCCTTCATCCGCGAGTGGGCCGAGGCCGGCTGGCTCAACATCACGGGCGGCTGCTGCGGGACGACGCCGGAGCACATCCGCGCGATCGCCGAGATCGTCGCGCCCTGCAAGCCGCGCATCACGCCGAAGGCCGAACCTCGCCTTCGCCTCTCGGGCCTGGAGCCGCTCAACGTCGGCGACGACTCCCTCTTCGTGAACGTGGGCGAGCGCACCAACGTCACGGGCTCGAAGGCCTTCGCGCGGCTCGTCCTCGCGGGCGACTACGCCGAGGCGCTCTCGGTCGCCCGCCAGCAGGTCGAGAACGGCGCGCAGGTGATCGACGTGAACATGGACGAGGCCATGCTCGACTCCCCGGCGGCCATGGCGAGGTTCCTGAAGCTCGTGGCCTCCGAGCCCGACATCGCCCGCGTGCCGGTGATGATCGACAGCTCCCGGTGGGAGGTGATCGAGGCGGGGCTCAAGTGCGTGCAGGGCAAGTCGATCGTGAACTCGATCTCCCTCAAGGAGGGCGAGGCGGAGTTCGTGCGGCACGCGAGGCTCGCGAGGCGCTACGGCGCGGCGGTGATCGTCATGGCCTTCGACGAGAAGGGCCAGGCCGACACGCTCGAGCGCAAGAAGTCGATCTGCGAGCGCTGCTACGGGATTCTCACCCGGGAAGTGGGCTTCCCGCCCGAGGACATCATCTTCGACGCGAACATCTTCGCGATCGCCACCGGCATCGAGGAGCACAACCGCTACGGCCTGGACTACCTCGAGGCGCTGGCGTGGATCCACCGCAGCCTCCCGCACGCGAAGACCTCGGGCGGGGTCTCCAACCTCTCCTTCTCCTTCCGCGGCAACGAGCCCGTGCGGGAAGCCATGCACACGGCGTTCCTGTACCACGCGGTGAAGGCCGGGATGACGATGGGGATCGTGAACGCCGGGCAGCTGGGCGTGTACGCGGACATCGCCCCGGACCTCCTCGAGCACGTGGAGGACGTGATCTTCGACCGGCGGCCGGATGCCACGGAGCGCCTCGTCGCCTTCGCCGACTCCTTCAAGGGAAAGAAGAAGGACCAGGTCGAGGACCTCGCGTGGCGCGAGGCTCCCGTGGAGGAGCGGCTTTCGCACGCGCTGGTGAAGGGCGTCACGCAGTGGATCGTCGAGGACACCGAGGAGGCGAGGAAGAAGTTCGCGCGCCCCATCCAGGTGATCGAGGGCCCGCTCATGGACGGCATGAACGTCGTGGGCGACCTCTTCGGCGCCGGCAAGATGTTCCTGCCCCAGGTGGTGAAGAGCGCGCGCGTGATGAAGCAGGCGGTGGCGCACCTCGTTCCCTTCATCGAGGAGGAGAAGCGCCTGCTGGGCAGCGCGGACGCGAAGGCGAAGGGCAAGATCGTGATGGCCACCGTCAAGGGCGACGTGCACGACATCGGCAAGAACATCGTCGGCGTGGTGCTCCAGTGCAACAACTTCGCGGTGATCGACCTGGGCGTGATGGTGCGCGCCGAGAGGATCCTGGAGACCGCGGCGAGCGAGGGCGCCGACATGATCGGGCTCTCGGGCCTCATCACGCCCTCCCTCGAGGAGATGGCGCACGTGGCGCGCGAGATGGAGCGCCTGGGGCTCAAGATCCCGCTCCTCATCGGCGGCGCCACGACCTCGCGCACGCACACGGCGGTGAAGATCGAGCCGCACTACTCGGGGCCGACCGTGTGGGTGCCGGACGCCTCGCGCGCCGTAGGGGTCGCGGCGAGCCTCGTGAGCGAGGAGCAGCGCGAGGCCTTCGTGAGCCAGACGCGGCAGGACTACCTGAAGGTCCGCGACGCGCACGCGATGAAGACGGGGCAGAAGTCCGTCCCCCTCGCGGCCGCGCGCGCCAACGCGGCGAGGATCGACTGGCGCGGCTATTCGCCGCCGAAGCCGCGGCACGAGGGGCTGCTTTCCCTGCGCAACTACCCGCTCGAGAAACTCGTGCCCTTCATCGACTGGGGCCCGTTCTTCCAGGCCTGGGACCTCGCCGGGAAGTACCCCGCCATCCTCGAGGACGCGGTGGTGGGCGAGGCGGCGACGAACCTCTTCCGCGAGGGCCGGGCGATGCTCGATCGCCTCGTGAAGGGGCGCTGGCTCGCGGCGAACGCGGTGTTCGGCCTGTGGCCGGCGAACTCCGTGGGCGACGACATCGAGATCTATTCCGACGAGACGCGCGCGCACGTCCTCATGACCTGGCACAACCTGCGCCAGCAGAACCAGAAGCCCGCGGGCAACCCCAACCAGTGCCTCGCGGACTTCGTCGCGCCCAAGGACTCGGGCATCGCCGACTACCTGGGCGCCTTCGCCGTGGCCGCGGGCGAGGGGCTCGAGGCGCGGGTGAAGGCCTTCGAGGCGAAGCACGACGACTTCAGCGCGATCCTCCTGAAGGCCCTGGCCGACCGCCTCGCCGAAGCCTTCGCCGAGCACCTGCACCAGCGCGTGCGCACCGAGTACTGGGGCTACGCGGCGGGCGAGTCGCTTTCGGGCGCGGACCTCGTGGCGGAGAAGTACGCGGGCATCCGCCCCGCGCCCGGCTATCCCGCCTGCCCCGACCACACGGAGAAGGAAGGGCTCTTCCGCCTGCTCGAGGCGCAGCGCAACGCCGGCATCACGCTCACGGAATCCTTCGCGATGCTGCCGACGGCGGCGGTGAGCGGCTTCTACCTCTCCCACCCGGCGTCGCGCTACTTCGCCGTGGGCAAGGTCGAGCGCGACCAGGTCGCCGACTACGCGCACCGCAAGGGCATGGACCTCGCCGCCTGCGAGCGCTGGCTCGCGCCGGTCCTCAACTACTGAGGGCCGCGGATGGGCAAGCCCACGCCGCGCGAGGTCGTCCGCGCGCTCGTCGCGGGGCAGCTCTCCGGCATGGTCTTCGGCTGGGGCGTGCGCCTGGCCGCGGCCCTGGCCCTGGGCTTCGGCGCGATCCTCCTTTCCATCGGCTGGCTCCTCGGCGTGAAGCCCGTCGTGGAGGCCTGGACGTTCTCGTCCTACACCGCGCGGGCCGAGGGCCGCATCGTCGAGAGCTGGGTGGCGCTCGAGCTCGACACGCGGCGCATCGGGGCGGGCGGCCACTGGCGGGCGGTGGCGAAGGCCTCGCCGTGCGCGGTGGTCGCGTACGCGGGCGACTGGGGCGCGGACTCGCGCCGGGCCTTCTGCGGCAACCGCCTGCGCTTCAGCGAGTCGTACACGCTGCACGACCTCGACCGCATGGCGCCCGGCATCCCCTTCGCGTGGGTGCGCGACGCCGCCGGCTTCGCGGTGCCGGAAATCCGCCTCGACGCGCGCGCCCGCGACTGGCTCTCGCGGGCGAAGCCCGACTCCTGGCTCCGCGCGGGCGCGCCGCCCGCCACGATGCTCGCGCAGCTCCTCGTCGAGACCGACCGGCCCGTGGACATCGCCGCGGCGAGCTGGGCCGCGCCGCCGCCCGCCTTTCCCCTCGCGCTGGACCCCGCGCAGCCCGAAGGGGCGCTCCCCGAGGCCTACGTGCGCGAGCGCAGGTCCGTGGGCGGCATGGGACTGATGGGCCTCGTGTTCCTCGCGGTGGGGTTCGGCATCTGGTTCGCGGGCACCGGGGTGCTCCTTCCGGCGCTGCCGCTCGCCGTGCACCTCTTCCTCGCCGCCGTGCCGCTCCTGGCGCTGCCGGCGTGGGGCGACGCGATCCCGCGCTACCTGCGTCACCTGAACCCGGATGTCGCGGAGGTCGTGGGCGACATGCTCGGCGAGATCGACATCACCGGGCGGCTCGTCGCGACGCAGCCGGGCGAGGCGTTGCTCGCCGGCGGCGAGGTCCTGCGCTGGCCGGCGGGAGGCGGTGCGCACGCGGCCACCTTCGGGCGCGTGCGCTTCACGCGTCCCGAGCCCCCGCCGAAGGACGGCGACGAGGCGCTGGCGAAGCTCGCGGCCATCGCGGCGGCGCAGGCCGCGGCGATGCCCGAGGCGGAGCGCGCCGCGCTCTTCGCGCGGCTCGAGCAGGACAAGGGGTCAGGGCGCCCGGACGCGGGGCTCGTCTTCCTGCCGGCGGCGCGGCAGGCGGTGCTCGACCCCCGCGCGCCGGAAGCGGTGCGGCGCGCGGCGGGCGATTTCCTCTCGGCGTGGGTCACGCAGCCGGTCCAGGAGCCCTGGCCGCGCGAGGCGGGATTCCAGGAACGCATCCGCCTCTACCGCGCGCTCGCCGACGTGCCGGTGACCGGCGTGCCGATCCTCGCGCAGTCGATCGCCGAGCGGGCCGCGCAGCGCCGCTAGGGATTCACAGGGGCAGGATGCGCGCCGGGTCGGGCCGCGCCGCGAAGGCGAGGAATTCCTCCCCGAGCCGCGCGCTTTCCGCGATCGCCTCCTGCCAGTACGCGAGCCGTCCCTCGAAGTCCGTCTCGAAGCGCTTGAAGTCCCCGCGGTCGGGAAGCTTTCCGAAGGGCAGCCGCGCGACGTGCTCCGGCGAAGGCGAGACGAGCACCACGTTCGCGAGCCACTCGCCGCGCGCCCGGCGCCAGGGCAGGTGCTTGTCGAGCCAGCCCGGCACGATGCGGTCGGTGAAGTGCGGGTAGAGCACGAGCCCGTCGATCCTCGCGTAGGGCAGGTCGAGGTGGTAGTCGATGAGCCCGCCGTCCCAGTACACGCCCGCCGGCGCGCGGGGGATGTCGGGCACCGCCTCGATCACCATGGGAATCGCCGCGGAGGCCACGAGCGCCTCGCGAAGGTTGCCGCGGTCGAGCGCCACGACCCGCGTCTCGAACGCATCGAACGCCTCCCCGGCCTCGAGGAAGGGGGGGAGGGCGCGGGGATCGTGGAAGAGCGTGCGGGCGAGGAAGTGGCGCAGGTGCCGCCGGCCCGCGAGGTTCGCGAGCGCCGCGGCGCCGAATCCCGCGGCGCGCCGCAGGCGGCCGTCGCGGGCGAGAAGGCCGCGCCCGCGCGCGGCGAGGACGTGCAGGCGGTAGTCGCGGTTCGCGAGGATGTCCTCGTCGTGCCCGTCGAAGAGCGCGGCGAGCATCTCCCGCACCTTGCGCGTGACGAGGGCGGCGCCGGGACGCGGCGGGTAGTGCTGCGCGGCGTAGAGCCGGGCGAGCTCGCGCAGGCCCTCGACGGGATCGGCGCGGCAGGCGGCGGCGAAGCGCCAGGCGCCGATGGAAGCGCCGACGAGATGGCGCACGCGCGGCGCGCGCGGGAACCACTCGCCGAAGATCGCGGTGTCGAGTCCCGAGAGCCCCAGCGCCTTCGGCCCGCCCGCGGCGCCGGGAACGAGCGCGACGTCGGCCGGGTCGAGCCCGTGCGAGCGGATGCGCGCGAGCGCCCGGGGCCCGGCGCGGATCGTGAGTGCGGACGGCGGCATGGCGCGGGCGCAGGACCTGGGCGTTCGCGGCTCGCGGCGCCGCGCTAGCGGAAGATGAGCACCTCGGGCCGCGCGCTCCCCTTCGCGTGGCCCCGGTACATGCCTTCGGTATTGAAGGAGAAGATCGCCTCTCCCCGGGCGTCGAGCACGACCACGCCGCCGCGGCCGCCGATCGCGCGGACCTTCGCGAGGGCCTCGTCGGCGGCGGCCTGCGGGCCGAGCCCCTTGTACTTCACGAGCGCGGCGACGTCGTGCGCGGTCGCGCCGCGGATGAACATCTCGCCGGTTCCCGTCGCGGAGACCGCCACGACGCCGTTCTCGGCCCAGGTGCCGGCGCCGACGAGGGGCGAGTCGCCCACGCGCCCGAAGCGCTTGTTGGTGAGCCCGCCCGTCGAGGTGGCCGCGGCGAGGTTGCCCGCCTGGTCGAGCGCGACCGCGCCCACGGTGCCGAGCTTCCCGTGCGCCGCGGCAGATCCCCGCTTCCCCGGCGCGTCGTGGTCCATCGGCACCTTGTCCCTTTCGCGGGCGCGCTCGAGCTGCTTCCAGCGCTCCTCGGTCCGGAAATACGCGGGATCGACGATCTCCAGGCCCTGCTCCTTCGCGAAGAGGTCCGCGCCGCGGCCCGCGAGGAGCACGTGGCGCGACTTCTCCATCACCGCGCGCGCCGCCAGGACGGGATTCCTCACGGTGGTGACGCCGGCCACGGCGCCGGCGCGGCGCTCGCGGCCGTCCATGACCGAGGCGTCCATCTCGTTCGTGCCCTCGTTCGTGAAGACCGCGCCCCGGCCGGCGTTGAAGAGCGGCGAGTCCTCCATCACCCGCACCGCGGCGACGACGGCGTCCAGGCTCGAGCCGCCGCCGGCGAGCACGCGCTGGCCCGCGACGAGGGCCTCGGAGAGCGCCTCGCGGAAGGCCGCCTCGCGTTCCGGCGCGAGGGAGGCGCGCGTGATCGTTCCCGAGCCCCCGTGGATCGCGATCGCGTAGGGCCCGTCCGCGGCCAGCGCGGCGCAGGCGCAGAGCGTGGCGGCGAGCGCGGCGGCGAATCGCTTCATGGCCTCTCCCGGGAAATGGTGACGCTAGTCTAACCGGGCCCCCGGGCCCGGCCCCGCGCGCCGTGCTAGATTGGACGCTCCGAAGGCCCCCGCATCCCCCGACCCCGCAACCATGTCCCTCCTCTTCAGCCCGATCACGCTGCGCGCGCTCACGATCCCCAACCGCGTCTTCGTCTCGCCGATGTGCGAGTACTCCTGCGAGGACGGCGTGCCGAACGACTGGCACCTCGTGCACCTGGGCAGCCGCGCCGTCGGCGGCTGCGGGCTCGTGCTCACGGAGGCCGCGAGCGTCTCGCCGGAAGGGCGCATCACGCCCTGGGACGCGGGCATCTGGTCGGCCGCCCAGTGCGAGGCGTGGAAGCCGATCGTGGCGTTCATCAAGGCCCGGGGCGCGGTGCCGGGCATCCAGCTCGCCCACGCCGGGCGCAAGGCTTCCTGCGACAAGCCCTGGAACGGGGGCAGGCCGCTCGCGCCGGACGCGGGCGGCTGGAAGACGCTCGGCCCCAGCGACGCCGCCTTCGGCGACTACCCGGCCCCGCGCGCGATGCGCCCGGCGGAGCTGGAGGCCTGCGTGGCCGACTTCCGCCTCGCCGCGGACCGCGCGCTGCAGGCGGGCTTCGAGGTGGCCGAGGTGCACGCGGCCCACGGCTACCTGCTGCACGAGTTCCTCTCGCCGCTCTCGAACCGGCGCGAGGACGACTTCGGCGGCTCGCTCGCCAACCGCATGCGCTTCCCCCTCGCGGTGGTGCGCGCCGTGCGCGAGGCCTGGCCGAAGGACCGGCCCGTCCTCGTGCGCATCTCGGCGAGCGACTGGAAGGAGGACGGCTGGGACCTCGAGCAGTCGATCGCCTTCGCCCACGAGCTGAAGGAGCTGGGCGTGGACATGGTGGACGTCTCGAGCGGCGGCAACGCCGCGGACCAGAAGATCGTCCTCGGCCCCGGCTACCAGGTGCCCTTCGCCGCGGCCATCCGCCGCGACGCCGGCATCCCGACCGCGGCCGTGGGCCTCATCACCGAGCCGGTGCAGGCCGAGCACATCCTCGCCACGGGGCAGGCCGACGCCGTGTGCCTCGCGCGAGCGCTGCTTCGCGACCCCTACTGGGCGCGCCACGCGGCGAAGGCCCTGGGCGTGGCGATGCCCTGGCCGGACCAGTACAAGCGATGCGAGACCGGCCCCCTGGGCCGCTAGACGAAAGGCGGGTGCGCGATGTACGACCTCTACTACTGGACGACGCCCAACGGCCACAAGATCACGATGTACCTCGAGGAGGCGAAGCTCCCCTACCGCCTGCACGGGGTGAACATCGGCAAGGGCGAGCAGTTCGCCCCGGCGTTCCTCGAGATCTCGCCCAACAACAAGATCCCGGCCCTCGTGGACGACGCGCCGGCCGACGGCGGCAAGCCCCTGAGCGTCTTCGAGTCGGGGGCGATCCTGCTCTACCTCGCGGGCAAGACGGGCAGGTTCATCCCGAAGGACCTGCGCGGCCAGGTCGAGGCGCTGGAGTGGCTCATGTGGCAGATGGGCGGCCTGGGTCCCATGCTCGGGCAGAACCACCACTTCCAGCACTACGCGCCGGAGCTCATCCCCTACGCGGTCGAGCGCTACGTGAAGGAGACGAACCGCCTCTACGGCGTGCTCGACAAGCGCCTGGCCGGGCGCGAGTTCATCCTCGGGCGCGCCTACTCCATCGCCGACATGGCGGCCTATCCCTGGATCATCCCCGAGCGGCAGGGGCAGGACCTCGCGGACTTCCCGAACCTCGCGCGCTGGCACGCGGCGATCCGCGCCCGCCCGGCGACGGCGAGGGCCTACGCGCGGGCGAAGCAGGTGAACCCGGCGCCGCGGGGCCCCATCACCGAGCAGGAGCGCAGGATTCTCTTCGGGCAGGACCGAAGCGTGGTGAAATAGCGGCCCCGGGCGGCGCGAGAGCGCCCCGGCAGGACAGGACGGACGCGGCAGGAGGAGACCATGCCCCGCCTCAAGGATCACGACGCCATCCGGCGGATCGCGAAGAAGTCGCTCTTCGAGGGGCTCGACGCCATGTGCGAGGGCGCGATCATCGTCGATCGCGACGCGCGCATCGTCTGGATGAGCGAGAAGTACGCCGCGCGCCTGAAGCTCGCCGGCGCCGCCGAGGCGCGCGGGCGCGTGGTCGAGGACGTGATCCCCAACAGCCTCATGCGCGAGGTCGTGCGCACGGGCGAGCCGATGATGCTCGACATCATGCAGTTCGGCGAGGAGTCCTTCGTGGTGATGCGCGTGCCCGTGAAGGACGAGCGCGGCCGCATCGTCGGCGCGGCCGGCTTCATGCTCTTCGACACGCTCGCCTCCCTCCAGCCGCTCGTGCACAAGTTCCAGCAGCTCGAGCGCGAGCTCGCCAGCACGCGCCAGAGCCTCGCCGCGGAGCGGCGCGTGCGCTACACCTTCTCCAGCTTCATCGGCACCTCGCCCGCGGCGATGGAGGTGAAGCGCCAGGCCCGCCGCGCCGCCCAGGCCGACACCACGGTGCTGCTGCTGGGCGAGACCGGCACCGGCAAGGAAGTGCTCGCGCAGGCGATCCACGCGGCGAGCCCGAGGGCGCACGGCCCCTTCATCGGCGTGAACGTCGCCGCGATCCCGGAGGCGCACCTCGAGAGCGAGTTCTTCGGCGCCTCGCCGTCGGCCTACGGCGGCGCGGACAAGCGCGGGCGCGACGGCAAGTTCGTGCAGGCCCACGGCGGCACGCTTTTCCTCGACGAGGTGGGCGACATGCCGCTCGCCGTGCAGGGAAAGCTCCTGCGCGCGCTCCAGGAGAAGGAGGTCGAGCCCCTGGGCTCGAACCGCGTGGCGAAGGTGGACGTGCGCGTGATCGCCGCGAGCAGCGTGGACCTGCGCCAGATGGTGGGCATGGGCCGCTTCCGCTCCGACCTCTTCTACCGCCTCTCGGTGCTGCCCATCGAGCTGCCGCCGCTGCGCGACCGGATCGCGGACCTCGAGGCGCTGTGCGAGCACATCCTGGAGGAGATCGCGCGAAGCGGCGGGCGCCCGCAGCGCGAGCTCGCGCCGACGGCGCTCGCCGTGCTGGGCGCCTACGCCTGGCCCGGCAACATCCGCGAGCTGCGGAACGTCCTCGAGCAGGTGGCGCTGCGCTCGGACGCCCCGCGACTTTCCGCGGAGGAGTTCAGCCTCGTCCTGCCGCGGCTCGCCCATGCGGCGTCCCCGGGCGGCCGGCCGACGCTCCGGCTCGCGGACATCGTCGCGGACGCCGAACGCAACGCCATCCGCTCCGCGCTCGCCGCGGCCGACGGCAAGAAGATCCTCGCCGCCGAGCTCCTCGGGATCTCCCGCGCGACGCTCTACGAGAAGCTTTCCTCCCTCGCGCCGCGCGGCGGCGAGCCGCGGCACTGAGGCCGCGGGCGCGTCGCGCGGCGTGTCCGGCTAGAGCCCCAGCTCCTTCTTCGCCGCGTCCTGGTCCTCGCGGATCTTGGTCATGATCGCGTTGTGTTCCTCGACCGCGCTGCGGATGGCGGCGTTGCTCGCCTCGATGAAGGACTTGCGCTCGTTCACGTAGGCCTTCACGCAGTCCTGGTAGGCCTTGAGCTGGACGGTGAAGGCCTCGCGCTTGGACTCGTCCTGGATCGCCTTCACGCCCGGGTAGACGGGCTTGGGCTCGCACTTGGCGGCGGGAACGGCGGGGGCGGCCGCGGCGGGGGCGGCCGCGGGGGCGGCGGGCGCCTGCGCGAGGGCGGCGGTGGCGCCCAGGGCGAGGGCGATCGCGGCGGCGGTGCGTTTCATCATCGGAGTCCTTTCGTTCGCAAGGGGCGGATTCTACCGTGCCGCGCGCCGGCGGCGAACCTCACGGCGTGCCCTTGGCGGGAGCGGGCGGGGGCAGCAGCAGGAGATCCGGGGCGGAGATGGCGCGGCTCAGCTCCACGGAATTGAGGAGCTCGGCGCACACCTTGTCCTGGCCCTTCGGGCAGCTCGACTTGGCGAGGTCGCGGATCTCCGCCGAGTCCTGGGTGGCGAGCGAGGGGCTGCTCAGGCGCTTGTGCAGCCAGCGGCGGAAAGCCTCGTCCTTCTCGAGGATCGGGCCGGCGTCGGCCACCTTGTGCCAGCCGCTGATCACCACGCGCAGGATCGCCTCGGTGAAGAGCTCCGCGGTCTGGCCCTTGTCGCAGTGGGCGTAGTCGGTGGCCGTCTTGCGCAGCGCGGCCCAGGTGGTCACGCCGTCGACCGCCTTGTCGGCCTCGGTGCAGGGCTTGTCGGAGGCCGCGGCGGGAAGCGCCACCGCCACGAGGAGTGCGGCGGCGCTAAGCCGCCATGCCGGGTCTCTGGGATGCATTGCCTTGCGATTGCCTTTCACGAATGGCACGCACGATGCCGGCGGCGTCGAGGCCGCAGTCGGCCAGCAGTTGCGCCGGGTCGCCGTGTTCGACGAAGTGGTCGGGAAGGCCCAGCCGGAGGACGGGAACCTCCACGCCCCGGGCCGCGAGCGTCTCGAGGACCGCGGAGCCCGCGCCGCCGGCGAGGACGTTCTCCTCGACGGTGACGAGGAGCTCGTGGGAGTCGGCGAGCTTCAGGACGAGCGCCTCGTCCAGGGGCTTCACGAAGCGCATGTTCGCGACCGTGGCGCCGAGCTCGGACGCCGCCTCGAGCGCGGGCCTCAAGAGCGCGCCGAAGGCGAGGATCGCGATCCGGCGTCCCTCGCGGCGGACCTCGCCCTGGCCCACGGCGAGCGCCTTCATCTGCGCGAGCGCCTCGACGCCGGGGCCCGCCCCGCGCGGGTAGCGCACGGCGCTCGGGCCGTCGAGCGTGAAGCCCGTGTAGAGCATCTGCCGGCACTCGTTCTCGTCGGCGGGCGCCATCACCGTCAGGTTCGGGATGCAGCGCAGGTAGGACAGGTCGAAGGCGCCGTGGTGCGTGGGGCCGTCGGCGCCGACGAGGCCGCCGCGGTCGAGCGCGAACACCACCGGCAGGTTCTGCAGCGCCACGTCGTGGATGAG
>CALEJW010000241.1 GCA_937898635.1 uncultured Pseudomonadota bacterium | reverse complement strand
AGGACATTGGCGAACTTGCAACCGGCTCCATGGGCACTCCAATCCCCATCGCCTCATCGGCGTTCATCGGCGTGACATCGGCGTTCATCGGCGTTCCGAAGAATCTCGCCTCCGTGAGCCCCTGATGCCCCTGATGCCCCTGCTCGCGCTCGAGAAGGTCGAGGTCCACTACGGCGGCATCCGCGCCGTGAAGGGAATCGACCTCACGGTCGGCGAGGGCGAGCTCGTGTGCCTCATCGGCGCCAACGGCGCGGGCAAGACGACGACCCTTCGCGCGATCACCGGCCTCGCCCACGCGGGCGGGAGCATCACCTACGCCGGCGAGCAGATCGCCGGGAAGAAGCCCCACGAGATCGCGAGGAAGGGCATCGCCCTCGTGCCCGAGGGCCGCGGCGTCTTCCCGCAGCTCACCATCGCGGAGAACCTCGCGATGGGCGCCTACACGCGGCGCGACCGCGACGGCGTGGCCGCCGACACCGAGCGCGTCTTCGGCCACTTCCCGCGGCTCAAGGAGCGGCGCGGGCAGACCGCCGGCACGCTCTCCGGCGGCGAGCAGCAGATGCTCGCCATCGGCCGCGCGCTCATGAGCCGGCCGCGCCTGCTGCTGCTCGACGAGCCGAGCATGGGCCTCGCGCCGCTCATGGTGGAGCGCATCTTCGAGGTCGTGCGCCACATCGCGGCCGAGGGCGTGACGATGCTGCTGGTCGAGCAGAACGCGCGCCTCGCGCTCGAGGCGAGCCGCCGCGCCTACGTGCTGGAAAGCGGCCTCGTGACGCTTTCGGGCGAGGCCGCGGCGCTCCTCGACGACCCGCAGGTGCGCCAGGCCTACCTCGGGGAATGAGCGCCGGAAGGCGGGAGCGATTGCGGCTACACTTGTAATCGCCGGGTGACGCGAGACACAGACCCGGCGTCCCCAGGAGCCCAGAATCAGCGCTGGAAGGGTCGCGACTCGCGCCCCTCGCAAAACAAGACGAGCCCGCATCCCCGATGACACTTACCAGGTCCGCCCGCGGCATCCTCCTCGGCCTCGTCGCCGTGGCGCTCCTCGGCCTTCTCGCCTTCCTCTATTCGCGCACGGAGGCGATCGACTTCAAGAAGGACGCCGAGACGCTCTCGCTCCTGTCGGAGCTGAAGGACCTCGACACGCGATGGGACGCGGACGCCGCGCGCCTCGCCGCGACGCTCGATGCCGGGGCGGCACTGCCCGACCGCGGCGGCACGCTCGCCCGCATCCTGCGCGAGCTCGAGCGCGGCTCCGGCCGCCGCGAGCTCTCCGAGGCGTTCCCCGCGATCAAGGAAGGCATGAGCCGCAAGAGCGCCGCCTGGGAAGAGCTCACGGCCCGGCACGCGAAGTCCGTCGCCGCCCTCGCCGCCGCGCAGGCCGCGGCGCAGGATCTCGCCCGGGCCGCGGGCGCGATGAGGCTCAAGGACCCGCGGGGCGCGGAGCGCCACGCCGCGCTCGCGGGGGAGGCGACCTCCCTCGTCGCCGCGGCGCGCCTCCAGGAGCGCCCCGACGGTGCCTTCGCCGCGCGCCTCGACACGCTTCGCGAGGCGGCCCTCGCCTCCGACCCGTCCCTCGCCTCGCCGGCGGAGGCCGCGCAGGGCGCGCTTCGCGCCTTCCTCGCCGCCCGCGCCGCCGAGCGCGAGGCCGCGGATTCCTTCCGCTTCCTCACCGCCGGCGGCCGCGTCGAGCTCCTCGCGAGGACCATCTCGCGCTCCGTCCAGGCGAGCCTCGAGGACAAGGAGCGCTGGCGCGTCTACCTCTTCTTCTACGCCGCGGCGCTGCTCATCGGCGTCGGCTGGCTCGCCGCCCGCGTCTTCGCCGCGCAGGCCGCGCTCAAGGAGGCCAACGAGAGCCTGGAGCGGCGCGTGAAGGAGCGCACGAAGGAACTCTCCGAGGCGATGGTCCGGCTGAAGGAATCCGAGGCGCAGCTCGTGCAGAGCGAGAAGATGTCCTCCCTCGGCCAGATGGTCGCGGGCGTCGCCCACGAGATCAACACGCCGCTCGCCTACGTGAAGAACAGCGTGGCCACGGTGAAGGACCGCCTGCCGGAGCTTCGCGACGCCGTGGGGCAGTCCGAGCGCCTCATGGCGCTCCTGCAGGCCGAGGCGGCGGACCCGAAGGACCTCCAGGAGACCTTCGGCGCCGTGGGGGCGCGGCTCGCGCAGCTTCGCGAGCACCGCGTGCTCGAGGACATCGAGACGCTCTCGAAGGACGGGCTGCACGGCATCGAGCAGATCTCGGACCTGGTCGGCAACCTCAAGAACTTCTCGCGGCTCGACCGCAGCAAGGTGGCGAGCTTCAACGTGAACGAGGGCGCCGCGGCGACGCTCCTCATCGCCAAGCCGCAGCTTCGCAACGTGACGGTCGAGCGGCGCTTCGGCGAGATCCCCTCCATCACCTGCTCGCCCTCGCAGGTGAACCAGGTGCTCCTGAACCTCGTCACCAACGCGGCCCAGGCGCTCGACAAGCCCGACAAGCGCATCGTCGTCACCACGCGCCGCGAGGGCGCCGACGCGATCGCGATCGAGGTGGCGGACAACGGCAAGGGAATCGCGCCGGAGACGCTGCCGAAGATCTTCGACCCCTTCTTCACGACGAAGGAGATCGGCAAGGGCACCGGGCTGGGGCTCTCGATCGCCTACAAGATCGTGACGCAGCACGGCGGGCGCATCGACGTGGCGAGCGAGCCGGGACGCGGCACGGCCTTTACCGTGGTGCTGCCGCTGAAGCCGCCGGCCGAACTGGCCGCTGCGCAGGGATAGGTCGATGCAGATCCCGGAGCGCATCGGCAAGTACGTGGTCCAGTCGATCCTCGGCAAGGGGGCGACGGG
The DNA here is from genome assembly GCA_937898635.1 of uncultured Pseudomonadota bacterium. GTDB lineage: Bacteria > Pseudomonadota > Gammaproteobacteria > Burkholderiales > Usitatibacteraceae > FEB-7. The sequence continues at coordinate 1,966 of CALEJW010000241.1, read as the reverse complement.
GCTCGTCTACCGCGGCTTCGACCCGGGCATCAAGCGCCCGGTGGCGCTCAAGACCATCACCAAGAGCCTGCTCGACCCCGCCGACCTCGAGTACGTGGTGAGCCGCTTCCGCCACGAGGCCGAGGCGGTCGGCCGCCTCACGCACCCGCGCATCGCCGCGATCTACGACTTCATCGAGACCGACGAGCTCGCCTGCATCGTGATGGAGCTGGTGAACGGCAAGAGCCTCGCGCACCACCTCAAGGAGGTGACGCAATACGGCTTCAAGGACACCTGGGAGATCGTGCGCCAGATCCTCGACGGGCTCGCCTACTCCCACGGCCAGGGCGTGATCCACCGCGACCTGAAGCCGGGCAACATCCTCATCAACGACGACGGGCGCATCAAGATCACCGACTTCGGCGTGGCGCGCATCGACACGTCCACCCTCACCGTGATGGGCGACATCGTCGGCACGCCCCACTACATGGCGCCCGAGCAGTTCGGCGGCCAGGAAGCCACGCCCCGCACGGACATCTACCAGGTCGGCGTGATGGTCTACGAGCTCATCACCGGCCAGCGCCCCTTCACCGGCAACAACGTGGAGATCCTGCGCCGCGTGACGGGCGAGCGCCCCGCCAATCCCTCGACCCTGAATCCCAAGGTCTCCTGGCAGCTCGACTGGGTGGTGCAGAAGGCGCTCGCGAAGGATCCGGCGGAACGCTTCGCCTCCGCGCGCGAGTTCGCCGACTCGCTCATGGGCGCGCTCGAGGAGAGCCTGGGCGGCCCGCTCGCGGCCGCGGCGGCTTCCGTGAGCCCGGCCTCGGTGCCCGGCGGCGTCGCGAGCCTCATGGACAAGGCGCGGCTGCTGGCCGGGGCGCGCGACGCGGGCGTCATGGGCGAGGCGGCGGCCGCGGCCGCGGCTGCGGCCGCGACCGCGGCGCCCTCGACCTTCGCCACGGGCGGCGACACGAAGAAGGCGCGCGTGCTCTTCGTGGACGACGAGGAGAGGATCCTCAACGCCCTGCGCACGCTCTTCCGCGGCCAGTACCACGTCTTCACCGCCGAGAACGGCGCGCTCGCGATGGAGTTCGTGAAGCGCTTCGGCATCCACGTGGTGGTGAGCGACCAGCGCATGCCGAACATGACCGGCGTGGAGCTCCTGCGCCAGGTGAAGGGCGCCTCGCCCAACTCGGTGCGCATGCTCCTCACGGGCTACTCGGACCTCGCGGCGATCGTGGGCTCGATCAACGAGGGCGAGGTGTTCCGCTTCGTGAAGAAGCCCTGGGACAACCTCGAGATCCAGAAGACGGTCGCCGACGCGGTGGCCATCGCGATGGAGCTCGCGGCCGCGCCGCCCGCGCCGGCCACACCCCTGGAGAAGATCGAGGCCTCGGTGCTCGTGGTGGACGCGTCCGAAGCGCTGGCCGACGGGCTGAAGTCGGTGCTCGCCGGCGTGGCCCCCGTGAGCCGGGTCGCCTCGCCGGAGGACGCGGTGAAGGCGCTGGAGGAGGAGGAGGTCGCGCTCATCGTGGCCGACCTCTCCGTGGGCCAGGAGGGGCTGGTCACGCTCTTCAAGCTCTTGAAGGCGCAGCACCCGGAGATCCTCTCGATCCTCGTCACCGAGACCTCCGACTCCGAGCTGGTGATCGACCTCATCAACCAGGCGCAGATCTTCCGCTTCCTCAACAAGCCCATCAACGTGCGCCAGCTCCGCGGGCACGTGGAGGCCGCGCTCGAGAAGTACCGCAGCTTCAAGCAGCGCCCCGACCTCCTGCGCACGCAGTCCGTGGTCGAGAGCGTGCAGGCCAAGACCTCGCTCTGGGGCGCGAAGCTCTTCGAGCGCATCCGCTCGCTTCCCGACCGCCTCTTCTCCCGCGCCTAGCCGGCCGCCATGTCGACGCTCACCAAGGACGACCTCGCGGACCTCCGGCGCGCCAAGGCGCTGCTGGAGAACCCGGGGCTCGCGGCCAAGCTCTCGTCCATG
>CALEJW010000240.1 GCA_937898635.1 uncultured Pseudomonadota bacterium | reverse complement strand
CTCTCCCAAGGGAGAGGGAGAACGTTGCGGGCCCTCTCCCAAGGGAGAGGGAGAACGTCGTGCGAAGGGAAGCGTCGCCTTCCACCCTCACCCCGGCCCTCTCCCAAGGGAGAGGGAGAACATCACGGCTCGGGGAAGAGCGTGAGGGCGCGCTCGACGGTGGCGAGGAGGGAGCGATGCGTGGCGCCGTCGCGCGCCTGCTGCGCGAGGCCGCCGACGATCGCGGTGTAGAAATCCGCCAGCTCCTCGGCGTCCGTGCCTGCGGGCACGTCACCTTCGCGAAGGCCGCGCTTGATGCGCTCCTTGAGGAACTCGCGCGCCTGCGCGCGCTTCATCGCCAGCACCTGCTGGAGCCTCGGGGAGGCGTTGGCGGCGGTGAAGAAGGCCACCATCAGCATGCAGCCGCGCGGGTGGCCCGAGCCGGTGAGGATGTCGGCCTTGAAGCGCAGGTAAGCCTCGATCGCCTTCTTCGCGGTGGGGTGGTCGGGGCAGACCTGGTCGCTGCGCGAGGCCGCGTAGTGCTCGATCGTCGCGAGGAACAGCGACTCCTTGTCGCCGAACGCGGCGTAGAGGCTGGGCGGGTTCACGCCCATGGCCGCCGTGAGGTCGTTGATCGACGCGCCCTCGAAGCCCTTTTCCCAGAAGACCTGCATGGCGGCGTCGAGCGCCGCCTCCCGGTCGAACGAGCGCGGCCGGCCCCTCGGTTTCGGGGGCTCGGCGACCGCCACGGCGGCCTGGGGTGCGCGGGTCGGTTTTTTCATAATGGTCGCTATCTTATGGCTTTGACCCTTTTATTTCAAGGACATTTCCCCACTGATACCCCGATTTGCGCGTTTCGTCGCATTTGAATAGTGGTCGATAAGAAATCCATTGACACTGCGTCCGCGGTGGCCGTACATTGCGACCGTTCCGTATCGACCACTACAGAATTAGCCCTATCAATAAGGAGTCTGCCGTGACCGTCCAAGCCTTCTCCCGCCGCCGCCTGGCCATCGCCGTCGGCGCCCTCTTCGCCGCCGGCGCCCTCGTTGCCGGTGGCCTCGCCGCTCGCAACTCCACCGCCGCGCCCGCACCCGCCCCGCAGGCCATGCCGGTCGCGGTGGCCACCGTGGTTTCCGCCGAGGTCGCGCTCTGGGACGACTTCTCCGGCCGACTGGAAGCGGTCGAACGGGTGGACATCCGCTCGCGCGTCGCGGGCGCCGTGCATGCGGTGCACTTCACCGAAGGCGCCCTGGTGCAGAAGGGCGACCTCCTCGTCACCATCGACCCCGCGCCCTACGCTGCCGAAGTCGACCGCGCCCAGGCGCAGCTCGCCGCCGCGCAGGCGCGCTCCACGAACGCCCGCAGCGAACGCGAGCGGGCCGAGCGCCTGTGGAACGAAAGCGCGATCTCCCGCCGCGAGGTGGACGAGCGCGTGAACGCTCTCCGCGAAGCCGAGGCGAACGTCCAGGCGGCGGAAGCCGCACTGCAGTCCGCGCGACTGAACCTGGGCTACACGCAGGTCCGCGCCCCGGTCTCCGGCCGTGTCGGCAAGCTCGAGGTGACGCAGGGCAACCTCGTCGCCTCCGGGCCGGGCGCGCAGGTGCTCACCACGCTCGTGTCCGTGAACCCCATCTACGCGAGCTTCGACGCCGACGAGACCGTGGTCGCGCGCTCTCTCAAGGACGCGGGCGCGAGGATCGCCAGCATTCCCGTCGAAATGAGCACCACGCTCGACGGCGAGAAGGAGCGCACCGGGCACCTGCAGCTCGTGGACAACCAGGTGAACGCGCGCAGCGGCACCGTGCGCGTGCGCGCGATCTTCGACAACAAGGACGGGAGCCTCATGCCCGGCCAGTTCGCGCACATCCGCCTCGGGCGCCCCAAGGCGACCCCGGCGATCCTCATCAACGACCGGGCGGTGGGCACGGACCAGGACAAGAAGTTCGTGATGGCCGTGGGCCCCGACAACAAGGCCGCGTACCGCGAGGTGACGCTCGGCGCGAGCGTCGAAGGCCTTCGCATCGTCACCACCGGACTCGAGGCGGGCGATCGCATCGTCGTGAACGGCCTGCAGCGCGTCCGCCCCGGCGCCCTCCTCGACCCCCAACCCGCCCAGATGGCCCGCTCGGGCAGCGACAAGGTCGCGGCGCGGAACTAGGCAGCATCCAGGGAGAAGAACAATGAACCTTTCGAGATTCTTCATCGACCGCCCGATCTTCGCGGGCGTGCTCTCGGTGCTGATGGTCCTCGCGGGCCTCATCGCCATGCGCGCGCTGCCGATCGCCGAGTACCCCGAAGTCGTCCCGCCCTCCGTCGTGGTGCGCGCGCAATACCCCGGCGCCAACCCGAAGGTGATCGCGGAGACCGTGGCCACCCCGCTCGAGGAGTCCATCAACGGCGTGGAGGGCATGCTCTACATGGGGAGCCAGGCCACCACCGACGGCCGGATGACGCTCACGGTGACCTTCAAGCTCGGCACCGACCCCGACAAGGCCCAGCAGCTCGTGCAGAACCGCATTTCCCAGGCCGAGCCGCGCCTGCCCGAGGAAGTCCGGCGCCTGGGGATCACGACGGCGAAGGGCGCGACCGACCTCACGATGGTCGTGCACCTCACTTCGCCCAACGAGCGCTACGACATGACGTACCTGCGCAACTACGCGGTGCTCAACGTCAAGGACCGCCTCGCGCGCATCGACGGCGTGGGCCAGGTGCTGCTGTTCGGCTCGGGCGACTACTCGATGCGCGTCTGGCTCGATCCCCGCAAGGTCGCCGAGCGCGGCCTCTCGGCGGGCGACGTCGTGCGCGCGATCCGCGAGCAGAACCTCCAGGCCGCGGCCGGCGTTATCGGCGCCTCTCCGGGACCGCCCGGCCTCGACCTGCAGCTTTCGATCAACGCGCAGGGGCGCCTGGCAACCGAGGAGGACTTCGCCGAGATCATCGTCAAGACCGACGCCAACGGGGCGGTGACGAGGCTCAAGGACGTCGCGCGCCTCGAGCTCGGTGCCTCGGAATACGCGTTGCGCTCGCTCCTCGACAACAAGCCGGCGGTGGCGGTGCCGATCTTCGCGGCTCCCAACGCCAACGCGCTCTCGATCTCGGACAACGTGCGCGCCACGATGGCGGAGATCAAGAGGACCATGCCCGAGGGCGTGGACTACAAGATCGTCTATGACCCGACGCAGTTCGTGCGCGCCTCGATCAAGGCGGTCGTGACGACGCTCCTGGAAGCGATCCTGCTGGTCGTCCTCGTGGTGATCCTCTTCCTGCAGACGTGGCGCGCCTCGGTCATCCCGCTCGCGGCGGTGCCCGTGTCGGTGATCGGCACGTTCGCCGTGCTGCACCTCTTCGGCTTCTCCATCAACGCGCTCTCGCTCTTCGGTCTCGTGCTGGCGATCGGCATCGTCGTGGACGACGCGATCGTGGTCGTGGAGAACGTGGAAAGGAACATCGAAGCGGGCCTTTCGCCGCGCGACGCCACGTACCGTGCGATGCGCGAGGTCTCCGGCCCGATCATCGCGATCGCGCTGGTGTTGGTCGCCGTCTTCGTCCCGATTGCTTTTATCAGTGGCCTCTCGGGCCAGTTCTACAAGCAGTTCGCGCTTACGATCGCCATCTCCACGGTGATCTCGGCCATCAACTCGCTCACGCTCTCGCCGGCGCTGGCCGCGATCCTCCTGAAGCGCAAGGACCAGCCCAAGGACCGGCTGACCCGTGCCATGGATGCCGTGTTCGGCCGCTTCTTCGGCTGGTTCAACCGCGTGTTCAAGCGCGGCGGCGAGGCCTACACCGGGGGAGTGGCCCGGGCGATCGCGCGCAAGGGCGCGATGATGGGCCTCTTCCTCGCCCTGGGACTGGCGACCGTCGTGCTCTTCCAGGCGGTGCCGCGGGGCTTCGTGCCGCAGCAGGACAAGCAGTACCTGATCGGCTTCGCGCAGCTTCCGGAGGGCGCGACCCTCGACCGCACGGAAGAGGTGATCCGCCGGATGGGCGAGATCGCGCTCAAGCACCCGGGCGTGCAGAACGCCGTCGCCTTCCCGGGCCTGTCGATCAACGGCTTCACCAACAGCTCCAACGCCGGCATCGTCTTCACGCCGTTGAAGTCCTTCGACGAGCGCAAGGGCCCGGGCATGAGCGGCAACGAGATCGCCATGGAGCTCAACAAGCAGTTCGCCGCGATTCCCGAGGCGTTCATCGCGATCTTCCCGCCCCCGCCCGTGCAGGGCCTGGGCACGACCGGCGGCTTCAAGCTGCAGGTCGAGGACCGCGCGTCCCTCGGCTACGAGGCGCTCGACGCGGCGATGAAGCAGTTCCTCGGCAAGGCGTGGCAGGCCCCGGAGCTCGCGGGCGTCTTCACGAGCTTCCAGGTGAACGTGCCGCAGCTCTACGCCGACATCGACCGCACCAAGGCCCGCCAGCTCGGCGTGCCGCTCACCGAGGTGTTCGACACGATGCAGATCTACCTCGGGAGCCTGTACGTGAACGACTTCAACAAGTTCGGGCGCACGTACTCGGTGCGCGTGCAGGCCGATGCCCCGTTCCGCGCGCACGCCGAGGACGTCGGCAGCCTCAAGGTGCGCTCGCGCACGGGCGAGATGGTGCCGCTTTCGGCGCTGATGGCGATGCGCCACAGCGCGGGTCCCGAGCGCGCCATGCGCTACAACGGGTTCCTCGCCGCCGACCTGAACGGGCGTCCCGCCCCGGGCTACTCCTCGGGCCAGGCGCAGGACGCCATCGAGCGGATCGCGCGCGAGACGCTCCCGCCGGGCGTGGGATTCGAGTGGACGGAGATCACCTACCAGGAGGTCCTCGCGGGCAACTCCGCCGCGTGGGTCTTCCCGCTGGCGATCCTGCTCGTGTTCCTCGTGCTCGCCGCGCTCTACGAGAGCCTCGTGCTGCCGCTTTCGATCATCCTCATCGTGCCGATGGCGATGCTCTCGGGGCTGACAGGCGTGTGGCTCACGAACGGCGACAACAACATCTTCACGCAGATCGGCCTGATGGTCCTCGTGGGGCTCTCGGCGAAGAACGCGATCCTCATCGTGGAATTCGCGCGCGAGCTGGAACTCGCCGGGCGCGAGCCCGTGCGCGCGGCGATCGAGGCGGCCCGCCTGCGGCTGCGCCCCATCCTCATGACGTCGATGGCGTTCGTGATGGGCGTGGTGCCGCTCGCCTTCGCGACCGGGGCGGGCTCCGAGATGCGCCGCGCGATGGGGGTCGCCGTCTTCTCCGGGATGCTCGGCGTGACGCTCTTCGGCATCTTCTTGACGCCCGTGTTCTACGTGCTGCTGCGCAAGCTCTCGGGCAACCGCCAACTCAAGCACCACGGCGAGACGCAGGAAGCGTTCGCCGGCGCCAACGACTGAGGCATTCGACATGAAACTTATCCTTGCACCGCTCCTGGCCTCGCTCATCCTCGCCGGATGCGCGACGGTCCCCGACATCGATCCGAAGGCGCTGCCGGTCACGCCCGCCGCCTTCAAGGAGGGCGAAGGCCGCTGGACGACCGTGCGGCCGGCGGACTCGCAGCCACGCGGCGACTGGTGGAGGGCCTTCGCGGATCCCGTCCTCGACCGCCTGGTCGAACGCGCCGCGGAGAGCAACACGTCGATCGCGGTGGCGGCCGCCCGCCTCGCCCAGGCGCGGGCGCTCCTGCAGTCGAACGTCGCCAACCAATGGCCGCAGCTCGGCTTGGGAGCTTCGGCGTCGCGTGCCGGCGGCACCGCGAACCAGGCGCAGTTCCCGCCGGGAACGCTCGTCACGGCCGGCGCGAACCTCTCCTACGAGATCGACCTCTTCGGCAAGCTCGCGAAAGCGAGCCTCGCCTCGGAGCTCGACGCCCAGGCCCGCGAGGCGCTGCTGCAGAACACCCGGCTCCTGGTGCAGGCCGACGTCGCGCAGGCCTACTTCGCGTTGCGCGGCCTCGACGAGGAGCGCGCCCTCGTGCGCCGCACCGTATCGGCGTATCGCGAGACGGCGGCACTCACCGAGCGCCGCTTCCGCGCCGGCGACGTGGCCGAGCTGGAAGTGCTGCGCGCCGGCACGCAGGTGGCAGCGACCGAGGCGGAAGCGTTCGCCCTCGACCGCCGCCGCGCCGAGCTCGAGCACGCGATCGCCGTGCTGGTGGGAGAGCCCGCATCCAGCTTCGGCCTCGTGGAAACCGATTGGACGACGTCCCTGCCTGTGATCCCCGCGGGCGTGCCCTCCACCGTGCTCGCACGGCGGCCCGATGTCGCCGCGGCGCAGCGCACGGTCCTCGCCTCGAGCGTGCGCATCGGCGTCGCCGAGGCGGCGTGGTTCCCCGACCTGTCCCTCACCGGCGCGGCGGGCTACGCCTCGCCCGAGATCGGCGACCTCTTCAAGTGGTCGATGCGCGCGTGGGGCGTGGGCGCGCTGCTGGCGCTCCCGATCATCGACGGCGGGCGGCGCGACGCGGGCGTGCAATTCGCGAACGCGGAGCGCGACGCCACGCTCGCCCAGTATCGCGAGCGCGTCCTCGTCGCCTTCAAGGACGTCGAGGACCAGCTCTCGGCGCTCAGGCACCTCGCCAGCCAGGCCGCGGCCCAGGAACGCGCGGTCGCCTCGGCCACGCGCTCGACGGCCCTGTCGGATGTGCGCTACCGCAACGGCTACGTGAGCCAGCTCGACCTCCTCGATGCGCAGCGAAGCGAGCTCGCGAACCGGCGGCAATCGGTGCAGGTGCGAACGGCCCAGTACCAGGCGACGGTCGGGCTCGTGCGCGCGCTGGGTGGCGGGTGGGGGCAATCATGAGCACCCCGTCCCGCGACGACGACGGCGGCCCGATCGTCTGGCTGCTTTGCGTCGCGCTCGCCCTATACCTCTTATGGATTACTGGTTGAAGGGGACGCTACCCTTCAACGCCGATTTCAGCGTTGAAGGGTAGCGTCCCCTTCAACACGAATTCGCGGTGTTGATGGCACACTCCCGCCGAGGGGAGGTCCATCATGCCGAGGCTACGATTCGCCGCCGCGATCCTGATCGCCGGCGCCACCCTGGGCGCGTTCGCCCAGTCCACCCAGCCGCCACGGCCCAAGGTCGCCCTGGTGCTCTCCGGCGGGGGCGCCCGCGGGCTCGCGCACATCGGCGCGCTCAAGGTGCTGCGAGACGCCCGCGTTCCCGTGGATTTCGTCGTCGCGACGAGCATGGGCTCGATCGTGGGCGGCGCCTACGCCGCGGGGCACACGCCGGAGCAGATGGAATCGCTGCTCGCCGCGGCCGACTGGGACCAGATCTTCTCGGACCGCGCCCCGCGCGAGTACCTGTCGTTCCGGCGCAAGGCCGACGACCTGCGCCTCATCGGCAAGAGCGAGCTGGGGTTGAAGGACGGCGGCGTGGTGCTGCCGCGCGGCGCCCTCGGCTCGCAGAACCTGGAGGAGTTCCTGCGCCGGATCGCGCACCCGGCGAGCGACGCGCGCACGCTGAACGACCTGCCGATCCTCTTCCGCGCCGTGGCCACGGATCTCGCCACGGGCAAGCAGGTGGTGCTCGAGGACGTGCCGCTGCCGGTGGCGATGCGGGCCTCCATGTCGATCCCGGGCGCCTTCGCGCCCTCGGAAGTCGGCGGGCGACTGCTGGGCGACGGGGGCCTCGTGCGCAACCTGCCCATCGAGGTGGCGCGCCAGATGGGCGCCGACGTGATCATCGCCGTCAACGTGGGCACGCCGCTGCTGCCGCGCGAGGCGCTGTCGTCGGCGTTCGGCGTCGCGCAGCAGATGATCAACATCCTCACCGAGCAGAACGTCGAGATCTCGCTCAAGGCGCTGCGCCCGGGCGACATCCTCATCTCCCCGGACCTCGACGGCGTGAGCTTCGTGGATTTCGACCGGGGTCCCGATCTCATCGCCCGCGGCGAGGCGGCGGCGCGCGGCCACCTGGCGAGACTCGCCAGCCTGGCGTGGGAGCCGGACCGGTACGCCGCTTGGGAGGCGAGGCGCACGCGCGTGCCCGAGTCCCATGAGCTACCGATCTGGGAAGTCGTGGTGAAGGGCGCCGAGCGCACCAATCCCGACGCGATCCAGCGCGAGCTGCAAAGCCGCACCGGCATCGCCCGGGGAGCGCTCGTCACCGATGCGCAGCTCGTGGAGGGCGCGCGAATCCTGCACGGCTGGGGAGACTTCGAGCGCGTCGACGTGCGCACCGAACTCGACCAGGGCCACCGCAACGTCGTGGTGGACCTGAGCGAGAAGTCGTGGGGACCGGACTACCTGCGCATCGGCGGATTCGCCTCCTCGGATTTCCAGACCGATTCGCGCTTCTCGCTCACGATGCAGCATTCCCGCCGCTGGGTGAACTCCTGGGGCGCCGAGTGGCGAAACGAGATCACGCTCGGCGAGGCGCGCCGCCTCGGGACCTACTTCCTCCAGCCGCTGGGCCCCGGCAGCCCCTGGTTCCTCGAAGCGCAGGCCGAGGCCGAGAAGTTCTCGACCGACGTCTTCGACAACGGCTACCGGCGCACCGACCGCCTCACGCTCACGCAGAAGACCTTCGCCGCGGCCCTGGGGCTGCGCCTGGGCAACTCGGGCGTGCTGCGCCTGGGCGGCGGCTACCAGCGCTACCGGGTGAAGCCCCTGATCGGGACCTCGTTCGGCGCCCCTGTCAGCGACAACTCGCGCATCGCCATTGCCGACGTCACCTTCGACACGCTGGACGACTCCAACTTCCCGCGCCGCGGCTACATCTTCGAGGCGACCAGCACCTCCCTCCTCTACAGCGACGACCGCAATCCGGTGCAGACCTACCGGGTCGGCGGCTTCATGCCGGTGACGTTCGGGCGTCTCACGCTTCTCGGCATCGCCAGCGCGGCGCACTCGCGCGACGATCGCGGCGGCTTCCGCCTCGGGGGGCTGTTCGACCTTTCGGGCACTCCGGCGGGCTCGCTCAGCGGCTCGCATACGGCCGTCGTGGGGGGCCTCGCCTATTACCGCACGGACCGGGTTCTGCCCAAGGTGCTCGGACGCAACGTGTACCTGGGCCTTTCCCTCGAGGCGGGCAACGCGTGGCAGAGCAGGTCGGACATTCGCTTCGGCGACTTGAAGAAGGCGGGCTCCGTGTTCGTCGGGCTGGATTCGATCCTGGGCCCGCTCTACTTCGCGTGGGGGCATACCTTCGGTGGGCAGTCGGCTTTCTACCTCTTCCTGGGGCGGCCGACGGATCGGCTGGGGAACTGAACGCGGTCGGCGCCTCAGGGCGTTCACCCCCCTTATCCTGCATTTCGTCGCTTTCCCCTCGCGGCGGGGGGTTGGCCTCCCTAGAGTGGC
>CALEJW010000239.1 GCA_937898635.1 uncultured Pseudomonadota bacterium | reverse complement strand
GACCTCGCGCACCCGCAGCACCCACCTCTATCGGCTGTAACTTGTTAAAGAGCGAGGACCGCCCCTTGCCGAGCAGGATGCCTGGAAGGGAGTTGGTTGCGGGGGCAGGATTTGAACCTGCGACCTTCGGGTTATGAGCCCGACGAGCTGCCAGACTGCTCCACCCCGCGCCCGGTTTCGAGCCGGTTCCGCCATCACTGCAGGAACCGAGCGTCGAGAGGCGGGATTATGGCATCTTTGCGCCACTTGCGTCAACGACGCGGGCGGACGCCGCCGCACGGCGGCGCCCCATTCCCGCGAAGACGGAGGGCCGTGAAATGGATCCGGTGGACTGGCCGTTGCTGCAGGCCCTGGCCCTGGGCTCGCTCGTCGCCTGGGCGAGCGGGCTACGCCTCTATCTCGTGGTCTTCGTGCTGGGGCTCGCGGCCCGGATGGACTATCTCGCGCTGCCCGAGGGCCTCGCGATCCTCTCCCATCCCTACGTCATCGGCGCCGCGGGCATCCTTCTCGCGATCGAGTTCCTCGCCGACAAGATCCCGGGCATCGACAGCGCCTGGGACGCGCTGCACACCTTCATCCGCATTCCCGCCGGCGCCCTCCTCGCCGCGGGGGCTGCGGGCGACGACCTCACGGCGATCACCGTCGCCGCGGGCCTCCTCGGCGGAACGATCACGGCGGGGACGCACTTCGCGAAGGCGGGCGGGCGGGCCGCGCTCAACACCTCGCCCGAGCCCCTCTCGAACTGGATCGCGTCCTTCACGGAGGACGCCATGGTGCTCGGCGGGATCTGGGTCGCGTTCAACTACCCGGCGATCTTCCTCGCCGCGCTCGCCGTGTTCATCCTCTTCGCGGCCTGGTTCGTGATCGTCTTCGCGCGCTTCGTGCGAAGCCGTCTCGCGCGAGGCGGCGAGGAACCGGCGAAGCCGTCGCCTTCCGCCTAGGCCGGGCGGCGCTCGATCAGCGCCTGGGCGAGCGTTCCCGCATCGACGTGCTCGATCTCGCCGCCCACGGGGAGCCCGCGGGCGATCCTCGTCACGGCGAGCCCCTTGCCCGCCAGCATCTCCGAGACGTAGTGCGCCGTGGCCTCGCCCTCCACGGTGAAGTTCGTGGCGAGGATCACTTCCTTCACGTCCCCGTCGGTCGCCCGCCGCAGGAGCCGGTCGAGGTGGATCTCGCGGGGCCCGATGCCGTCCAGGGGCGAGAGCCTGCCCATGAGGACGAAGTAGAGGCCGCCATAGCTCTGCGTCTGTTCCATCATCAGGAGGTCCGCCGGCGACTCGACGACGCACAGCAGGGACGGGTCCCGGCGCGGCGAGGCGCACAGGGTGCAGGTCTCCGCCTCCGAGAAGGTGTTGCAGCGCGCGCAGTGGCGGATCTTCCGGAGCGACTCGCCGAGCGCCGCCGAGAGCCTCCCGGCGCCGGCGTGGTCGCGCTGCAGCAGGTGATAGGCCATCCGCGTGGCGGACTTCGGGCCCACGCCCGGCAGGCAGCGCAGGGCCTGGATCAATTCCTCCAGCGAGTCGGGCGTCTGCATCGCGCGCTTCGGGTCAGAAGGGGAGCTTCATCCCCGGCGGCAGGCCAAGCCCCGAGGCGAATCCCGCCATCTTCTCCTGGCTCGTCTCCTCGGCCCGGCGCGCCGCATCGTTGAACGCGGCGGCGACGAGGTCCTCCAGCATGTCCTTGTCCTCGCCGAGAAGGCTCGGGTCGATGCTCACGCGCTTCACCGCGTGCTTGCAGGTCATCACGACCTTCACGAGCCCGGCCCCGGACTGACCCTCGACCTCGATCGAGCCGAGGCTTTCCTGGACCTTGCGCATGTTCTCCTGCATGAGCTGCGCCTGCTTCATCAGCCCGCCGAGACCGCCCTTCATCATCGCTTGCCTCCCCTTTCCTCGTTTGCCGACGGCGGGCCGTCACCGGCCGGCCGGATGGAGGAGGCCACGACCTGAGCGCCCATGCCCTCCACCAGGTCCTTCACGAACGGATCGTCCTGCAGGGCGGCCGCGGCGCCATCCAGCCGCCGCTGCGCCTCCACGCCGCGCACCTCCGCGACGCTGCGCCCCCGCGTCTCGCCCACGCGAACCGAGAGGCGAAAGCCCGCGCCGAACCGCGGACCGATCTCCGCCTTGAGCTTCGCCTGGTAGGGCTTGTCCGCGTACATCCGGTGCGCCTCGGGAACGACGAGCTGCAGGTGATTGCCCTCGAAGGACTCGAGTTCCCCGTAGCGCGCCAGCAGTCCCGCCATGCCGCTGAGGCTCTGCCCCTCGACGAATGCGGCCCAGTTTCCGTCGAAAGCGGCGGGCGCCGGCGCCGGTACGGGCTCCGCGGCCTGCGGAGGCGGCGAGGCCGACGCGGAGGCCGACGGCGCCCGCGAGACCGCGGCCGGCGACGATCCCCGCGCGATCGCGCCTTCGCCGGGCGAGGAGGCGCCGAAGGAGAGCATGCGCATCACGGCCATGCCGAATCCCGCGACCTCGTCGGGCGCGAGCGGCAGGTCGCGGCGCCCGAGGACGGCGACCTGGTACATCACCTGGACGCGCGGCGCGTCGAGGGCTTGTGCGAGGGATGCGATCCTCGATGCATCGGGATCGTCGGCATCGGGCGGCCCGCCGACCTGCGCGAGAGCCACGCGATGCAGGATCGCCGCGACGTCCTGCAGCGCCTGGTCGCACGACAGGCCCCGCTCGGCGATGCGCCCGGCCTCCGCCAGCGCCCCGGCGCCGTCGCCGGCCGCGATCCGCTCGAGGAGCGGCCAGACGAGGTCTCCGCCGACCGCGCCCAGCATGTCGGCCACCTGCGCGGCCGTCACCTTGCCGGAGCCGAACGCGATCGCCTGGTCGGCGAGGCTCAGGCTGTCGCGCACGCTTCCCGCGGCGGCGCGCGCGAGGAGCCCGAGCGCCGCCTCCTCGAAGGCGATGCCTTCCGCTTCCAGGACGCGCTTCAAGTGACCGGCGAGCGCCGGCGGCGACAGGGACTTCAGGTTGAACTGCAGGCAGCGCGACAGCACGGTCACGGGCAGCCGCTGCGGGTCCGTCGTCGCGAGGATGAACTTCACGTGCTCCGGCGGCTCCTCCAGGGTCTTCAGCATCGAGTTGAAGGCATGCCGCGAGAGCATGTGCACCTCGTCGATGATGTAGACCTTGTAGCGCCCCGAGGCCGGCATGTACTGCGCGGTATCGAGGAGCTCGCGCATCTCGTCGACCTTGGTGTTGGTCGCGGCGTCGACTTCCAGCATGTCCACGAAGCGGCCGGAATCGATCTCGGTGCAGGCGCGGCACTTGCCGCAGGGCCGCGACGAGACGCCCGTCTCGCAGTTGATGGACTTGGCGAGGATGCGCGCGAGCGTGGTCTTGCCGACGCCGCGCGTGCCCGTGAAGAGGTAGGCGTGGTGCAGGCGGCCCGTGTCGAGCGCATTGGCGAGGGCGGTGACCACGTGCGGCTGCCCGACCAGCTGGTCGAACGCCTTGGGGCGCCATTTGCGCGCGAGGACCTGGTACGTCATGGAGTCATCCGGCGGAACGGCCGCGCCACGCGCGGCCGGAAGGATTCGGGAGGCGAGCCTGACCCCGGCACTTGAAGGAATCGACTATGGCTGCTTCGTTCCCGACCTGACCAGGTTCGCCGCCCGTCAATGCGGGGGGGCCCGCCGGAACGGATTATCTCACATCGATTCAGGCGCCGGCCGCGCAGGTGCGCAAGCCCGCGAACACGTCGTTGCGGTCCGGAAGGTAGAAATTCCGCCAGCGGTTGTGCACGAGGCGGGAGCGAGTCGCGAAGCACCCGCCGCGCAGCACCGCGTGGTCGCCGAACCACGGCTCGGAGTATTCCGCGTAGGCGTCCTTCTCGAAGCCGGGGTAGGGTCCGAAGGCCGACGCCGTCCACTCCCACACGCCCCCGATCATCATCTCCAGGCCGCTCGGGGCCGGTGCCGGATCGGGCACGCACGCCGGCCGCGCCAGGCGGTAGTCGAGTCCGGCGGCCGCGAGGGGCGTCTGCGCGCCCCAGGGATAACGGTCGTCGCGCCCGCCATTGCGCGCGGCGAACTCCCACTCCGCCTCGGTCGGCAGTCGCCGCCCCGCCCAGCGGCACCACGCCTGCGCTTCGTGCCGGCTCACCTGGACCACGGGTTCGTCCTCGCGCAGGGCGAAACGCGCATCGAACCAGGCCATCGTCCAGGCGCCGTCGTCCCTTCGCCAGTTCCGCGGGGAGCCGGCGCGCGTTTCGTCGCGCCATCGCCGGCCCTCCGGCGACCAGAACTCGTCGCGCCGGTATCCACCGTCCTCCACGAACGCAAGGAACTCCCCGTTCGTCACCGGCCGCGACGCCATCGCGAAGGGCGCCACGCGCACGGGATGCGCCCACTTCTCGTTGTCGAAGGCGTGCTCGCCGTCGTCCCGGCCGGCCCCCATCGCGAATTCACCTCCGGGAAAGGGGATGTCCCGCGTCCCGCCCGCCGTCGCGGCGGCGGGCGGCGGCTCGTGGTCCCTGCGCGGCGCCGCGAGCCCGAGCGTCTGCAGCGTCATGAGGAGCGCCTCGCCGTGCATGTCCTCGTGGAAGAGGGCGAGGCGGAAGCGGTGGCGGTCGTCCTCGCGGCTCGCGGCGAGGTCCTCGAGCGTCGCCTCGAGCGTTTCCGCCAGGTAGCGAAAGACGCCGTCCCGGGACGGGTAGTCCAGGCTCCAGCGCGTGTCGTGCGCGACGGTCCTCGAATCGAACAGCGCGTCCGAGCCCGGCAGCCGCGAGGGCGTCCTCGCGCCCGCGGGGTCGTCCGGCTTCCAGCGGCGGCAGAAGAACTCCTGGAACCAGGCGATGTGCGCGAGCTCCCAGAGGGGCGGATTCACGATCGGGAGCAACGGCACCTGCCACTCGCGATCCTCGAGGTGGCCGTACATCGAGAGCGTATACTCGCGGCTCTCCCGCAACGCGGCCGCGAGCGAGTCGATTTCGTTCAGCATGCGCAGCCCTTCCCTCCCAAGGCCCGTGGCGTTCATCGTGACGCCCGGCACGCGCGAGGCCAACAACGGCAACTGGCGCACCGCGAAGCGGTGGGCGGGCTTCCTCGCCGGCGTCGCAAGGCCGATTGTACAGAGCGAATGGGATGGCGAACCGGCCGACGTCGCGATCGCCCTGCACGCGAAGCGCAGCGCCGCCTCCATCGAGCGCCTGAAGGCGCGGCGGCCGGCCACGCCGCTCGCGCTGGTCCTCTCCGGCACGGATCTCTACCGCGACCTCCCGAAGAGCGCCGAGGCGCGCCGCTCGCTCGAACTGGCCGACCGCATCGTCGCCCTCCAGGACGACGCGCTCGCCCACGTGCCCCGCGAGCACCTGGGAAAGTGCGAGGTGATCTTCCAGTCCTCGACGCCGCTCGCCGCGGCGCGCAAGCCCCGCGGCCGGCTCGACATCGTCGCCGTGGGGCACCTGCGCGAGGAGAAGGACCCGCGAACCCTCTGGGAGGCCCTTCGCCTCCTCGATCCACGCATGCCCGTGCGGATCCGGCACATCGGCGCCGAGCTCGATCCGGCCCTCGGGCGCGAGGCCCGGAAGCTCGTGGCGCGCGACGCGCGCTACCGCTGGCACGGCGCGCTCCCGCACGGGCTCGCGCGCTGCGCCATCCGCGACGCCCACCTCCTCGTCCACCCCTCGCTCATGGAGGGCGGCGCCAACGTGATCGTCGAGGCGATCACCGCGGGCACGCCCGTGCTCGCGAGCCGGGTATCCGGAAACATCGGGATGCTGGGCGGGAACTATCCGGGCTACTTCGAGGTCGGTGATGCGGCGGGGCTCGCGCGCGGCATCGAGCGCCTGCTCGAGCGTCCCGCGGCGCTTCGCGAACTGCGCGAGGCCTGCGCCAGGCGCCGGCCCCTCTTCTCGCCGGCCCGGGAGCGGCAGGCCCTTCGCAGGCTTTTCCTGTCGCTGCTCCGCAAGGACCGGCGCTAGAATCCGACCAACGACTACCGGCAGCGCCCGCGGCCCACCAGGAGAATCCCTCGATGGACATGAAAGTCCGCCTCACCCAGTTCAGCCACGGCGGCGGCTGCGGCTGCAAGATCGCCCCGGGGGTGCTCGAGCAGATCCTCGCGAAGACGGCGCCGGGACTGGTGCCCAGGCAGCTCCTCGTGGGCATCGAGACGGCGGACGACGCGGCCGTCTACCAGATCAACGAAACGCAGGCCATCGTCGCCACGACGGATTTCTTCATGCCGATCGTGGACGATCCCTTCGACTTCGGCGCGATCGCCGCCACCAACGCCATTTCCGACGTCTATGCCATGGGCGGCCAGCCGCTCTTCGCGCTCGCGCTCGTCGCGATGCCCGTGAACCAGGTCCCGCTCGAGGTGATCAAGCGCATCCTCGAGGGCGGCGAATCGGTGTGCGCCCGGGCGGGCATCCCCATCGCGGGCGGCCACACGATCGACTCCGTGGAGCCCATCTACGGTCTCGTCGCGATCGGCCTCGTGGACCCGCGCAACCTCAAGCGCAACGCGGGCGCGAGGCCCGGCGACAAGCTCGTGCTCGGCAAGCCGCTGGGCGTGGGCATCTTCAGCGCCGCGCTCAAGGCAGGCCGCCTCGACGAGACCGGGTACCGGGCGATGATCGAAAGCACCACGAAGCTCAACACGCCCGGCCCGAAACTGGGACTCCTGCCGGGCGTCTC
>CALEJW010000238.1 GCA_937898635.1 uncultured Pseudomonadota bacterium | reverse complement strand
AACCGCGATCGCGGCGCCACGGTGATGCCGCGCGAGCATTTCGGCTCGCGCAAGCCGGTCCAGCAGGTCCTCGCGCCGGTCCCGGGCGAGGTGGTCGCGCGCCAGCCCTTCGTTTCCGGCTCGGCGGTGCTGCCCACGCGCAACGAGTGGCGCTCGCGCCACCCCGCCGAACCCGTCGCCGCGCCGCGCTCCCCCCTCTCCGGCGAGCCCGTCGGCCGGCCGGCGCCTGCGCCCGGCACGCCGGCCGCGCGTCCGATGGTGGCCCCGCCCGCGGCGCCCGCCCAGCGGGTCGCGCCTCCCCGGACGACGCGCCCCGCGCCCGCGGAATCGGCACCGCGGCCGGTGCCCGCCGAATCGATCGCGCGGCCCGTGCCGGCGCAATCCTCGCCGCGCCCCCGGCCCGCCGAGTCGCCATCGCGGCCCGCCCCGGTCGAATCCGTCCCCGTGGAACGGGCCGCGCCGCCGGCGCCTCGCACGAAACCCATGGAAATGCGCGGCACGCCGGCACCGGCGCCCGCGCCCGGCGCCGTGGGCCCGACGCGCGAACCGCAAGCGCAGCGTCCCGCGCGCTCCTCGGAACGGCCCGTGCCGCCCGCGATGACGCGTCCCGCGCAGCCGGTCGAGCGTCCCGCGCCCGCCGCCGCAAGACCCGCGCAGCCGGCGAGCCGCCCCGTCCCGCCCGTGGAGAAGCCCTCGCGACCGGTGGAGAAGCCCGCGCGGCCCGCGGAGAAACCCGCCAAGCCCGACCACGGCGACGGCGGCTAGGCGCGCCGTGCCGGGCCGGAGGCGCGGCACGAGGGTGTTACCCTCCCGCGCATGCAGACCGTGCGCGCCTACTGGTCGCTCGCCATCGCGGGCGCGGCCATCCTCGCCATCACCATGGGGATACGCCAGTCGCTCGGGCTCTTCGTCTCCCCGCTCAACACCGCCACCGGCCTCGGCATCGTCACGGTGAGCTTCACGCTGGCCGTGGGCCAGTTCGTCTGGGGCGCGGCCCAGCCGGTCTTCGGGGCGATCGCCGACCGGGTCGGTCCCGTGCGCGTGATGGTGGCGGGGGGCCTCCTGCTCGCCGCGGGCCTCGCGGCCACGCCCTTCATGTCGTCGAGCCTCGGGCTGGTGTTCTTCCTCGGCGTGGTGACGGCCGCGGGCGCCGGCGCGGGGAGCTTCTCGATCCTCATGGGCGCGGCCGCCAACCGGATGGCGCCGGAACGCAGGGCCTTCGCCTCCGGCTTCATCAACGCCGGCGGCTCCTTCGGGCAGTTCGTCTTCGCGCCGCTGTCGCAGGCGATGATCGCGCTGGCGGGCTGGGTCGCGGCGCTGTGGGCGCTCGCGGCGGCGGCCCTCGCGACGATTCCCCTGGCCTTCGCCTTCCGCGAGAAGCGAGGCGCGCCTTCGCACGGCGCGGCCGCGCCCGGCCTGAGCCTCTCCGGCCAGATGGCCGTCGCGTTCCGCGACCCCAGCTACTGGTGCCTGCACGCGGGCTTCTTCACCTGCGGCTTCCACATCGCCTTCCTCGTGACCCACCTGCCCGGCGAGGTGACGCTGTGCGGGCTTCCCGCGTCGGTGTCCGCGGCCTCGCTCGCCATCATCGGGCTCGCCAACATCGCCGGCAGCCTCGGCGCGGGCTGGCTCGGCCAGGCCCACCGGATGAAGTGGATCCTCTTCTGGATGTACGGCGCGCGCGCCGTCGCCATCGCCGCCTACCTCCTGATGCCGAAGACGGCGGCGACCTTCTACGCCTTCGCCGCCGTGCTGGGCCTCACCTGGCTCGCCACCGTGCCGCCCACCGCGGGACTCGTGGGCAAGCTCTTCGGCACGCGCTTCCTCGCCACGCTCTTCGGCCTGACGCTCCTCTCCCACCAGGTCGGCGGCTTCTTCGGCGCCTGGCTGGGCGGCCTCGCGATCGAGCGCACGGGAAGCTTCGCGTGGATGTGGTACGCGGACATGGCGCTCGCGGCCGCCGCGGCGCTGGTGAACCTGCCGATCCGCGAGGCGATGCCGGCGCCGCGCGCGCGCGCGGCCTGAAGCGCTCGCGGACGCACAATCGGTAACGCTGCGCAAGGCGCGGCGCACGCGCGGTGGCGGCCCCCGCCCGCACACTGGCGCCCATGAGGCACGCCTGCGCCGCCCTCGCCCTCGCGCTCGCCTGCGGCGCCGCCGCGCCCGCGATGGCCGCCTGCGCCTGGGAGTGGCTGTGCAACGGCGAGGGCGCGTGCCGGCGGATGCCGGTGTGCGACAGCGTCCACGAGACGCCGCCACAGCGCACCGGGAGCCTTCCCCCTGCGCCTCTCGCGATGCGGCCCCTGCGCCTCGCGGGATCGGCGCGCGGCGAGCTTTCCTGCGAGCACGTCCTGCGCCTCGCGCGCGACGGGCGCTGGACCTGGCGCGAGGCCTGCTACTGCGCCGACAAGTCGCGCAATCCCGACGCCGCGCGGCCCTTCGCGCACATCGTCCGCTGCGAGCGCCCGGACGGGCGCTAGCGCACCTTGCGGCCGGTGAACTCGTCCTCGATCGACTCGCGGTAGTAGCTCGCCGGGGACGGCGAGGTCATCAGGCGCCGGTAGACCTCCGGCGAGACGTTCGCGTACTCGTAGGTGCCCGCCGTCGTCTCCACGACGAGCTTGCGGCTCCTCTCGTCGTAGCCCGCGGACCGGAGGCCCGTGGCGTTGAGCTTCTTCATCTCCATCGCGTTCCTCCCGTCGATCGCATCATCATCCGCCCGAGGGCGCCGGGGGCGGCTCGCGCTCCTCGAGCACCGCCTCCACCTGGATGTCGAGCCGCACCTCGTCGCCCACGAAGGCCGGAAAGGCCGACATCCCGAACGCCGAGCGCTTCAGTCCCGCGACGATGTCCGCACCGCAGGTCAGGCGCACGAGGAAGGGAAGCCGCGTGCAGCCGAAGCGCACGATGGCGAGCTCGACCGGCTTCGTCACGCCCGCGAGGGTGAGCTCCCCCGCGGCGCGCCGCGGCACGCCCGCCTCGAAGACGAGCTCGCGCGCGCGGAATCTCGCCACCGGGTGGCGCGCGGCGTCGAGGAAATCCTCGCCGCGGACCACCGCGTCGAGCGCCGCGTTGCCGGTGCTCACCGAGGCCGCGTCGATCTCGACCTCCACGGTCCCCGTGCCCGCCTCGCGGTCGAGGACGATCCGCCCCGTGGTTCGCCCGAGGCGCCCGCGCTGCGTGGAGATGCCCAGGTGATCCACGGAAAACGACGGGTGCGTGTGCGCGGGATCGACCACGAAGACTTCCGGCGCGGCGCTCGCGGCGAGCGCCATCGCGCCGGGCAGCAAGGCCGCGACGAGGGCGCCCGCGCGCGCCACTAGCCGAGCTCCGCCACGAGGCCGTCGATCTCCGCGCGATGCCCCGCGTCGTGCGCGGCCGCCATCGCGACCACCCCGGCGAGCGTGATGCGCCCGCCCGCGAACTCGCCCTCGCGGGCGAGCGCCTCGCGATCCAGGCCGCGCACGACGCGAAGCACCTCGGCACGGGCGGCGGCGAACTCCCCCGCGGCCTCGCGGGCGTCCTGCGAGGCGTAGTCGCGCTCGCGGGCGACGCGCTCGCCGTCGAAGCCCTCGAGCACGGGCCGCTCCTCGGCCAGCAGGCGCAGGATGCGCAGGAGGTAGCCCTCGCGCTCGAGGTCGCGAAGGTGGCAGGCGTGCTCGAGGAGCGAGAAGCCCCCGGCGGCGGGGCGCGTCGCGACCCGGCCGGCGCCCGCCCGCTCGAGCGCCGCGTCGAGGAAGGCGGGCATCCGCGCGAGCTGCGCGCAGAGCCCGTCCAGGTCCGGCGCGGCCGCCGCCTCGCTCACTTGCCCGCCTTGTCGCCCCACAGCTCGCGCAGCCGCGCGTCGCGCCCGCAGCCGTTGCGGTAGAGCTTGTAGCGCACCGGGTTCTTCACGTAGTAGTCCTGGTGGTAGTCCTCGGCGGGGTAGAAGGTCCCGGCCGTCTCCACCGGCGTCACGATCGCCGCCTTGAAGGGCTTCGATTTCTCCAGCGCCGCCTTCGACGCTTCCGCGGCCTTCCGCTGCGCTTCCGAGTGCACGAAGATTCCCGTCCGGTACTGCGTGCCCCCGTCGCAGAACTGCCGGTCGCGCACCGTGGGGTCGATGTTCACCCAGAACACCTCCAGCAGCTTCTCGTAGCTCACCTTCGCCGGGTCGTAGACGACCTGGACCGCCTCCGTGTGTCCCGTGGTCCCGGCGGAAACCTCCCGGTAGGTGGGATTCGCCTTGGCTCCCCCGATGTAGCCCGAGGTGGTGGAAATCACGCCGGCGAGCGAGTCGTAGGGAGGCTCCATGCACCAGAAGCAGCCGCCGGCGAAGGTCGCCTTCTCCGTGGCGGCGTGGGCCGGGAGGACGGCGGGCGCGGCGAGCGCCGCGGCGAGGGCCAGGGCTGGGAAGGTTCGCATCGTTCTTCTCCGGGCGGGGGTCAGGGGGGTGCGTCGTTCGACTGCGCGGCGGCGCCGGAATTCCCGAACGCGAGCCACATCTCGTGCTCGCCTTCCTCGTCCACGACGCCGGTGCGGCGGAAGCCGCGGCTTTCGTAGAAGGCGGCGGCCCGGGCGTTCGCCGGCACGAACGACAGGCGCATCCCCGTGCAGCCGTCTCTCCGGCGCGCCTCGGCGATCACCTGGTCGAGCGCCCGCGAGCCGATGCCGCGTCCCTGGTGGCGTTCGTCCACCAGGAGCCTCGCGAGGTAGAGGTGGTGCCCGCCCTGCTCTCGCGCCTCGGGCTTCACCACGGTCGCGACGAAGCCCGCGGGCGTGCCGCCCGCGTACACCGCGCGGCACTCGATGTCGTCGCGCCCGCAGGCCTGCCAGAAGGTCTTGCCCACGCTCGCCACCAGGCGCTCCTGCGACTTCGCCACGCGCAGCGCCGCCACCTCGTCGATGTTGGCCTCGTCGATGGCGCGCAGGCTCACCGCCGGCGCGGGCCCGCCGAGGCCCAGCTGGCGGTCGTGGACGCGCCCGAGGAGCGCCTGGGCGAGCGTGGCGCCGCAGAGGGCGAGGAACATGTCCCACTGCGTGTCCCAGGGATCGCCCTGGGTGCCGAGGAAGGCCTCCGCCGCCTCTCCCGAGGCGAGCGCCACCCACCACTCGACGAACTCGTAGGTCGCGCTGATCGCGAGGCAGGTCGCCGCCACGAGGAAGAAGAGCCAGGGGCCGCGGGGCAGCACGCGATTCCTCAGCAGGATCTCGCGCGCGACGAGGGCCGGCACGAAGCCCTGCGCGAAGTGGCCGAGGCGGTCGTAGTAGTTGCGGGCCAGGCCGAACTCGTCGCGCAGCCAGTTGAACCACGGCACCTCGGCGTAGGTGTAGCGCGCGCCGATCATGAGGATGGCGCAGTGCGCGAGGACGAGCCAGAGCACGAGGGGCGTCAGGCGCCAGCGCCCGTACAGGGCGGCGAGGATTGCGAGCGCCACGACCGCGGGCGCCGCCTCGAGCGCCCAGGTGAGGCGATCCTTCGGCGCCCACCCCGTGAGGACGAAGAGGACCCCCCACGCCGCGAGGAGCGCGAGGTGCAGCCGCGGCGAGGCGGTGACCGGGTTCACGGGCCGCCCCACAGCCACGCCGCGCCGCGCACGCCGCCGGCGTCGCCGTGGACGGGCGGCACGAGTCGCGTGCGCACCTCGTCGGAGAAGATGTACGCGCCCCATTGCGCGGGCACGCGCTCGTAGAGCCGCGCGAGCTTCGAGAGCCCGCCGCCCAGCACGATGACCTCCGGATCGAGCAGGTTCACCACGGTCGCGAGCGCGCGCGCGAGCCTCGACTCGTAGCGGCGAAGCGAGGCTTCGCAGGCCGCGTCGCCGCCGGCCGCGCGGCGCGCGAGCGCCTCGGCATCGATTCGCTCGCCGGTCGCGCGCGCGTGGTCCGCGGCGAGCGCCGGGCCGGAGAGGTAGGTCTCGATGCAGCCCTCGCGCCCGCAGTAGCAGCGCGGCAGCGGCCGGTCCTCGTCATCGGCCAGGGGCAGCGGGTTGTGGCCCCATTCGCCGGCGATGGCATTCGCCCCTTCGAGCACGCGCCCGTCCACGACGATCGCGCCGCCCACGCCGGTGCCGAGGATCACGCCGAAGGCCGCGCGCGCGCCCCGGGCCGCGCCGTCGGCCGCCTCCGACGCCGCGAAGCAGTTCGCGTCGTTGGCGAAGCGCACCTCGCGGTCGAGCCTCGCCTCGAGGTCCTCCTTGAGCGCCCGGCCGTTGAACCACGTGGAGTTGGCGTTCCTCACGCGCCCCGTGGAGGGCGACAGGGACCCCGGCATCGACACGCCGACCGCGAGTCGCGCGCCGCGCTCGCGCTCGGCCTGCGCGACGAGCCCGGCGATGGCCGCGAGGCACGCGTCGTAGTCGCCCGCGGGGGTCGCGATCCGCCGGCGATGCGCGATCGCGCCGGCCGCGTCGAGGACCGCGATCTCGATCTTGCTGCCGCCGAGGTCGATGCCGATGCGTTCCATGGGTGGCGCGACTATAGCCCAATATTTCAGGTGAAATCGGCGCTGTGAACCATGTCACAACGCCTGCGCGCGCGGGGGCCGATAGTGGTTCCAGACGCAGTGAACAACCCCGCAAGCGCGCACATTGGGCGTTTGCCCGGGACCGGGGGACACACCCCGACCCGGGCGCGCCGATTTTTTTCCCTTCGCCCCGCTCAGGGGTGGTCGCGCGACGGCCGGCGGTAGAGCCAGACCGCCAGCGCCACGCCGAGGACCGCCAGCGCCGCCTTGAGCCAGGGCGGCTTCACGAAGAAGACGATCGAGGCCGTGAGCGTCGCCGACATGAGCGCGATCGCCCAGAGCTTGGTGCGCCAGGGGATCGCGCGGTGCCGCTCCCACTCCGAGACGATCGGCCCGAAGGTGCGGTGCCGGAGCAGCCACGCATGGAAGCGCGGCGAGGAGCGCGCGAAGCAGGCCGCGGCGAGGAGCAGGAAGGGCGTCGTCGGCAGCACCGGCAGCACGATTCCCGCGATCCCCAGCCCGACGAAGACGAAGCCCGCGGCGACGAGCGCGAGGCGGACCGCGTGCGAATCATGGACGGCGGGGGCGCGGCGCGGGGGAAGGCTAGAATGCGCGCCATGAACGGCCTCATCGTCGCGACCATCGCGCTCGGCCTCGTCCTCGACCGGCACGGCGGGGCCCATGGCCAGCTCGTCGTGAACGGCCTCGCCTGGGCGGTCCTCGCCCGCCTGTGGTTCGTTTCCGCCGCCGCGCAAAGGCCCGCCCTCCTCGCCTGCCTCGTGTATGCCACCGCCGGCGAGGTGTTCCTCTCGCTCGCCTGGGGACTGTACGACTACCGGCTCGGCAACATCCCGCTCTTCGTGCCGCCGGGACACGTGCTGCTCTTCCACCTGGGCACGCGCCTGGCCGCCCGGCTCGCCGACGGCGCCGAATGGTGGATCGCCGCGCTCGCGCTGCCCGTCGTCGCGGGGCTCGCCTGGAGCGGGCGCGACACGCTGGGCCCCTTCCTCTTCGCCCTCTTCCTCGGCTGCATGGCGCTCTCCCGCTCCCGCAAGCTCTACGCGACGATGCTGCTGCTCGCGCTCGCGATGGAGATCTGGGGCACCTGGCTCGGCAACTGGACCTGGCGGCACGCGGTGCCGGGCCTGGGTCTCGTCACCGCGAACCCGCCGCTCGCGGCGGGCGCCTTCTACGCCGCCCTCGACCTCCTCGTCGTGTCGACGGTCGCCGCCTGGGGCCGTCAGTCGCCCGCGAGCCCCAGCCTCACGCCCAGCACGGCCTCGCACCAGGCCGCGACCTGCAGCGCGCGCTCGTCCTCGCGGTAGCGCCCCACCACCTGCAGCCCCAGGGGCAGCCCGCGCGGGCCGCGGCCCGAGGGCATGGTGATCGCCGGCAGCCCCGCGAGGGACCAGAGCGAGCAGAAGGCCGCGTCGCCGGTGTTGCCGAGCCCCTCCGGCGCCTCGCCCGCGGCGGGCAGCGTCACGATCGCGTCGCAGCTGTCGAAGAGCCCGTCCAGCCAGTCGCGGTACTCCTCGCGCCGGGCGAGGTTCTTCGCGTGCTGCTCCGGCGTGATGCGCTTGCCGCGGTCGAGCAGCGCGACGAGCGGGGGCGAGAGCTGCAGGCGGTGGCGCGACTCCAGCGAGGCGAAGCCGCGCGCGGCCTCGAAGTCCATGATCGCCCCGACCACGCCCCAGGCCTCGTTGAAGCCGCGCGGCAGCGCGACCTCCCGCGAAAGCGCCCCCGCGTCCTTGAGGTTCTGGAGCGCCTCCGCGAAATTGCCCCGCTGCGCCTCGGAGGCGCTGGTCCACTTCGGCGTGCGCACCACCGCGAGCCGCGGCGCGTGGCCGAGGGAAGCCAGGGGCACGGAGAGCGAGCGCATGCCGGCGCGGATGCCGGTCGCCTCGTCGCGCGGGTCCTGGCCCATGAGGCAGGCGCCGAACCAGGACGCGTCCTCCACGGACCGGGCGAAGACGCCGACGTGGTCGAGCGTCGGGCTGAAGGGGAAGACGCCGTCGCGCGAGATGGCGCCGAAGCTCGGCTTGTAGCCCACCACGCCGCAGTAGGCCGCGGGGCGGATCACGGAGCCCAGGGTCTGCGTGCCGATCGCCACGGGCACGAATCCCGCGGCCACCGCCGCCGCCGAGCCGCTCGAGGAGCCGCCGGGCGTGTGCGCCGGGTTCCAGGGATTGCGCGTCTTGCCGGGATGGCGGAAGGCGAACTCCGTGGTGACGGTCTTCGCCATCACCAGCCCGCCCAGCGCCTCGAAGCGGCGCACCAGCCCCGCCGAGCGCCCCGGCACGTGGCCGGCGAAGATGCGCGAGCCCATGCGCGTCGGGATGCCGCGCGTGGCGATGATGTCCTTCACCCCGACGGGGACGCCGTAGAGCGGGAGGTCCTTGAGGATGCCGCCGGAGCGCTCCTCGGCCTCGGCCATCGCCCGGGCGGGCTCGAACCATTCGAAGGCCTGGATGCGCGGCTCCAGCCTCGCGATCCGGTCGTTGAGCGCCTGGATGTAGTCGGGGACCGCGAGGCGGCCCTCCTTGAAGGCCGCGTGGAGGGCGCGAAGGCCCAGGGCGTGGGGATCCATCCCGCTATTCTGCCGGGGGAACCCAGCGCGGCCAACCCGCCCTTCAGCCCAGCGCCGCGCGCAGGGCGTCGATCCCGGCCTGGGCGACCACCTCGTCGTCGCTCGCCTTGACCCCGGAGACGCCGATGGCCCCGAGGAGCTGGCCGCCGATCTCGATGGGCAGCCCGCCCTGCAGGAGCACCGGCCCGCCCGGGGCGGAGAGGAAGGAAAAGCGCCCGTTGTTCACCATTTCCTCGAGGAGCCGCGTGGGCCGCTTGAAGCCCACGGCCGCGCTCGCCTTGCCCATCGCCGTGGCGACGCTGGAGGACTGCGTGCCGTCGAGTCGCTGGACGAGCAGCGCGTGGCCGCCGTCGTCGACGATGGCGATCACGACGCGCCAGCCGTTCTTCGCGGCCACCGCCTCGGCCGCCGCCGCCATGACGCGGGCGGCCTCGAGCGTGAGGACCTTCTTGGCGGGCAATTCGAGGGACATGGGGCGTTTCCTGGCGGCGGACGAGCGCCCGATGATACCGCCCCCGGCGGCGTACGCCGCCCGCGGCGCCTAGAAGCTGTAGCCGAACACCACGCCGCTGCGGCGCACGGAGAGCTTCTCCGGCTTGAGCCCGGGCAACGCGGGCAGGAAGCGCTTGGCGCCGGGCACGGTGATGCGCCCGGTGGAGTCGAAGCACACCTCGAACTCGCTCCGGCCGCAGGCCGCGCCGGGCTTGAGGTTCATGAGCGGCGCGCGTTCCGGCCTCGCCGGGCTCGCCAGGAGATCCGGCGCCGACTTCGCGCCCGGTCCGGCCGCCGCGATCCCGTAGGGGTGCCACCCGGCGCGCGAATTCCCCTCCTCCGCCGCGTTGGCGGAAAGGGCGGCACAGGTGGCCAGCAGGGCGGCGAGCGTCACGCGCATGGCGATCGGACTCCGGGGACTTCGTCCCGGAAACCGTGCAAGAAGAGTGCCCGGAGCCTTTCACCGGAGTGCGGACGATTCCGCACTGCAAGCCATTGTTATTTCATGACTTTCCGGGAGCCCGTCGGTTCGGGCCCCGGGCGGGCCGAAAACCGCCCGCCGCGCCGTCGCGGGGGGGCGACAGGCCCGCCGTCCGTGGGCCCAAAGTGTCACTTCCGGCCCTGCCGGAATTGACGTGGATCGAACGGGGCGCGGCGGAACCTGTGGGAAGATTGCGCGTCCCAGAACCCGTGACCGCCATGCTCGCCCGACTCTCCTCCCGCGCCGTCTTCGCCGCCGTCTTCGCCGCCTGCGCCGGCCTCATCGGCTTCGGCCTCGTCCTGCAGCACAACGTCGGGCTCGACCCCTGCCCCATGTGCATCCTGCAGCGCTACGCCTTCGTGATGATCGGCGCGGTGGCGCTCGTCGCCGCGATCCACGGCCCGGTGCGCGTGGGCGTGCGCGTCTACGCCGTCCTCATCGGGGGCCTCGCGATCGCCGGCGGCAGCGTCTCGGTGCGCCAGTCGCTCCTGCAGCGCTTCCCGGCGCCGGAACCGGCGAAGTGCATGGCGGGCGACCTCGACTTCCTGCTCGGCAACTTCCCGCTCGCGCAGGCCCTGCCGAAGATCTTCGCGGGCACGGGCGATTGCGCGAAGGTGGAGTGGAGCCTCTTCGGGCTTTCGATCGCGGAGTGGGCGTTCGTGTGGTTCGCCGCCATCCTCGCGGTCGCCGCCTGGCTCGCGATCTTCCGCAAGCGGCCCGCGCAGGCCGCCGCCTAGCGCGCGGCGGGACGCGCCGCGCGCCCTTCTCCCGGCCGGTCCCCGCTCACTTCGTCGAGTAGAGCCCGACGCGATTGCCCTCGCTGTCGAGGAATTGCGCGAAGTGGCCCATGTCGCCGGGCAGCGCGGTCTTCGGCACGACGACGCGCCCGCCCGCGGGCTCGACGCGGGCGAGCGCCGCCGCGAGGTCGGGCTGGGCCTGGAAGTAGACGACCGTTCCCTCGGCCGATGGCTTGCAGCCGTCGCCGCGCCAGAGCGCGCCGCCCACGGAAGTCTCGCCCTGGTGGCGGAAGACGCCCATGTCGCTCTCTCCCATCTTCTCGCGCTGCACGGGCTCGCCCAGCACCCGCTCGTAGAACTTCACGGCGCGGTCGAAATCGGTGACGGCGATCTCGAACCACGCGATGGTGCTCACCGTCCTGGCGGCATCGTTCATGGCGTCTCCTCGTGGGTCCCGGGGCGGGCGGGGATCCATGTTGCCAACCCTCCCCTGCGATAATGTTGCCGATGGTTACCGACCGCCGCAGGTTCCTGCGCCGCGCGTTCGCCGCGGCCGCGGCCGCCTTCCTCGCGCCCGCCGCTTCCCGCGCCGCGCGGCCGGCGAGGTTTTCCTCCCATCCCTTCACGCTCGGCGTCGCCTCCGGGTGCCCCACCGCCACGGGCTTCGTGCTGTGGACGCGGCTCGCGCCGGAACCCCTCGCCGGCGGCGGCCTCGGTCCCGAGGGCATCGAGATCGGCTGGGAAATCGCGCACGACGAGCGCTTCGCGCGCATCGCGCGGCGCGGCACGGTCCGCGCCGAGGCCGCGCGCGCCCACGCCGTGCACGTCGAGGCCGGGGGACTCGAGCCGGGACGCTGGTATCACTACCGCTTCCTCGCCGGCGGCGAGGCGAGCGCGACCGGCCGGGCGCGCACCGCGCCCGCACCGGGCGGCGACGGCGCGCTCCGGCTCGCCCTCGCCTCCTGCCAGCACTACGAGCAGGGCCATTTCGTCGCGCACCGCCACCTCGCGGCGGACGCGCCCGACCTCGTGGCCTTCGTGGGCGACTACATCTACGAGTCGAGCTGGGGCCGCGGGCACGTGCGCAAGCACGGCGCCGGCGAGCCGCGCACGCTCGACGAGTACCGCGTCCGCCACGCGCTCTACCGCACCGATCCCGACCTGCAGGCGGCGCACGCCTGCGCGCCGTGGCTCGCCACCTGGGACGACCACGAGGTGGACAACGACTACGCGGGCGATCGCGCCGAGGACCTCGACCCGCGCTTCCTCGCGCGCCGGGCGGCCGGGTACCGCGCGTACTTCGAGCACCTGCCGCTTCGCCCCGCCATGCTCCGCCCCGACGGCGAGTTGCGTCTCTACGGCGAGCACGCGTGGGGCGGGCTCGCGACGCTCTTCGTGCTGGACGGCCGGCAGTACCGCGATCCCCAGGCCTGCCCGCGGGCCGGCCGCGGAGGCGGCAACGTGGTCGGTCCCTGGTGCGAGGAACGCCTCGCCGCGGGGCGATCGATGCTCGGAGAGGCCCAGGAACGCTGGCTCGCCGGGGCGCTCGCGGCCTCGAGCGCGCGCTGGAACCTCGTCGTCCAGCAGACCCTCGTCGCGCCGGCGGGACGGCGCAGCGAGCGGGGCGCGCAGCACTGGACCGACGGCTGGGACGGCTACCCCGGCGCGCGGGAGCGCCTGCTCGACGCGATCGCCGAAAGCGGCGCGGCCAATCCCGTCGTCCTGGGGGGCGACGTGCACGCGAGCTTCGTGGCGAACCTGCACCGGCGCCCGGAGGACCCGGGCTCGCCCGTGGTCGCCGCGGAGTTCTGCGGGACCTCGATCTCCGCGCAGGGGCCGGGCGCCAGGCGCGTGGCCGCCATCCGCGAGGCCAATCCCCACATCCTCCACGCGGACGGCTCGCAACGCGGCTACACCCTGCTCGATCTCGGTCGCGACAGGCTGGAGGCGCGGCTGCGCGTGGTGGAGACCGTCAAGCGCGCCGACGCGGGCGTGGCGACGGCGGCCACCTTCACCGTCGCGGCGGGACGGGCCGGCGTCGAGGTCCCGCCGGCGAAGGACGGCGACTGAAGGAAAAACGCCGCGCCCCGGGGCGCGGCGTCCTTATCCCCGCGAGGGGAGCGGCGGGACCCTACTTGATGGCGAGGATCTTCATCGCCTTGGCGAGCGTGTCGACGGACTCCTGGTGCTTGCCGGCCTTGTGCAGGGCCTCGCCGTCGGCGCGCATCTTCTTCACGTCCTTCATCTGCGCCTCGGTGATCTTGGGGTTCTTCGCGAGGGCCTCGTCGATCGCCTTCATGTCCTTGGGGCAGTGGAAGGCGAGGGCGGAGCCCGCGAAGAGCGTCGCGACGGCGGCGGCGATGATTCTTTTCATGGTGGAGGTTCCTCTGTTGTCGTGGTGGGTCGGGCGGGTGGAACGCGCGCAGTGTAGCGCCGGCGCCGCCACCGTGCATGATGGCGGCTGCGATGCCGGATAACCGCCTACCCCCGCAGGACGCGCCGATCGGCCTGCACGACCCTTCCGGGTTCCGCCTGGCCACCGGCGCGACGGCCGGCGGGGCACTCCACCCCGCCGCCCGCCATCTCTTCGCGGGCGAGACGATCGCCATCCCGATAACAGCGCCCGCCGCCGGATATTCCCGCGCGACCGATCCCTTCGCCGATCTCGCGGCCTGGGCGGCCGCGCCCGGCGCGCTCACCGGGCCGCCGCTGGTCTGGATCGCCGCGCCGGAGCGCCGGCGGGCGGTGCGCATCGCGCCCGATGGCCGCTCCTTCGAGGAAGCGGGCGTTTCCCGGCCCCTCGCGTTGGCGCCGCGGATCGCGGCCAACCGTTCCTGGGCCGACGCCTCCACCTTCGCCTGGCTGGCCCGGCGCACGGTCACGATGCGCGGCGAGACCGGGGCGGGCGGCGGGTTCGTCGCGCGCGCGCTCTGGCCGGACGACTGGCGCCCCGATCCCTCGGCGCCCGCCGTTTCCGTCGCCGGCTCGCGCACGCCGAAGCTCGCCCTGCGCGGCCTCTTCCGCAGCGCCCCGCGCGCGGGCGCGGCCTCACCACCGGAGACCCATCCGCTCTGGGAGCGCACGCCCGGCGCGCGCGACTGGGCCGGGCGCCCCGTGCTCGCGATCATCCTGAACGGCGCCCAGGGCGACGACGACGAGGCCTGGGGCGGGCACTTCGCCTTCGCCACGGGCCGGCTCGGCGCCGACGGCGGCCTCGCGGACCTCCTCGCGTCGAACTTCTACACGCCGGACGCGGTGAGCGAGAAGGGCATCCTTCCCGCGCCGGTGCCGCTCGACAACTACCTCGCGGACCTGAACAGCGGGCAGGCCTGGTACCGGCCGTCCTACCTGCTCCTCGCGATCCTCGACGACGAGCGCGCGCCCGCCTTGCTGCAGGGCGGCCTGAATCGCCTCTACCTGCAGTTCTGGCGCCGCCAGCTGCGCTACCGGCACGCGACGATGAACTGCGCCTCGATCAGCGTCGACGCGGCGCGCGCGCTCGGCTGGCCCCTGCCGCCGCGCGAATCCTCCTCGGGGCTCCTCGCCTGGCTGAGCATGCCCGCGAAAATCTTCGCCGAGGGCAGCCTCGCGGCCGCGCGCACCGCCTACGAGTACCTCACCGAGGACCGCACGCGCCTCATGCCCGCCGCGGCCTTCGAGGAGGCGGCCTTCAGCCTCGTGCGGCTCGCGCGCGACGGCGCGGGAAGCGCCGACGGCCCCCTCGCCGCGATGCTCGCGCGCGACCTCGTGGCGCTGGTGGGGCTGAGGCTCCCGCAGATCCCCTCGTCGCGAAGATGGGGCACCTGGCCCGCGGCCAATCCGCGCGAGTACCTCGCCGCGCTGCCGCGCGACCCGGCGGCGCTCGAGGTGGTGCCCGTGCCGCCGCGCCCCTTTCCCGCCGGGCTGGAGGAGCCCGACCTGCTGCCCGAGGCGCCGCGCCGCTCCACCTGGCCGATCCTCGCGTGGACGCTCTCGGGCGTGCTGCCGCTCGCGTGGCTCGCGGGCGCGCTGTGGCGCCGGCTGCGCCGCGCGCGCGGCTAGGCCCAGGCGAGGCCGCGCACCCCGTCCCAGAGGAGCTTCGCGCCGACGATCGCGAGCATCGCGTAGGCGATGCGGTAGAAGAGTTCCTGCGAGAGCCGGCGCAGGAGCCACACGCCGAGCCCGATCCCCACGGGCGCGAGGGGCGCGAGCACGAGCGAGGTGAGGAGGTTCCTCGCGTCGAAGAGCCCGAGCCAGAAGTACGGGGCCACCTTGGCCGCGTTGATCACCGCGAAGAAGATCACCGTCGTGCCCACGAGCACGGCCTTGTCGAGCTTGAGCGGCAGCAGGTACACGCTCAGCGGCGGACCGCCCGCATGGGCGATGGTGCTCGTGAGCCCGGCCACCGTGGACCAGAAGAAGCCCTTCGGCCGGGAGGGCGCCGCGGCCGGCGCCCGGCTCCCGCCCAGCCGCAGGCGGTGCGCCACGAAGGCGATCGCCATCGCGCCGAGGAGCAGGCGGATCGTCGCCTCGCTGAAGTAGCGGAAGGTGAGCGTGCCGAGCGCGATGCCGGTGACGCCGCCGGCCAGGAGCAGCAGGAGGTTGCCGCGGTGGAAGGTGCCGCGGTAGGCGAGGAGCCCCGTCGCGTCCATCACCAGGAGGATGGGCAGCATGATCGCCGCGGCCTGCGGCGTGGGCACCACGAGTGCCACCATCGGCGTGGCCATGAGCCCCAGGCCGCTGCCGAAGCCGCCCTTGGAGACGCCCATGACGAGCACCGCGGGGATCGCCACCGCGTAGAAGAGCGGATCGGTGATCACGCGCCGAGCGTGCGCAGGTCGGCGACGGGCTCGGCGAAGAGCTTGCCGGACTTCTCCAGGCGAAGGATGTCCGCGGCGACGTCGGCGGGATCGCGAAGCTCGCCCGCGGCCTTCATCTGCCGGAAGCGCTCCACGTCCACGAACTCCTCGGGGCTCGCGCTGCGCACCACGCCCTGCATGGGCGTGTCGATCACGCCGGGGGCGAGGCTCACCACCTCGACGTTCGTGCGCGCCGTCTGCGCTTCCAGCGCGGCCACGCGCGAGACCATGTCGAGGCCCGCCTTGGCGGCGCAATAGGCGCCCCAGCCGAAGATCGGGCGGCGCCCGGCGCCGGAGGAGATGTTGACTACGCGCCGCAGCTTCGCGCAGGTCTCGGTGGCGAGGAGGAAGCGGCGCATGAGGAGGATGGGGGCGGTGAAGTTCACCGCGAGGTTCGTCGCGAGCTCCGCGGGGTCCACGCGGTCGATCATGCCCACGGGCGAGATCACGCCCGCGTTGTTCACCAGCACCGCCTTCGCGTAGCGCTTGCCCCGCAGGCGTTCCTCGACGCGGTCGAAGACCGCGTCGAGCGCGCGCGAGTCGGCGAGGTCGACGTAGAGCTGCGCGCCGCCGGGCACGGGCCCGTCCGCGGCCCTTCCGAGGGCGATCAGCTCCACCTCGGGCTCGGCGCCCAGCTTCTCCGCGAGCGCGCGGCCGAGGCCCCTGGTGTGGCCGGTGACGATGTAGAGATCCATGGAAGTCGGCCCCGCGGCCGCGAGGCGCGGCCCGGCGTCATTCTGCCAGAGCCTAGTTCCCCATGCCCGCGATCACGCTCGCCATCGTCGTCGCGTCGTCGTCGAATCCGCCGTGGGTCGTGCTGGCACTGGCCGCCCCGGGTGTCGTGAACACCTTCACGGAGCGCCGCCGCGCGAGGTCCGCGGGAAAGTGCTTCTCCATCCCGAGGATCGGCACTTCCCGCCCGCCCTCGAAGGCGTTCGAGACGAGGTAGAGCAGCGAGCGCCCGTAGCCCAGGATCGGCCGGCAGGTGGGGTCCTGCCGCTCCGCCGCGTCGCCCAGGTGGAACTCGCGGAAGCGCTTCACCCGGCCGTTCTCGATCCACGGCCGCAGGCGCTCGTCGAAGTCGTCCACGCGCAGCGCGGGCGCGAGGAAGGTGAGGCTCGCGAAGTCCCACTCCATCGCCGCGAGCCGGTCCACGAGGTAGGCGTGCACGATCGAGCCCGCGGAGTGGCCGACGAGGTGCAGGCGCAGCGGGTGGCGCGCCGCCACGGGG
Source organism: uncultured Pseudomonadota bacterium (assembly GCA_937898635.1). Classification (GTDB taxonomy): domain Bacteria; phylum Pseudomonadota; class Gammaproteobacteria; order Burkholderiales; family Usitatibacteraceae; genus FEB-7. Next base: position 34,340 of record CALEJW010000238.1, on the reverse strand, counting down.
GAAGCCAGGAGGTGCTTCACGAGCAGGCGCGCGCCGCTCCCGGGCTCGCCGGAGATCGCCTGCGCGTTCTGCTTCATCTCGCCCCAGAGCATCGCGCCCGCGGGCGCGAGGAGCGATTCCAGCCGCGCGTTCCACCACTTGCCCAGGGCCTCGAAGGGCCCCGAGGTCGGCCTCGGCGCGGCCTTCACCGTGTCCTCGAGGCGGCCCTTGAGGGTGGACCACAGGTCCGACTCCCACATGAGGAAGACGGGAAAGCGCCGCGCGGCGTAGAGCGCGGGCCACCACTTCGAGAAGGTCGCGGCCGCGTCGTCCTCGCCGACGAGCCCGCCGTGGGCGTAGAGGCACAGGTCGAGCGGCTCGCCGGGCTTCACGTTCCAGTCGCGCCGCGCGGCGTCGAGGTAGTCGGTGACGAGGGCGCGCACGTCGTCCTCGCCGGTGCGGAAGGCGCCGGAGCCGGACAGGCGGCCGTTGTTCTCCATGTCGATCACGTAGGGCGCGAGCTGGTGGCGGGCGAGGCCGCGGTCGGCGGAGAGCGCTCGCCCCTTGGCGCCCCCGGCCGGCATCGGGGAGGCGGCCACGCGGCGATGCTCCTGCGTCACCACGCCGAGCTGCGCCACCCAGCAGTCCATCGCATGCTCGAGCCAGTCGGCGTAGGTGAGCGTCGCGAGCCCGCCGTCGCCCCAGTCCTCGCCCCAGGAGTTGTGCACCAGGAAGCCGCGCGCGTCGTAGCCGACGATCGCGAACGCGTGCCCGCCGTCGGACGGCGCGGCCTTGCGAAACGGAATCACCCAGTCCTTGCGGGACTTCGCCTTGCGGTCTTCCAGCCAGCCGTCGTGGCAGATGGCGCTCGCGTAGAGGATGCCGGCCTCGTTCAGCGCCACGTGCATGTCGGTCACCGAGCGCGTGTCCACGCGGTAGTAGGCGCCCAGCGGCCGGTTCACGGCGTCGAGCCACCAGTCCTCGCCCGGCACGTTGGTGGCGCTGGGCATGTCGATCTCGCGCCAGAGCCGCAGCGCGCAGGCGCCATGGCGGTGCCAGCCCTTCAGCGCCCCGCGCAGGCTCGAGCCCGCGTCCTGCGCGCCCGGGAACTCGTCGTAGCGGCGCGCCATCGAGTAGAGCATCCAGGGCGAAACCGCGGCCTCCGTGCGCCGGCCCGAGAGCTGCAGCAGGCCGTTCATGACGACCGCCAGAGAGAACCCGGTGCACGCGCTCGTGTTCCCCTGGTCGAGGACGGGGAGTTTCGCCTTCGTGCGGTACGCGGGCGGCGGCACGAGGGCCACCGAAGGGTGGTAGGGCCGGTCGCGCAGGTCGACCTTGTCGGGCGTGACGTTTCGCGTGGGCGGCTTGCGGGCGGGGGCGCTCGCGCGCCCGGACTTGCGGGGCTTCGGGGCCATGGTCGTCTCCTTCTCGCGTCGCGCCGGAAGGACGGGGGATCCGGCAGGGACAGAATACAGACGTTACGGCCGGCGCGGCCGCCGATACCGCTCGTTGGCCCGGCGCCTCGCGGGCGCGCCCGGGCGGATCGTCTCGGTTGCCTTCACCCGGCCGCGCCGACAGAATGCCGGTTCCCTCCCGTTCCCGGAACCGCTCCATGAGGCCTTTCGCCCTCCTCCTTCTCCTTCCCGCCTTCGCCCTCGCCGACGAGGCCGGGATGCAGCGCTGCCGCGCCATCGCGGACGCCACCGCACGCCTCGCCTGCTACGACGCGCTCGCGGCGACGCCCGCAGCGCCCCGGGCATCCGCGCCCGCCGCGGTCCCGGCACAGGCCGCGAAGCCCACGCCGGAGCAGTTCGGCCTCGAGCAGCGGCAGGTGCGCGAGCTGCAGAGCCTCGACGCCATCGAGAGCACGATTCCCGGCCGCTTCGACGGCTGGTCGCCGGGCGCGAGCATCCGCCTCGCCAACGGGCAGGTCTGGCAGGTGGCCGACGGCAGCTCCGGCGCGCACTGGATCGAGAACCCGAAGGCGCGCGTGCGGCGCGGGCTCCTCGGCGCCTTCTACCTCGAGATCGAGGGCACCAACCGCTCGCCGCGGGTGCAACGCGTGCAGTAGGCTTCCCGCCATGGCCGATCCCTCGAAGCTCGACCGGCTCGTCGCGGACGCCCGCCGCGCGGCCGACGAGCGCGGCCTCGGCTACCGCGAGCAGGCGCTGAAGATCTACCCCTGGATCTGCGGGCGCTGCGCGCGGACCTTCACGCGCGCGAACCTGCGCGAGCTCACGGTCCACCACCGCGACCACGACCACGACAACAACCCGCCCGACGGCAGCAACTGGGAGCTGCTCTGCGTCTATTGCCACGACAACGAGCACCAGCGCCAGCTCGAGGCGGCGCAAGGCGCCGAGCGCGGCGGCGGCGCGAAGGGGGCGACCCATTCGCCCTTCGCGGACCTGAAGGCGAGGCTCGAGCGCGGCAAGTAGCCGCCCGGCGCGCCGGCGGCGCGGGCCGGCGCGGGCCTGTGGGATACTGGCCCTTCCCCGTACCGCGCCCGTCCGCACCCGTTCGCCTCCCATGCGCACCCTCTCCCGGCTCTTCGACAACAACCGCGCGTGGTCCGAGCGCATCCGCCGCCAGGACCCGTCCTTCTTCTCCCGCCTCTCCGGGCAGCAGTCGCCGGAGTACCTCTGGATCGGCTGCGCCGACAGCCGCGTGCCCGCCAACGAGATCGTGGGGCTCCTGCCGGGCGAGGTGTTCGTGCACCGCAACGTCGCCAACGTCGTCGTGCACACGGACCTCAACTGCCTCTCGGTCATCCAGTTCGCCGTGGAGATCCTCAAGGTGCGCCACGTCATCGTCTGCGGCCACTACGGCTGTGGCGGCGTGCGCGCCGCGCTCGCCGGAGACCGGGTCGGCCTCGTGGAGAACTGGCTGCGCCACGTGCAGGACGTGCGCGACCGCCACGAGAGCGCGCTCTCCGTGCTCGCGGACATGGCGGCCCGCGCCGACCGCCTCTGCGAGCTGAACGTGCTCGCGCAGGTGGTGAACGTGTGCGGAACCTCGATCGTGCGCGACGCCTGGGAGCGCGGCCAGGCGCTCGCCGTGCACGGCTGGATCTACGGCCTGCAGGACGGGCTGCTGCGCGACCTCGGCATGACCGTGACCGCGCTCGCGGAGCTGGAGGCGGCCCACGCGAAGGCGGTCGCGGCGATCGGCGCGCAGGCTCCCGCGACAGCGCCGCGGCCATGAGCCAGGAGACCTGGGACGCGGTCGACCGGTACTTCACCGGCACGCTCGTCGGCGAGGACGCGATCCTCGCCGAGGCCCTCCGGGACAGCGAGCGCGCGGGACTGCCGCCCATCGCCGTCTCGGCCCCGCAGGGCCGCTTCCTCAACCTGCTCGCGCGCGTGCAGGGCGCGAGGAACATCCTCGAGATCGGCACGCTCGGCGGCTACAGCGCCATCTGGCTCGCGCGCGCCCTGCCGCCCGGCGGCGGCCGGCTGGTCACCCTGGAGGTGGACCCGAGGCACGCGGAGGTCGCGCGCGCGAACCTCGCCCGCGCCGGCTTCGCGAACATCGCGCAGGTGCGCCTGGGCCGCGCGATCGACGCGCTGCCGGAACTCGAGCGCGAGGGCGCGGGCCCCTTCGACTTCGTCTTCATCGACGCGGACAAGCCCTCGAACCCGGAATACTTCGCCTGGGCGCTCAAGCTCTCGCGGCGCGGCACCGTGATCGTCGTGGACAACGTCGTGCGCGGCGGCGCCGTGGCCGACGCGGCGAGCCAGGACGCGGCCGTGCTCGGCGTGCGCCGGCTGGCCGCGATGATCGCCGCCGAGCGCCGCGTGAGCGCGACCGTGCTGCAGACCGTCGGCACCAAGGGCTACGACGGCTTCGCGATCGCGCTCGTCGTCTCCTGATGGCGCGGGTCTTCATCGCCGGCGCGGGCTACGTGGGGACGGTCGCGGCGCAGTTCCTCGCGCAGGCGGGTCACGAGGTCGCCGTCGGCCGTCGCACCCCGGGAGATGCGCCCGGCGCCCACGCGATGGACGTGCTGCGGCCGGAAACCTTCCCGCCGGCGCTCGGCGCGGCCGACTGCGTCGTCTACTGCGTCTCCGCCGACGCGTCCACCCCGGAGGCCTACCGCGCGGCCTACGTGGACGGGCTCGCGCGCGTCGTCGCGGCCGCCTCTCGCGGCGCGGCGAAGCGCCTCGTCTTCGTCTCCTCCACGGGCGTGTACGGGCAGGACGACGGGTCCGTCGTGGACGAGGCCTCGCCCGCCGAGCCCCGCGGCTTCACCGGGCGAACGCTCCTCGAAGGCGAGGCGCTCGCCGCGGCCGCGCCCCTCGAGGCGACGACGATCCGCTTCTCCGGGATCTACGGCCCGGGTCGCGACCGGCTCGTGCGCGTGGTCCGCGAGGGCCGGCCCGTTTCCGCCGCCTCGCGGGCGGCGATCACCAACCGCATCCACCGCGACGATTGCGCGCGGGCGATCGCGCATCTCGTCGGGCGATCGTCGGTCGATCCGCTCTACCTCGGCACGGACGAGGCGCCGACCGCCATGGGCGAGATCCTGGACTGGCTCGCGGCGCGGCTCGGCGTGGCGCCGCCCCCCCTGGGCGAGGATTCCCCGGAAGTGCCCTCGCGGCGCGGGGGCGCCAAGCGCCTGTCCAGCGCCCGCCTGCGCGCGAGCGGGTTCGCCTTCCGCCACCCGACCTACCGGGAGGGCTTCGCGGCGATCCTCGGCCCCTGAGGCCGGCGCGCCGGAAATGGGCGATTCTTGCGTGGAGACAAGCATTTGCGTGTCGTCCATGCGAGAATGGCACGGTCCCCTCACGGAGAAGGAGAACCCGATCTTGGCCAAACCCAACTACGCATTCGAGAAACGCAAGCGCGAACTGGAACAGAAACGCAAGAAGGAAGAAAAGCTCCAGCGCAAGCTCCAGAACAAGCTGGCGAAATCCGGCGAGGGCGCCGACGCCGCCCCGGCCCCCGACGCCGACGCGCCACCCGCCTGACCCCGCCGCCCCCGCTCCCCGGGAAAGCCTCGCGATGGTCCGCGGCGAACGATTCAACGGACTGACCCACCTCTCCGGCGCGCTCCTCGCGGCCGCGGGCGCGGCCGTCCTGATCGTTATTGCCGCATTGCAGGCCGACCCGTGGAAGATCGTGAGCTTCTCGATCTACGGGGCGACGCTCTTCTTCCTCTACCTCGCCTCGACGCTCTACCACAGCCTGCGCGGCCGGGCGAAGGAAATCTTCCGCAAGCTCGACCACAGCGCGATCTACCTGCTCATCGCGGGAACCTACACGCCCTTCGCGCTGGTCACCCTGAACGGGCCCTGGGGATGGACGCTCCTCGGGGTCGTGTGGACGCTCGCCGTCGCCGGCGTCGTCCAGGAGATCCGGTTCGGCAAGGGCCAGCGCCTGCTGTCGCTGGCGCTCTACCTGCTGATGGGGTGGTTCGCGGTCATCGCCGTCGTGCCGCTCGTGGACGCGCTCACCTGGGCGGGTTTCGCGTGGGTCGCGGCCGGCGGCCTCGTCTACACCGCGGGCATCGTCTTCTACCTCTACGACGAGCGCTTCCGCCACTTCCACGGCATCTGGCACCTCTTCGTGATCGCCGGCAGCGCGCTGCACTACACCGCCATCCTGCTCTACGTCGCCTGAAGCCCGGGCGGCCGGTCCGCTTGTGCAGCGCAGCAAAGCGGCGTAGAGTCCCCCGCCGAATCGCGCCGGCACCTCGCCCGGCGCGGGAGCCTGAATGAGTTCCCCCGAGGTACCGCCCGTCCCGCTGAGCCCCACCCGGCGGGCCCTCGCGCCGCTCGTCCTCGGCGCCCTGGGCGTCGTCTTCGGCGACATCGGCACGAGCCCCCTCTACGCGCTGAAGGAGTGCTTCAGCCCCGAGCACGGCATCGCGCCCACGCCCGGGAACGTGCTCGGGCTCCTCTCGCTCATCACCTGGTCCATGGCCTGGGTGATCGCCCTCAAGTACCTCCTGGTGATGATGCGGGCGGACAACAACGGCGAGGGCGGCATCCTCGCCCTCCTCGCGCTCGCGCTGCGCGGGCTGCACCACGAGCCGCGCAAGCGCTGGTTCGTGGTGACGCTGGGGATCTTCGGCGCGGCGATGTTCTACGGCGACAGCATGATCACGCCGGCGATCTCGGTGCTCTCCGCCGTCGAGGGACTGGAGATCGCGCTGCCCGGGATCTCGCAGGGCGTGGTCCCGGTCACCATCGCGATCCTCGCCGCCCTCTTCCTCATCCAGCGCCACGGCACCGGCAGCGTCGGGGCCTTCTTCGGCCCCGTCACCGCGATCTGGTTCGTGGCGATCGGCGCCGCCGGGCTCTCGCGCATCGGCGACCACCCGGACATCCTCCTCGCGCTCGTGCCGACGCACGCCTTCGCCTTCCTCGCCGCCAACCCGCTCGCCGGCTTCCTCGTGCTGGGCGCGGTCTTCCTCGTGCTCACCGGCGGCGAGGCGCTCTACGCCGACATGGGGCACTTCGGCCGGCGCCCGATCCGCATCGCGTGGTTCGGCCTGGTGATGCCGGCGCTGCTCCTGAACTACTACGGCCAGGGCGCCTTCGTGCTGGCGAACCCCGCCGGCGTGAAGAACCCGTTCTACCTGATGCTGCCCGCCTGGGCGGTGCTGCCGATGGTGGCGCTCGCGACCGCCGCCACCGTGATCGCCTCGCAGGCGGTGATCTCGGGCGCGTTCTCCATCACGCGCCAGGCGATCCACCTGGGCTACATCCCGCGGCTCGCGATCACGCACACCTCGTTCCGCCAGATCGGCCAGGTGTACGTGCCCTTCGTGAACTGGACGCTCTTCGGGGCCGTGATCCTCCTCGTGCTGGGCTTCCAGTCCTCCAGCGCCCTCGCCAACGCCTACGGCATCGCCGTCTCCGCCACGATGGTGATCGAGTGCGCGCTCGCGATGGTCGTCGCGCACCGCCTGTGGAAATGGCACCCGCTCGCGACGATGGGGCTCCTGGGGGCGATGCTCCTGGTCGACCTCGCGTTCTTCGCCTCCAACGCCGCGAAATTCCTCTCCGGGGGCTGGTTCCCGCTGCTCATCGGCGCCGCCTGCTTCACGCTGCTCGTCACCTGGAAGCGCGGGCGCACGCTCCTCATGCGGCGCATGAGCGAGGAAGGCATCCCGCTGGACCCGTTCCTCGACGCGCTCGCCGTGAACCCCCCGCAGGTCGTGCCCGGCACCGCGATCTTCATGACGAGCGCGCCGGGCAAGGTGCCGCACGCGATGCTGCACAACCTCAAGCACAACAAGGTGCTGCACGAGCGCGTGCTCTTCCTCACCGTGGTGACGCACGATGTGCCCGTCGTTCCCATCGAGGACCGCGTGCAGCTCACGCGGCTGCGCGAGGGCTTCTGGCAGGCCGAGGCCTGGTACGGCTTCAAGGAGCATCCCGACATCGGCGAGATCCTCGACTCCTGCCGGCTGCGCTACAACCTGGGGTTCGACCCGATGGAGACCTCCTTCTTCCTCTCGCGCGAGACCATCGTCGCCGGCAAGCGACAGGGCATGGCCACCTGGCGCGACCACCTGTTCGCGTGGATGAGCCGCAACGCCACGCGCGCCACCGATTTCTTCAACATCCCCATCAACCGCGTGGTGGAACTCGGCACGCACGTGGACATCTGAGCCGCACGGTCAACGGCGGCATCGCGAATCGCGTTAAGCTTCCGACAGAACGCGCCGCGCGCAACGCGCGGCGCGGGATCTCCACAGGAGGAATCCATGAGCACCCCCGCAGCGAACGGCGCCACTTCCCGCCAGGGCCTGCACCCCGGCATCGTGGTGGGCGCCATTGCCGTCGTCGTCTTCGGCGCCGCGGGCGCCGCGTCCTACCTCGGGCTGCTGCCCGGGCAGGCCGCGAACGCGCCGGCCACGCCCATGAGCGTCGTGAAGCCCGCGCAGCAGGCGGGCCTCGTGCCCGACGCCGTCGTGCCGCCCGCGCCGGCTCCCGCGCCCGTGGAATCCGCGCCGCCTCCGGCACCCGTCGCCGCCACGCCGGCTCCGCAGCCCGCGCCGGCCGTCGCGCCCGCGCCGAAGCCCGAAGCGCCTCCCGCTCCCCCGAAGCCGCGGGTGGCCAAGCCCGCCCCGGCGCCGGCACCGGCCGCCAGGCCCGCGCCGAGCGCGCCCGCCTACGCTTCCGGCGCGCCTGCGTACGCCAGCGCCCCGCCCGCGGCGGCCGCGCCCGAACCCGCGCCGGCCCCGAAGATCTGCCGCAATTGCGGCACCGTGAGCGAGATCGTGCCGATCCAGAAGAAGGGCGACTCGAGCGGCGCCGGGGCCGTGCTCGGCGGCATCGTCGGCGGCGTGCTCGGCCACCAGGTGGGCGGCGGCCGCGGCAAGGACGTCGCCACGGTCGCGGGCGCCCTCGGCGGCGCCCTCGTCGGCAACGAGATCGAGAAGAACCGCGCGAGCGTCACCGCGTGGGACGTCCGCGTGCGCCTCGAGGACGGCACCAACAAGGTCGTGCGCTACACGAGCGAGCCCTCGTGGCGCGTGGGCGACAAGGTCCGCGTCGAGGAAGGCCGGATCGTCAGCGCGTCGCGGCCCTGAAGTCGAGCCCGCCCGCGGACCCGTCGATCCGCAGGGCGTCGCCCGTCACGCGCACGCTGGTCGAGGTGCGCAGCACCGCGAGGAGCCTTTCCTCCACCGCCATCGCGACGTCGTCGCAAAGGCGCCGCGAGGTGGCGATCGAGGAGAACACGATCGCCCCCGCGCCCACGCTGTCCTGAACGTAGCGGCCGCGGACCTGGTTGCAGCCCGACGATCCGGTCACGGCCCCGTCGCCGAACTCCAGGTAGGGCGCCTCCCCCGCGGTCTTGCGTTCGGTCACCAGCATCCATTTCGTGCCCGTGAAGGGCCGCGGCGGCGGCTCGCGGTTCACCGGCGCGAACTGGCACGCGGCGAGCAGGATGCCGGCAAGGGCGGTCGCGGCGCGCGGGAGGACGGCGGTCATGGCGGCGGAACCTTTCAGCGGAAGAGTCGCGAGATGCCGTCGACGACCAGGTCGATCACGGCGGGCGTGGATTGCATGGGGGAGATGTCGCGCAGCCACGGGCTCGCGCGCCTCGCGTCCTTGTGCGTGGCCACGAGGGACTCGAAGGCCTCGGCCATCTCGCGCGCGTTCGGCCGCGTGCGGCGGCGGTCCGCCTCGTCGAGCTGGGCGAGCGTCTTCTCGACGGCCTCGGCGTCCAGCACCGAGATGGGCGAGCGGCAATAGGCGCAGGCGCTGTCCCGGGAGAGGTCGACGATGGCGCCGCAACCCGAGCAGCGCACCTGCTTCACCGTCGCCTTGAGCGTCTCGATCTCCGGCCCCGAGAGCGAGCGGACGAACTGCTTCTCGCGCAGGAACTGGAAGAAGGTCGTGAAGCGGCCGTGGCCCTCGGGGCAGCGGTGGTAGGTGAGGCGGTTCGTGCGCTGCACGTCCTGGGTGACCAGGAGCTTCGCCTTGCAGTGCGGGCAGCCCATGCGGTCGGCGAGCGCGCGCGCGGGCTGGCCGCGGTGCTCGTGGACGAGGCGGAAGAGCTCGATCACCGAGCGCGGGGAGAGCTGCGCGCTCTCGTACTGGTCGAACCAGATCCCGTGGCAGTCCCAGCAGAGGTCCAGGATCACGTCGCCGTGGACCTGGCGCCCGAAGCGGCGCTTGTCCATGGGGGCCCGGCAGCTCGGGCAGGCAAGGGGCTTGGGCATGGTTCGCGCACAGGTTACCGGTGCGCCGGGGCAGCGGCAACCCTGTGCAATACTTTCGCGCATGTGCAGCCGCTACTTCCTCGACGCCGACGGCAACGTGATCGCCTACACGTTCAACGTGCCGGTGCACGAGCGCATCCGCAAGCGCTTCAACATCGCGCCCACGCAGGAGGCGCCGGTCGTGCGCGCGGCCGAGGCCGGGGGCCGCGAGGTGGCGATGCTGCGCTGGGGCCTCGTGCCCTTCTGGTCGAAGGACCTCGCCATCGGCAACCGCCTGATCAATGCCCGCAGCGAGACCGCCGCCGAGAAGCCCTCCTTCCGCAACGCCTTCCGCAGCCGTCGCTGCGTGGTGCCGGCGACCGGCTTCTTCGAGTGGAAGGGCGAGCCGGGCCGCAAGCAGCCCTATGCGATCACGGCGGCGGACCAGCCCGTCTTCGCGCTGGCGGGCCTCTGGGAGCGCTGGCACGACAAGGGCGCGCCCGAGGCGCCGCCGGTGGAGACCTTCACCATCCTCACCACCGAGGCGAACGGGACGGTCGCGCCGATCCACGACCGGATGCCGGTGATCCTGCCGGCCGACGGGGTCGAGGACTGGCTCACCGCGCCCCCGGCCCGGGCGCAGGCGCTGCTGGTGCCCTACGCGGGCGCCCTGGACGTGCGCGCGATCTCCCGGCTCGTGGGCAACCCGCGCAACGACTCCCCCGAGGTCCTCGCCGACGCCTAGCCGCGCGGCTCGAGCTCGCGCGCGCGCCCGGGATGCTCCGCGAGCCAGCGCCGCAGCAGCTTCAGGATGTCGGGGTCGAACTCGGGCAGGCGGCGCGTCGCGGCGAGCGAGGCGAGTTCGTCCTCGTCGCGAGCGGTGCCGAGGTGGCGCCACTCGCGGATCACGTGCGCCTCCTCGATCCCGCGCAGCGCGTCGCGCTCCACGATCGCCACCGGCCCCGCGAAGGGCCAGTCGGGAATGCGCCTCGCCTCGAGCGCGGTGGCGAGCCGCAGGTTGTGCGCCTCGGCAGGCTCCTCGCCCACGCAGGCCCCGCGGCACTTGCGCAGCTGCCGCGCGAAGCAGGGACCGCCGCGCTTCTCCCACCCGAGCTGGCGCCAGCACAGGCCCTCTTCGGCGGCGATCTCCTCCAGCACGTCGCGGGCGGCGCGGGCCGAGGCGAAGGGCCCGTAGAGCGGCTCGGCGCCGGGGCCGCGCGCATCCCAGTCCACCTCGTCCAGCTTCGCGAACTCCGGCGCCTCGCGAAGCGACGGCAGGCGCATCACGACGTTCGTGCGCCGCCGGCGCAGCATCGCGTTGTGCAGGGGCGCGACCTCCTTCACCAGGCGCGACTCCAGCAGCAGCGCCCCGAGCTCGCCGGCCGTCTCGATCCAGTCGAGGCGGCGGATCTCCGAGGACAGGCGCTGGTCGTTCGCGTTGCGGTAGTCCGAGGTGAAGTGCGAGCGCACGCGCTCGCGCAGGTTCACGCTCTTGCCGATGTAGAGCGGCAGGTCGTTCACGCCGAAGAAGCGGTAGACGCCGGGCGCCTCGGGCACGCCCTCCAGCGCGTCGGGCGGGAGCTGCGGCGGCAGGCTCGGGACCTTGAGCAGGCGCCGCACGGCCGCGGCGATCTCCTCCGGGGGCTTCTCGCGCTCGATCACGCGGGCGAAGCGCCACAGCGCGCGCGCGTCTCCCAGCGCCGAGTGCCGGCCCGTGCGCGCCGCCGGCTCCAGCGCGTCCAGGGGATCGGCGAGCCCGTGCCGGGCGATGAGGGCGTCCAGGCCGTGGCCGACGGCCTCCGGGTAGAGCCTGCGCGACAGGCGCACGGTGCAAAGCACCTCGGCGGTGAAGGGCAACTCGAGGCGCGCGAACTCGTTCTTGAGGAAGCCGTAGTCGAAGCGCGCGTTGTGGGCGACGAAGAGGTGCCCCTCGAGGCGGCCGCGGACCTCGTCCGCGATCCGCGCGAAAGTGGGCGCGCCGCGCACGCTCTCGTTGGTGATGCCCGTGAGGACCTGGATGTCGGGCGGGATCGAGCGCTCCGGGTCCACCAGCGTGGACCACTCCTCGACCACCTCGCCGTCCACCACGCGCACGATCGCGACCTCCGTCACCCGGTCGCCCGAGGACGAGGTGCCGGTGGTCTCCAGGTCGACGAAGGCGACGGCGGGCGCGAGCATCCTCAGCGGCGCCCCGGCGCCGGCACGCGCCAGGGCGCGCCCGCGAACTTCTCCACCAGGAAGTCGACGAGCGCGGCCACGCGCGGCGAGCGGTGCCGGCCCCTCGGGTAGAGCGCGTGCAGCGGCAGCGGCTCCACGTGGTGGACCTCGGCGAGCACCGGCTTCAGGAGTCCCTTCGCGATCGCGTCTCCCACGATCACGTCGGCCAGGCGGATGATGCCCAGGCCCATGGTCGCGAGCTGCACCAGGGTCTCGGCGTTGTTGGCGGTGACGTTGCCCGCGACCTCCACGTTCCTCACGCCGTCGGGGAAGTTGAACGGCCAGCGGTGGAACTGCGGCGTGCCCGCGAGCACCAGGCAGTTGTGGCGCGCGAGGTCGGCGGGCTTCCTCGGCACGCCGCGCCGGCGCAGGTACGCGGGCGAGGCGCAGATCACGCGCTCCATGTCGCAGATGCGCCGCGCGACGAGGGAGGAGTCGGGCAGGTTCCCGGAGCGGATGCCGACGTCGGCGCCCTCCTCCATCAGGTCCACGACGCGGTCGGTCATGGTGATCTCGACCTCGATCTCCGGGTAGCGCGCGAGGAACTCCGGCAGGGCCGGGACGAACTGGTAGGTGCCGAAGGCGGTGCCCACGTTGACGCGGATGCGGCCGTGGGGCCGCTCGCGGAAGCGGGCGACCTCGTTCTCCGCCTCCTCGATGTCGGCGAGGATGCGCTGCGCGCGGTGGTGGAAGGCCTCCCCCTCGGGCGTGAGGGCGAGGCGCCGCGTGGTGCGGTTGAGCAGGCGCACCCCCAGCCGGTCCTCCATGCGCGTGACGAGCTTGGAGATCGCCGAGGGCGTCATCCCGAGCTCCCGAGCCGCCGGGGAGAAGCCGCCCTTCTCCACCGCGAGCACGAAGGCGGCCATGTCCGTGGGGTTGCCCATGCTATTTGTGCCTCTGATTCATCAATCATGTGCCATTTTGACGGATTGTATATCACCTGGCGCGCAATTAGATTGGGTGCATGGGCGCCGCCTTGGCGCCGGCACCGAAAGGACCGCCATGAGCATCGAAAACCGGATGGAACTGGAATGCAGGGCGCGGGAATTGCGGGGGCAGGAGCTTTCCCGGCTCCTCGGGCGCGCCTTCAGGGCGATTCGCGGCTGGGGCTCGAATCGAACGCATGCGCCTTCAGCACCCCGAGGGGCACGAGGTCCAGCGCACGCTCGTGCGTAGCCTCCAGCACCACGGGCGGCGCGACCCCGGCCGCCAGCGCCTCCAGCCAGCGCAGGGCGCAGACGCACCAGCGATCGCCCGCCTTGAGGCCGCGGAAGCGCAGCTCGGGCCGGGGCGTCACGAGGTCGTTGCCGCGTGAGCGGCTGAAGGCGAGGAACTCCGCCGTCATCCGCGCGCACACCAGGTGCGTGCCCGCGTCCTCGCCGGCCTCCTGGCAGGCGCCGTCCCGGTAGAAGCCCGTCAACGGGTCGTAGCTGCAGGCCCGCAGTTCCCCGCCCAGCACGTTCAGGTCCCCCTCCATCGTCCCCGGCTCCGGTCGTTCGCAGCCGCAATGATAAAATACGCGCCCGACGAATCGTCACCACGAAGGGCGATTCCCCGCCCGCTCCCGCCATGGCCCGCACCCGAAGCAAGTCCGCGCCCCGCCTCACCCGGGACGCCGAACGACTCATCGCCCTGGCCAACGGCCTGCACACCTCCGGGAGCCTCACCGAGGACCGCTTCTGGGAGGCGCAGATCGCCGCCCTCGTGGAGAAGCTCCTCGAGCACGGCAACGACGCGCCCCTGGACGCCACGCTCGACCACCTCTTCCAGACCAATTCCGGCGCCTACGACGTGCTCATCGAGCGCGCCGAGGGGATCTCCGAGTCGGTGAGCTTCCTGCAGGGCGACCTCGCCTGGGAATCGCTCCTCATCGCCGCGCCCGTGGTGGCGTGGTCGAAGTACGCCATCGGCTCAGGCCCGGTCGCCCGCGAGGACGCCCAGGCCCTGAAGGTCCAGCTCCAGGCCCACGTGCTCGCCGCGGACACGCGCGTGGCGCTGGTGCCCTACCTCTACTCCATCGACCAGCTGCCGCGGCACTTCTCCGAGCTTCGCCGCCTCGCCGCGCGCCTGGGCGACGCGGCCGTCTCCGGGGAGATCCCGCGCATCGACTTCGCGCGCATGCCGGAGACGGCGCAGCTCCTTTCCGATTCCCGCTTCGTCATCGCCTCCGTCGCGGCCCTGCGCGGCAAGCCCCTCTTCCGCTGGCAGGAGGACGCGAGCGGCCACGCCGGGCGCACGGCGAGCCTGGAGCAGTGGATCGCGCAGGCCCGCCCCACGATCGCCAAGATGCTGCCGGGCTGCGTCTTCGAGTGCCTGCTGCCGGACTCCTACTACGTGAACTGCCGCGAGGCCGACCGCCGGGTGCGCCCGTACGCGATCCGCGCGGGCGTGGCCTTCCTCGAGAACACGCTGCAGGCCGAGGCCGGGCAGCTGCGCGCGGTGATCGCCGGCTTCGGCGAGGAGCGCGTCGACGAGTACCGCGTGGGGTTCACCCTCGACGGGGACAGCCACGTCGCGCACGGCGTCGTCTGGCCGCTCTACGGCCGCGAGGACGAGAACGCCAACCCCGGCCCCGTGGAGGACCTCGTGGCGGAGCTCGCGCAGTGCGGCGTCACCGAAGTCAAGCGCCTCACCGGCACCTTCGAGCCCGAGTACTGCGACGACTGCGGCGCGCCGCTCTTCGCGAACCCCGACGCCGAGATGGTGCACGCCGAGCTTCCGGAGGAAGCCGACTCGCCCGCGGCGCATTTCCACTGAGGGCGGGCGCACGCCCCCCGCCGCCGTGGACGCGCTTTCCGAGGTGCTTCGCCTGGCCGGGTTCTCCGGCGCCGTCCTCGCCGACGCCACGGCCGGCGGCGCGTGGTGCGTGTCCGTCCCCGCTTCCTCGACGCGCGCGTTCGCGCACGTGCTCCTCGCCGGCGACTGCCTCTTCCGCGTGGGCGATGGCGAGCCGGTCGCGCTGCGCGGCGGCGACGTCGCCTTCGCCGCGCACGGCGACAGCCATGCCATCGGCACCGACCTCGCCGCCGAGGCAACGCCCCTCGCCGCCCTCCTGCGCCCGCCCGTGGCCGGGGAACTCGCGCCCGTCTCCCTGGGCGGGACGGGGCGGCGCGCCCGCTGGGCCACGCTCGCCATTTCCGCGGACCGCCACCTCGCCGAACCGCTCTTCGCCGCGCTTCCGGCCGCGCTCGTCGCGAGCCTTCGCGGCACGCCGCCCCTCGCCTGGCTCACGGACTCGCTGGGGCTGTCGCTTTCCGGCTCCGATGCGCCGCGTCCCGGGGGCGCGGCGGCGCTCTCGCGCGTGGCCGAGCTCGTGCTGATCGAGTCGCTGCGCCGCCACGTGGAGAGCCTGCCGCCGGGCGGCACGGGCTGGCTCGCGGGACTGAACGACCGCCACGTCGGCGCCGCCCTCGCGCTGGTGCACGGCCGGCCGGGCGAGCACTGGACGGTCGAGCGCCTCGCGCGCCAGGGGGGGCTCTCGCGCTCGGCGCTCGCGGAGCGCTTTTCCCTCGTGGTGGGCGAGCCCATCTTCGGCTTCCTCACGCGCGTGCGCCTGCAGCTCGCCGCGCACGCGCTCGCGACCACGCCCCGGTCCATCGAGGCCGTGGCGCGCGAGGCGGGCTACGAGGCGGTGAACTCCTTCTCGCGCGCGTTCAAGCGCGTCTTCGGCAAGCCCCCGTCCGTCTGGCGGCGCAAGCCGCGGCGCCGGCGCTAGCGCAGGGCGCGCGTGAGGAACGGGAGCGACACGTCCATCCGGTAGTCGATGTCGGAGTGCGTGTCGTCGAACTCCTCGTAGGTGTGCGCGAGGCCCGCGAGCGCGAGGCGCTTGGAGAGGATGCGCATGCCGTAGTGGATGTGGTACTGGTCGCGCGAGCCGCAGTCGAGGTAGATGCCGCGCAGCGTGGCGAGATCGCGGCGGTGCCTCGCCACGAGGTTCACCGGATCCGCGGCCTGCCAGCGCTTCCAGCGCGCCGCGAGGAGCTCCCCGGTCTCGAGGTTGAAGGGCAGGCGGAAGCCGTTGGGCGCGCGGCGGTCCGGGTCGTAGGTCGCCGCCATGCACAGGTTCATGAGGGCGTGCCCCTCGGCCGTCGAGAGCCTGGGCTTCTTCCACACGGCCTCGAGGAAACCGCGCACGCGGCCGTCGTCCACGCCCCGGTCCGCGCCCTTCTCGCGCCTGCGCACGTCGACCCGGCCCGGCGCGGACTTCCGCGGCGCGTACTTCGCCAGCTCGTTCAGCGTGTTGGGCCAGTCGTGGCGATAGACGAAGTCGAAGTAGGCGTCGCCGGAGTGATCCGCGATGGCGCCCCAGGTGGCCGCGTACTTCATCCCGTGGACGATGGCGCCGTAGCCGCCCGAGCTCTTGCCGAAGCAGCCGCGGTGCTCGCGCGAGGCGAGCGTGCGGAACTCGCGGTCCACGAAGGGCACGATCTCCTTCGTGAGGTAGTCGGCGTAGGCGCCGATGGCCGGCGAGTTCACGTACTGGTTGCCGCCGAGCGCGGTGAAGCAGTCGGGGAACACGAGGATCGCCGGGGCCATCTTCCTCTCGTGCACCAGCCGCGCCGCGCGCTCCGGCACGTTCTCGCTGAAGTTCTTCCACGCGACGTGCGAGAGACCCGAGCCGGTGAAACCCACCATGTCCACGAGCACGGGGAAGCGCCTGCCCCGGCCGCGCGTCGCGCCTTCGTCGTACTGGGGGGGCAGCCACGCCGCGAGGCTGCGGACGTGCGGGTCGCCGAGCGGGTTGCCGGCGAGGACTTTCGAGACGTGCTCCAGCACCACCACGGTGCCGGCCTTCCAGGTCGGGCGCTTGAGGGCCATCGGTTCGCTCCGGGGCTTGCGGTGCCCGGAGCTTAGCGGGAAAGCGCCGCGGGCGCCTCGCCCCGCCCTACATCACGCTGCCGAAGTTCTGGTCCACGGCGAGCCAGGGCACCTTGAGGCCGGCGATGCGGCAGCCCTGCGCGACGGGTCCGCCGGGGAAGAGCGTGTAGAGGAAGCGTAGTCCCCCCTTGTGGTGGAACTTCTCCTCGAGGGCGTCGTGGAGCACGCGGGCCTTGAAGCCGGGGTCGCCGGCGTGGCGCTCGAAGTACTCCTGCAGCGCGCGGACCACTTCCCAGTGGTCCTCGCCCATCGCGATGCCTTCGCCCTGCGCGATCCGGGCGGCCTCCTCCCGGCTCCAGCCGTCGGGGGCGCGCGGGAACGGGGATTCGTCGCGGTTCATGGCGGGACACTCCCTTGCGGATGGCACGCCGCCAGCATAGGCCCGGACAGGGCGAAAGAAAAAGGGGCGCCGAAGCGCCCCCGTCTCCCGCCCGCGAGGGGCCGCCGCCGGGGCTAGGCCGCCACGCGGCGCTTGTACTCGTTGGTGCGGGTGTCGATCTCGATCTTGTCGCCCGTGGCGCAGAAGGCCGGCACCGCCACCTCGTGTCCGGTGGAGAGCTTGGCGGGCTTGAGCACCTTGCCCGAGGTGTCCCCGCGCACGGCGGGCTCCGTGTACGTGATCTCGCGCACGACCGTGGTCGGGATCTCGAGGGAGATGGCGCGCCCCTCGTAGAAGGTCGCCTGGCCGGGCATGCCCTCCTCGAGGTAGTTGAGCGCCTCGCCGATGCTCTCCTTCTCGATCTCGTACTGGTTGAAGTCGCCGTCCATGAAGACGTACATCGGGTCGGCGAAGTACGAGTAGGTCACGTCCTTCTTCTCGAGCAGGAGGAGCTCGAACTTCTCGTCGGCCTTGTACACCGTCTCGGTGTTGTTGCCGGTGAGGAGGTTCTTCAGTTTCATCTTCATGGTGGCGGCGTTGCGCCCGCCCTTGTTGTACTCCGCGCGGAGCACGACCATCGGGTCCTTGCCCACCATGAACACATTGCCGCTGCGAAGTTCCTGTGCCGTTTTCATAGTTCCGTCCGTGGATTCTTCCGCCCGCGCCTTGCGGCCGGGTTGCCGAAAAAGCCCGTTATTTTAGCACCTTATCGCTGAAAGACGCCAGTTGCGTGGCGAGGTCCGGCTGCTCGGCGAGCCCCGCGGCCCAGGCCTCGGCGTGGGCCGAGACCGCCGCCAGGGCGGCGTCGAAGCGCGGCCAGGCGTCGGCCACGCCCTCGCCCCGGTTCCAGGCCTCCCACATCGCGGTCACGCACCCCGCGTGGGAGCGGTCCATGCCCGCGGTGTAGCGAGCGAGGAAGGCGCCGAGCTTCACCCAGTGGGCGCCGTCCTCCGTCGGGTAGATCTGCCAGACGAGGGGCCGCGCCGCCCACTGCGCGCGCACGAAGGAATCCTCGCCGCGCACGAAGTTCAGGTCGCAGGCCCAGAGGAGCAGGTCGTAGCGGTCCTGGTCCACGAAGGGCACGGTGAAGGCCTGCACCGCGCCGCGGCTGCCGCGCTTGCGGCCGTTCAGCCACGCGGCGACGGCGGCGGAGGCCGCTCCCTCGGGGGCGGCCACCCACAGGGCGCCGGCGTGGCGGACCATGGCTTCCAGCAGGACCTCGTAGGGCGCGCCCGCGTAGCCGAAGAGGCTCACCTTCACCGCCGTCTCGGGCGGGACCGCGCCCGCGAGCCCGCGCCAGAAGGCGGCCTGGGCGCCCCGGTCGGACTGGAAGGCGTCGCGGCGCGCGAGGAGGTCGCGCTCGCGCACGAGACCGCCCGTGCGCGGGGTGAAGCCGGGGAAGAAGAAGTGCCGCGTGAGGGGTGCCAGCTTCGGGTGCGGCGAGGGCAGGCGGTGGCTTGCCTCGACCCAGTCCTCGGCGCTCAGGTACTCGAGGTTGATCCAGCGCGGCAGCGGGTCGCGCGCGGCCATGGCGAGGACGTAGGGCGCGGGCGTGTCGCAGCCGAAGGTCTCCACGACCACGTCGGCGACACCGTCCTCGGGCACCGACCCCGGCGCGTCGAGGCTCTCGTCCCAGCGCACCACTTCCACGCCGTCGAGCTGCTGGCGGGCCTGGGCGGGGTCGGCCTCCGGGCGCAGGCGAGAGAGGATGGTGAGATCGTCGAGATACAGGCGCACCCGCTTGCCCTGCTCCCGCGCGAGGCAGCGCGCGAGCCGCCACGCGACCGCCACGTCGCCGTAGTTGTCCACGACGCGGCAGAAGAGGTCCCAGCGTTCCCGGCGGGCGGCCATGCCGCGATTCTATCCCTGCGCCGTCACGCTCCCAAGGCGAGGTAGAGGTCCACCACGGCGTTGCGCCGGTCGCGGTCGGCGGCGATGGCTTCCAGCCGGACGGCGAGGAGCTGGCGCTCGGCGTCCAGGAGCTCCAGCAGGCCGGTGAGCCCGCCCTCGTGGCGCAGCTTCGCGAGCGACAGCGACCGCTCCAGCGCGACGACCTGCTCGCGGCGGGCGACGAGGGCGTCCCGCGCCGTCGCCTGCAGGGCGATCGCGTCGCGCACCTCCTTGAAGGCCTGCGCCACGGCGCGCTCGTAGTTCGCGGCCGCCTCGCGCGTGCGCGCGTCGGCGAGCTCGGCGCCGCCGCGGATCTCGCCGCCCGCGTAGAGGGGCTGGAGGAGCCCCGCGGCGAGGCTCCAGGTGCGCGCCGGCCCGGTGAAGAGGTCGGCAAGGGACTGGCTCTCGCCGCCGAGGAAGCCGGTGAGCGTGATCGACGGGTAGTAGGCGGCGCGCGCCACGCCGATGCGGGCGTTCGCGGCCACGAGCCTCGCCTCGGCCTCGCGAAGGTCGGGGCGGCGGCGCAGCAGTTCCGAGGGCAGGCCGGCGGGGACTTCGACCGCGTCGCGGGAGAGGGTCGCGCCGCGCTCGATGCCGCCTTCCAGGATCATTCGGGGACTGCGCCCCAGCAGCACGGCGAGCGCCCCCTCCTGGCGCGTCCGGTCGCGCCGGAGCGCCGGCACCAGGGCCTCGGCCGCGCGAACCTCGGCCTCGTACTGGCGCAGCTCGAGCTCGGAGAGCACGCCGGCCTCGTGCCGCAGGCGCAGGAGCCCCAGGGCGATGCGCCGGCCGTCGCGCGTGCGATCCGCGATCTCGAGGCTCTCGTCGAGCGCCTGGAGGGCGAAGTGGGCGCGCGCCACGTCGGCCACGAGGCTCGCGCGCACGGCGTCCCTTCCGGCTTGCGCGGCCAGCAGGTCCGCCTGCGCCGCCTCGTTCGCCCTGCGGTACTTGCCCCAGAAATCGAGCTCCCAGGAAAAGCGCGCGACGGCGCGGTTCGTGTTCGTCTCGATCGCGTTCGGCGGGAGCGGGAAGGCCCCGAGCTGCGAGGAGCGGTCGCGGGAGCGCTGCACTTCCACGCCCGCGGCGGGGAACCGGTCGGCGCCGGCGATCGTCGCCTGGGCGCGCGCCTGCTCGATCCGCGCGGCGGCGGCGGCGAGGTCGCGGTTGGCGGCGAGCGCCTCGGCCACGAGCCTGTCGAGGACGGGGTCGCGGAAGAGCGTCCACCAATCCTGCGCCGCGGGGACGGCCGCGCCTTCCGCGACGAGGCTCGCGGGCAGCTCCATCCCGGGGCGCTGGTAGTCGGGACCGACGGCGCAGCCCGCGAGGGCGGCGGCCGCCATAGCGGCGAGCGCCTTCTTCACCGGTCGCGTTCTCATGTCATGCCCTCCGTGCGCGGCGTGGGCCTCGTCGCCGTGTGGGACGCCTTCGCCGCGAGCATCTCGCGGTGGTGCGTGGCCTCCTGCTTGAGCTCCTCGGTCGAGCGCGATTCGCCGAGCTTCCTCTCCATGATCAGCTTGAAGAAGAAGGGCACGAAGAAGATCGCGAGGAAGGTGGCCGCGAGCATCCCGCCCATGACGCCCGTGCCCACGGAGTGGCGCGAGCCCGCGCCCGCGCCGGTGGAGAAGGCGAGCGGCGCCACTCCCAGGATGAAGGCGAGCGAGGTCATGAGGATGGGCCGGAAGCGAAGCCGCGAGGCCTCCAGCGCGGAAGCCGAGAAGGACAGCCCCTCGTGGCTCTTGAGCACCGCGTACTCCACGATCAGGATCGCGTTCTTCGCGGCCAGGCCCAGGAGCGTCACCAGGCCGATCTGGAAGTAGACGTCGTTGGTCATCCCGCGCAGCCACACCGCGGCGAGCGCCCCGAAGGTGCCGAAGGGCAGCGCCAGCATCACCGAGAGCGGCAGCGACCACTTCTCGTACTGCGCGGCGAGGATGAGGAAGGCCATGAGGGCGCCCAGCACGAGGGCGATGGCCGAGGTGCCGCCGGATCGCTTCTCCTGGAAGGAGGCGCCGCTCCAGTCGAGGCTGAACTCCGGCGGCAGCACCTCCTTCGCGACGCGCTCGATGGCGGCGATGGCCTGGCCCGAGCTCACGCCGGGCGCGCCGTTGCCCAGGAGCTTCACCGCCGGGAGGTTGTTGAAACGCTCGAGCGTGCCCGGGCCGGCCGCGTGCTCGATCCGCGCGAGGGCCTTCAGGGGGATCATGGCGCCCTTGTCGCTCCGCACGTAGACGCTGCCCACGTCCTCGGGGCGCTTGCGGTAGGCGGGCTCGGCGGACATGAGCACCTGCCAGGTGCGCCCGTACTTGTTGAAGTCGTTCACGTAGTAGGTGCCGAGGGTGGCCGAGAGGGTCGCGAAGATCTCGTCCACGTTCACGCCCAGCGCCTTCGCCTTCTCGCGGTCCACGTCCACGCGCAGCTGCGGCACGTTGGAGCGCCACAGGGTGTTCACCTGGGCGAGCTGCGGGTCCTGCGACGCCTTCGCGAGGAAGGCCTGGGTCACCTCCGACAGGCGCGCCGCGCCCCCGTCGCCCCGGTTCTGGATGTAGAACTCGAAGCCGCCGGCCGTGCCCAGCCCGAAGATCGCGGGCGGCGGGAAGGCGAGGGCGAGTCCCTCCTTGATGTGCGCGGTCTTGCCGTAGAACTCGCCCACCAGCGCGCCCACGGGCATGGGCCGCTCGTCCCAGTGCGTCTGGGTGACGAAGATCGTGGCGGCGTTCTCGCGGAAGGTGCCGCCGATGAAGTCGAAGCCGGTGAAGGCGACGGCGTACTCGTTGAAGGGGTTCGACTTGATCGCCTCGACCACCTCGCCCACCACCTTGTCGGTGCGCTCGAGCGAGGAGCCGTCGGGCAGCACCACCGCGGCGATGTAGAAGCCCTGGTCCTCGTCGGGCACGAGCGAGCCGGGCGTGGCGCGCCACAGCCCCGCGGCGATGGCGACCATGCCCGCGAAGAGCAGGAGCGCGATGCCGCCGCGGCGGATCATCCAGCCCACGCCGCTTTCGTAGCGGTCCGTGGTGCGCGCGAACCAGCGGTTGAAGGCGGAGAAGACGCGCCCCGGCCGCTTGTGCTCGCGCTTCATGATCCAGACGCAGAGCGTCGGCGTGAGGGTGAGCGCGACGATCCCGGAGATCACCACGGCGATCGAGATCGTCACCGCGAACTGCCGGTAGAGCTCGCCCGTGAGCCCGCCCAGGAAGGCGATCGGCAGGAACACCGCGCAGAGCACCAGCACGATGGCCACCACCGGCCCCGTCACCTCGCGCATGGCCTTGATGGCCGCCTCGCGGGCGCCCAGGTGCTCCTCGTGCATGATGCGCTCGACGTTCTCGAGCACGACGATCGCGTCGTCCACGACGATGCCGATCGCGAGCACCATGCCGAAGAGGGTGAGCGTGTTGATCGAGTAGCCGAGTGCCAGCAGCCCCGCGAAGGTGCCGATGAGCGAGACCGGCACCGCGGCGAAGGGGATGAGGGTCGCGCGCCAGTTCTGCAGGAACACGAAGACCACGAGGAAGACGAGCGCCATCGCCTCCGCGAGCGTCTTCACCACCTCGCGGATCGACACCTCCACGAAGCGCGTCGTGTCGTAGGGCACCGAGTAGGTGAGCCCCGCGGGGAAGCGCGCGGAGAGCTCGTCCACGGTCGCGCGGACCTCCTTCGCGACGTCGAGCGCGTTGGCGCCGGGCTGCAGGAAGATCCCCATGAGGGTCGCGGGCTTGCCGTTCACCTTGCCGATGAAGCTGTAGTCCTTGCTCGCGAGCTCGACTCTCGCCACGTCCTTCAGGCGCAGGCGCGAGCCGTCCGGGTTCGCGCGGACGATGATCTCCTCGAATTCCTTCGGCTCCGAGAGCCGGCCCTTCGCGGTGATGGTGTAGACGAGCTCCTGCCCGCCGCCGGTGGGCGGCTCGCCGATCTTGCCGGCGGCGAACTGGGCGTTCTGCTCGTTCAGCGCGCGCACGAGGTCGGCGGGGGCGAGCTTCAGCTGCGCCATGCGGTCCGGGCGCACCCAGATGCGCATCGCGTAGTCCTTGGCGCCGAAGATCTGCACGTTGGTCGTGCCGGGCACGCGCTTCAGGCGGTCGAGGACGTTCAGCGTGACGAAGTTGGAGGTGAAGAAGTCGTCGTAGCGGCCGTCGGGCGAGTAGAAGGCGAGCACCTGCAGGAAGGCGGAGGAGCCCTTCTCGACCGTGACCCCCTGGCGGCGGACCTCCTGGGGCAGCCGCGGCTCGGCCTGCTTCACGCGGTTGTTCACGTTGAGCGCGGCCTTGTCCACGTCCGTGCCGATGTTGAAGGTGACCTGGATCTCCACCGCGCCGTTGGCGGCCGAGGTCGAGCTCATGTAGAGCATGTCCTCGATGCCGTTGATCGCGTTCTCGAGCGGCGAGGCGACGGTCTGCTCCAGCGTCTCGGCCGACGCCCCGGGGTACACGGCGCGCACCGCGACCACGGGCGGGGCGATCTCGGGGTACTGCGCGATGGGCAGCGCGCGCATGCCGGCGAGCCCGGCGATCACGATGAAGATCGAGAGGACCGCCGCGAGGATGGGGCGGTCGATGAAGAATCGGGAGAACATGCCGGCGCGCCCCCGCTACTTCTTCGCTTCGGGCTGCGCGCCGGCCTTCGGCGCGGCGCCGGGCGCCCCGGGCGGGGGCGCGTTGGGGTCCCCCACCTGCACGGGCGCGCCGGGGAAGACCTTCATGAGGCCGTCCACGATCACCTTGTCGCCTGCCTTGAGCCCCGAGGTGATCACCCAGTCGGCGCCGCTCCAGTCGCCCACGGTGACGGGGCGCGGCTCGGCCTTCCCCTGGGCGCCGAGGACGTAGACGATCTTGCCCTGCGGGCCCTCCATGACGGCCCGCTGCGGCACGGTGATGGCGCCGGGACGCACGGCGCCCTCGAGGATCACGCGCACGAACTGGCCGGGGCGCAGGGCGCCGTCGGGGTTGGGCACCTCCGCGCGCGCGTCCGCGGTGCCCGTGGCGCTCGAGTAGCGCTCGTCGGAGAAGGCGAGGCGGCCGCGCCCGGCGTGGAGACTGCCGTCCTCCAGCCGCAGCGCCACGTCGAAACGCCCGTCCTTCGGCAGCGCGAGGGTGCCCGCGGCCGTGTCGCGCCGGAACCGGGAGAGCTCCGCCTCCGACAGGCCGAAGTTCACGTACATCGGGTCGGATTGCGTGACCGTGGTGAGGAGCACGTCGGGACCGGAGACGAGGCTGCCTTCGCTCCGCGGCGCGCGGCTGGTGACGCCGGCGATGGGGGATTCCACGCGGGTCCACGAGAGGTCCAGGCGCGCCTGCGCGAGGCGCGCGCGGGCGGACTCGAGCGCGGCGGCGGCGATTTCCTCGGCCGAGACCGCGTCGTCGTAGTCCTTCTGCGAGACGGCCTTCGCCTCGTGGAGAGGCTTCAGGCGCTTCGCGTTGCGCGCGGCCTGGGCGAGGCCCGCTTCGGCGCTCGCCGCGTCGGCCGCCGCCCGGGCCAGCGCGGCCTCGAAGGGCGCCGGGTCGATCAGGAAGAGCGACTGCCCGGCGCGCACCTTCGCGCCTTCCTCGAAGTTGCGCTTGAGGAGGATGCCGGTCACGCGCGCGCGCACCTCGACCTCCCGCGAGCCGGCCGTCTGCCCGGGGAACTCGAAGACGACCGGCGCGGGCGCGGGCTTCACCTCCCGGATCGCGACCACCGCGGGCGGGAAGCCGCCGGGGGGCGGGCCGCCCTGGGGGCCGCAGGCCGCGAGGAGGACGGCGGGAATGGCGGGGGCCAGGCGGAAAAGGCGGGGGCGGGGCATGGCGGGTTCCTCGTGGGAAGTCGCGCGGCCGGCGGGGGCTTACATACATGCGCGAATGTATGGTAGGTTACATACAGCCGTGCATGTATGTCAAGGCGCGGTGTAACGGGGCCCGTCACACGGGCGCCACGGAGGAGGCGATGGCCCGCAGGACCAAGCTCGAGGCGCAGGAGACCCGCAGCCGGCTGCTGGACGCGGCCGAGCAGGTCTTCCACGAGCGCGGCGTGGCGCGCACCTCGCTCGAGGAAGTCGCGAAGGCCGCCGGCCTCACGCGCGGCGCCATCTACTGGCACTTCAAGGACAAGGCGGACCTCTTCGAGGCGATGATGGACCGCGTGACGCTCCCGCTGGAGGACATCCTCTCCGGCGCCGGCGGCGACGCTCCCGCCGACCCGCTCTCGCTCCTGAAGCTCTGCACCACCGACGTGCTGCTGCGCACGGCGCGCGACAAGCAGCTGCAGCGCGTCTTCGACATCGCCTACCACAAGTGCGAATACGTGGGCGACGCGGCACCGGTGCGCGACCGCCACATCGCGAGCCAGCAGGATTGCCTGCGCCAGATCGAGAAGGGCTTCAAGGCCTGCGTCGCGACCGGCGCCCTGCCCGCCTCCGTGCACCCGCGCGAGGCGGCGATGGGCGCGCTCTCCCTCGTCTCGGGCCTCATCGCCAACTGGGTGCTCGCGCCGAAG
Source organism: uncultured Pseudomonadota bacterium (assembly GCA_937898635.1). GTDB lineage: Bacteria > Pseudomonadota > Gammaproteobacteria > Burkholderiales > Usitatibacteraceae > FEB-7. The sequence continues at coordinate 8,868 of CALEJW010000238.1, read as the reverse complement.
AGCTTCGCCCTCGAGCGCCACGCCGAAAGCCTGGTGGAGACCTACTTCCGCGGGCTCGCCACCGCACCGGCCCCGGCCGCCCGTTCCCGGAAGAAGCCCGTCCGCAAGCGGTCCTAGAGGCCCGCTCCCCCTTGACACGCCCGCGGGCGATATGTCACCTTTTGGTGACCTATGAAGCCCGACGAGATGGACGCCGTCTTCTCCGCCCTGGCGAGCGAGCCGCGCCGGCGCATCCTCGACATCCTCAAGAAGGAGCCGGGCTGCAACGTGAACCGCGTCTGCGATTTCTTCGCGATCGGGCGCGTGGCGGTGATGAAGCACCTGGCGGCGCTGGAGGGCGCGAACCTCGTCGTCTCCGAGAAGGCGGGGCGCGAGCGGCTCCTGTGGTTCAACCCGGTGCCCATCCACATGATCTACGACCGCTGGACCACCGAGTTCAGCGACTACTGGGCGGGGCGCCTCGCGCGCATGAAGTACCGGCTCGAGAACGCCCCGATACCGATGGCCAGAGCGAAGGGAGGCGCACGTGGCTGAAGCGAACAAGGCGGTGTTCCGGATCGTGATCGACGGGACGATGGAGGCGGTGTTCCGCGAGCTCACCAAGACGGGCGAGCCGCAGGGGGCGGTCTTCAACGCCGTGCTCACGCTGGGCGAGCCGGGGCTCGTGCGCGGCCGGCGCATGCAGATGCGCACCGGAAGCGGCCGGCACGCGATCGTCGTGGGCGAGGTCGTCGCGCACGAGCCGCCGGCGCGCTTCGCGCACACGCACCGCTTCACCCAGTACGACGACCCCTCCTGCACGGTGGTGTACGACCTGAGGAAGGTCGAGGGCGGGGTCGAGGTGACGCTCACCGTCGAGGGCATCCCCGCGGGCACCGGGACGGAAAAGGAGATGGTGAAGGGCGGCGACTTCATCCTGAAGAACCTCAAGGCCATCGTCGAGACGGGGCGCCCGCCCTTCGGGACCCGGCTCATGTACGCGATGTTCGGCGCGCTGGAATTCGTCCTGCCCGCCCGGACGAAGAGCGAGCGCTGGCCCCTGTAAGCCCCTGGAGGAGACGGCCATGGACGACGCGCTGGCGACGATGGTCGCCAACTACGAGAAGAACACCGGCAAGCCCCTGGAGGCGTGGATCGCGATCGCGCGCAAGGCCGGGCTCGCGAAGCACGGCGAGATCGTGAAGCTCCTCAAGGAGAAGCACGGCATGGGCCACGGCTACGCGAACCTCGTGGCGCAGCGCGCGCTCGCGGGAGACGCCCCCGCGCCCGCCGGGGACGACCTCGTCGCCGCCCAGTACGCCGGCGCGAAGGCGGCGTTGAGGCCCCTCTACGACCAGCTCGCGAAGTCGGTCGCGAAGTTCGGCGCCGACGTGGAGCTCTCGCCCAAGAAGACCTACGTGAGCCTGCGCCGGAAGAAGCAGTTCGCGCTCGTCCAGCCCTCCACGGCCGAGCGGCTCGACGTGGGCATCAACCTGAAGGGCGTGGCGCCCAAGGGCCGCCTGGAGGCCTCGGGGAGCTTCAACGCCATGGTGAGCCACCGCGTGCGCGTAACGGTCGCAAAGGACATCGACGCCGAGCTCGTGGGCTGGCTCAAGGCCGCCTACGACCAGGCTTGAGGAGGACGCCCATGAAGGCCGCCGCCGCGCTCGCCCTGGCCCTCGCCGCCGTACCGGTCGCCGCCCAGGAGCGCGCGCTGGTGAAGCTCGCCACCGTCCCGGCGCCCGTGGACGAGGTCTGGAAGTCCTGGACCACGCGGGAGGGCATCCGCTCCTTCTTCGCCCCCGACGCGCGCATCGAGGCGCGGCCCGGCGGCGCCTTCGAGATCCACTTCAACCCCTACGCGAAGCCGGGGCTCAAGGGCGCCGACGGCATGGTCTTCCTCGCGCTCCAGGAGAAGAAGATGCTCTCCTTCACCTGGAACGCGCCGCCCCACCTGCCGGAAGTCCGCGGCCAGCGCACCAGCGTCACCGTGCGCCTGGCGCCCGCGGGAGACGGGGCGACCGAGGTGAGGCTCACCCACGCCGGCTGGGGCGACGGCGGCCAGTGGGACCAGGCCTACGCCTATTTCGACCGCGCCTGGACGAGCGTTCTCGCGAACCTCGAGAAGCGCCATCGCGAAGGCCCGGTGGACTGGACGGAGTGGCTCGCCCGGCTGAAGGCGTACCAGGACGCCGAGGACGCGAAAGCGGGCGGCGCGAAAAAACCCTGACGCATCAGGCGCTTTTCGCGTATCATCCGCCGCAGCGGTGATCCAGCCTGTTCAGCAGTAACTTCAGTACCGCCCTTCACGGGGCGTCTCTACTCAGTTCCCGCCTGGCCAATCTGTGTCGCTTGCGGTAAGCGGGCTCGCCCGCATCTTCAATTTGTTCAAAGGACACATTACATGGCAACCGGTACGGTCAAGTGGTTCAACGATTCCAAGGGCTTCGGCTTCATCACCCCGGAAGGCGGCGGCGAGGATCTCTTCGCGCACTTCTCGGAAATCCAGGCCGCGGGCTTCAAGACGCTGAAGGAAAACCAGCGCGTCGAGTTCGAAGTCAAGATGGGCCCGAAGGGCAAGCAGGCCACGGCCATCAAGCCGCTGTAAGCCGCGCCCCTCGCAGCAACTGGAAACGGCAGCCCTCGGGCTGCCGTTTTTTCTTTCCCGGGCGCCCGGCCCTAGCGCCGCCTGGCCTTGGCGCCCTTCCCCGCCTGCGCCCGGTACGCCTCGAGCTCCGCGCGGCCCTCGCGCCCCATCGCCTCGAGCGTCGTCTCCCAGTGCTTGCGGTGCTCGCGCAGCGCCCGGGCGATGGATTCGGCGATCACGAGGTTGCGGTACCACTTCGCGTTCGCCGGCACCACGGTCCAGGGCGCGTGCTTCGCCGCCGTCTTCGAGATCGCGTCCTCGTAGGCTCGCGTGTAGTCGTCCCAGTGGTCGCGCTCCTTCCAGTCGTTGGGATTCAGCTTCCACGCGGTCTCGGGCGAAGCCTCGCGCTCGAGCAGGCGCTCCTCCTGCTCCTGCCTCGTGATGTGGAGGAAGTACTTGAGGACGATCGTGCCGTGCTCGGCGAGGAGCTCCTCGAAGTCGCGGATGTGCCCGTAGCGCTCCTTCCAGACCGGCTTCGGCGCGAGGCCGTGCACGCGCACCACCAGCACGTCCTCGTAGTGCGAGCGGTTGAAGATCGAGAACTCCCCGGCCCGCGGCGCGTGGCGGTGCACCCGCCAGAGGAAGTCGTGCGCGCGCTCCTCCGGCGTGGGCACGCCGAAGGAGGTGACGATCACGCCGCGCGGGTTGAGGCACCCCACCACGTGCTTGATCGAGCCGTCCTTGCCGGCGCTGTCGCGCCCCTGCAGCACCACCAGCACGCTCGTCACCTTCGCGCCGTACATCGCGTCCTGGAGGTCGAAGAGCTCCTGGCCGAGCGAGGCGAAGCGCTTCTCGGCCTTCTCGCGCGTCATGCCCTTCGGGGGCTCGGCGGAGATCGCGTCCAGGCGCACCTTGCGGCCCGGCTTGTCGAATACGGTGGCGGCCATGCTGTCCTCCCTCAGGCTTGCGGTTCGCGGGTCGTCGCGGGCGGCAGGCTCGCCCCGCCGCGCCGGCACGCCCGCAGGATAGTCCCGTTCACGGCTTCGCCGAGGGATCCGCGAAGCCGGCGACGGTCTTGAGCGAGCCCTGCAGCACGCGGCCGCTGCGGGCGCGCGTGCCGCGGTAGTTCGCGAGTTCCGCGGGAGACACGCTCACGAAGGAGACCTTGTCGCCGCGGCCCTTGCCCTTCACCCGGAGCGCGCCGGCTACCGCGCGCGCGCCGAGGAGCGCCTCGCCCTCGTGCAGGCGCATGAGGATCACGCCCTTGCCGCCGCCCGAGAGCTCGTTCACCTCCGCGAGCGGGAAGACGAGAAGCCGGCGCCCGCCCGACAGCGTGGCGATCTCCGTCACGCCCTCGGGCAGGATCTCGGGCGCGAGGCACTTCTCGCCCTCGCCCACGTTGAGGAAGGCCTTGCCCGCCCTCTGCCGCGTCACCAGGTCCTTCAGCCGGCAGCGCAATCCCGTGCCGCCGCTCGAGGCGAGGAGAACCTGCGAATCGGGCTCCCCCGCGAGGACGCCCACGATGCGCGAGCCCGCGAGGTCCACGAGGGAGGTCGCGGGCACGCCGTCGCCCTTGCCGCCGGGGAGATCGATCGCGCGCACGGCGTAGGTCCGGCCGCTGGCGGCCACGAGCACGATGGGGCGCACGGTGCGCGTCTCGAGCACCGCGAGCGGCCCGTCGCCCTCCTTCCACGAGAGCGTCGAGGCGTCGATGCCGTGGCCGGTGCGCGTGCGCAGGAACCCGTTGCGCGAGCAGATCACCGTGACCGGCTCGTCGGTAAGCGTCTCCACGGGCGCGGCCGCGGCGCGCTCGGCCGCCTCGATCACGGTGCGGCGCGCGTCGCCGAAGCGCTCGCCGTCGGCCGAGACCTCCTTCACCGCGAGCTTGCGGCGGGCGGCATCGCTCGCGAGGAGCTTCGCGAGCTCCTTCGCCTCCGCCTTGAGCTCCGCGATCTCGCGCTCGATCCGGATGCCCTCGAGCTTCGCCAGCTGGCGAAGCCGGATCTCGAGGATGTCCTCGGCCTGCCGCTCGGTGAGCGCGAACTTCTCCACGAGCGCCGGCTTCGGCTCGTCGGCGCCGCGGATCACCTTGATCACCTTGTCGATGTTGAGGAACGCGATGAGGCGCCCGTCCAGGATGTGCAGGCGGTCCGCGACCTCGCCCTGCCGGTGCGCGAGGCGCCGCTCGAGCGCCTGCAGCCGGAAGGCGGCCCACTCGCGGATCCAGTGCGCGAGCCCGGCCTGCCTCGGGCGGCCCTCGCGGTCGATCGCCACGAGGTTCAGGGGCGCGTTGGACTCGAGCGTGGTGTGCGCGAGGAGAAGCTTCATGAGCTCGTCGGGCGACACCCGCGAGGAGCGCGGCTCGAAGACCAGGCGCACGGGGTGCTCGCGGTCGGAATCGTCGCGGGCGCTCTCGAGCGCGGCGAGCACGGCGGTCTTGAGCGCCAGCGCCTCGGCCGACACGGTCTTCTTCCCGGCCCGCGGCTTCGGGTTGGTGAGCTCCTCGATCTCCGCCAGCACCCGCGCCGCGTTGGTGCCCGGCGGCATCTCGGTCACGGCGACGCGGTATTGCCCGCGCGCGAGCTTCTCGATCGACCAGCGGGCGCGCACGCGCACGCTCCCGCGGCCCGTCTCGTAGGCCCGGGCGATCTCCTCGGCCGGGGAGATGACCTGCCCGCCGCCGGGGAAGTCCGGCCCGGGGATGGAGGCGAGGATCTGCGCGTCCGTCGCCTTCGCGTTCCCGAGCGCCACGAGGCAGGCCGCCACCACCTCGCGCAGGTTGTGCGGCGGGATCTCGGTCGCCATGCCCACGGCGATGCCCGATGCGCCGTTGAGGATCGCGATCGGGAGCCTCGCGGGCAGCAGCCGCGGCTCCTCGAGCGAGCCGTCGTAGGTCGCCACGAAGTCCACGGTGCCGCGATCGAGCTCCGCGAGGAGGATCGCCTCCGCGAACCCCGTGAGCCGCACCTCGGTGTAGCGCATCGCCGCCGCGCCGTCGCCGTCGCGCGAGCCGAAGTTGCCCTGGCCCTGGACGAGCGGGTAGCGAAGCGTGAAGTCCTGCGCCATGCGCACCGCCGCCTCGTACACCGCGGAGTCGCCGTGCGGGTGGAACTTGCCGATCACGTCGCCCACGATGCGCGCCGACTTCTTGAAGGGCGCGTCGTGGCGGTTGCCCAGCTCGCGCATCGCGTAGAGGATGCGCCGCTGCACGGGCTTCTGCCCGTCCTCGATGGCGGGGAGCGCGCGTCCCTTCACCACGCTCATGGCGTAGGCGAGGTAGGCGCCCTCGGCGAACTGCGCGAGCGGCACGTCGCCCTCGCCGGAGGCGTTGTCTCCCCCGGCCGGCCGCGGCGGCACGGGCGGGGCGCTATCGAAAAGATCAGGGGTCTTCGTATCGAGCATGTGCGTGTCCGGAATCGAAGGGGACGCTACCCTTCATCTAGATGTCGGCATCGACGAGGTTGCCGCGCGCTTCCATCCAGCTGCGGCGCGAGGCCGCCTCGCCCTTGCCCATGAGGAGCGTGAAGACCTTGTGGGTGTCGGCGAGGACCGCCTCGCTCACCGTGAGGGGCAGCAGGCGGCGCGTGTCGGGGCTCATGGTGGTCTCGCGCAGCTCCTCGGGGTTCATCTCGCCCAGGCCCTTGAAGCGGCCGACGTGGATGGCGGACTCGCGCACCTTCTCGTCGGCGAGCTTCACGAGGATCGCGTCGCGCTCGGCCTCGTCCAGCGCGTAGAGGCGCCGCTCCGGCCGGGCCTTGCCCTGCGCCTCGACCTTCACGCAGTAGAGCGGCGGCTGCGCCACGAACACGTGCCCGCGCGAGAGCAGGCCCGGGAAGTGGCGGAAGAAGAGCGCGAGCAGCAGCGTCTGGATGTGCGAGCCGTCCACGTCCGCGTCCGCCATGATGATGACCTTGCCGTAGCGAAGGCCCGCGAGCGCCTTCGCGGCCTCGGCGATGCCGTGCGGCTCGATCCCCAGCGCCACGGCGATGTCGTGCACCTCGTTGTTGGCGTAGATCTGCGTCGGATCGACCTCGAAGGTGTTGAGGATCTTGCCGCGCAGCGGCAGGATCGCCTGGAAGTGCCGGTCGCGACCCTGGCGCGCCGAGCCGCCGGCGGAATCGCCCTCGACGAGGAAGAGCTCGTTCCTCGCGATCTCCTCGCTCTCGCAGTCGGTGAGCTTGCCCGGCAGCACCGCCACGCCGGAGCCGCGGCGCTTCTCCGCCGCCTTGCCCGCCTTCTGCCGCGCGATGGCGGCGCGGATGGCGAGCTCGGCGATGCGCTTGCCGGCCTCGACGTGCTGGTTGAGCCAGGCGTCCAGCGGGTCCTTCAGGCGCGAGGCGACGAGCTTCACGGCGTCCCTCGAGTTGAGCTTCGCCTTCGTCTGCCCCTGGAACTGCGGATCGAGCATCCGCAGCGAGAGCACGAAGCGCAGGTTCTTCCAGGCGTCCTCGGTCTGCAGCGTCACGCCGCGGGCGAGGAGCTCGTGGTGCAGGCAGAACTCGCGCAGGGACTCGAAGACGCCGCTCTTGAGGCCCGACTCGTGGGTGCCGCCCTCGACGGTGGGAATCAGGTTCACGAAGGATTCCCCGCCCCCGCCGCCCTCGCACCACGCGAGCGCCCAGGCCGCGCCCTCGCCCTGCGCGAACTGCGGATCGCCCTCGGGCACCCAGGACTCGCCCACGATCACCGGGCTCGCGACACCCTCCTCGCCGGCGAGGCTCTCCTGCAGGTAGGCGGCCATGCCGCCCTCGTACTTCCACTCGACCGTGTCGCCCGAGGCCTCGTCCACGAGCCGCATCGCCAGGCCCGGCAGCAGCACCGCCTTGGCGCGCAGCAGGTGCTCGAGATCGGGACGGCGGATGCGGTCGCTGTCGAAGTACTTCGCGTCCGGCCAGGCGCGCACGCAGGTGCCCGTCTGCCGCGCCGGCGCCGGGCCCGTGCGGCGCAGCTTCTCCACGGGGAAGCCGTCCTCGAAGGCGATGGCCCACGCGGCGCCGTCGCGCTTCACGCGAACTTCCAGCCGCTTCGAGAGCGCGTTGGTGACGGAAACGCCCACGCCGTGAAGCCCCCCGGAGAACGCGTACGCGGACCCGCCCGCCTTCTTGTCGAACTTGCCGCCCGCGTGCAGGCGCGTGAAGACCACCTCGACCGTGGGCACCTTCTCCTCGGGGTGCGGGCCCACGGGGATGCCGCGGCCGTCGTCCTCCACGCTCACCGAGCGGTCGGCGTGGAGGGTCACGGTGATCGTCTTCGCCGCGCCGGCGAGCGCCTCGTCGGCGGCGTTGTCCACGACTTCCTGGATGATGTGCAGCGGCGTGTCGGTCCGGGTGTACATCCCCGGGCGCTCCTTCACGGGCTCGAGGCCCTTGAGGACGCGGATGGAGGCTTCGTCGTAGCGGGAGGTGGCCATGCGGTTTTTCTTCGGAGGAGACCGCCATTTTACCGGTTGGGGCGCCCCCGGGCCCCGCTTGCCGCCCGCCGCGCTAGCGCTGCACGTCGATCACGCGCACGCGGACCTTGCGCTCCTTGCCTTCGCGAAGGACGGTGAGCTCGGCCGTGCTGTCGATGCCGGCGCGGTCGAGCTCGGCGGCGAAGGTTCCCATCGCCTCCACGGGCCGCCCGTTCACCGCGACGATCACGTCGCCCACCTCGCCCGTGCGCCGGTCCACGGCCGCGAGGCCGGCCTGGGCCGCCGGGGAGCCGCGCAGCACCTCCGCGACCACCACGCCGGTGATGCCCGCCCGCGCGGCGAGCACCGGGTCCACCGCGCGGATGCCGATGCCGGGCAGGGACGCCTTCCCGCGCGCGATGAGCTGCGGGACGATGCGGTTCACGAGGTCCGCGGGGATCGCGAAGCCCACGCCGGAGGATCCTCCCGAGGGCGAGCGGATCGCGGTGTTCACGCCGATCAGGCGCCCGGCGCTGTCGAGGAGCGGGCCGCCGGAGTTGCCGGGATTGATCGCGGCGTCGGTCTGGATCGCGCCGGCGATCTCGCGGTACTCCGAGGTGGGCAGGTGGCGGTCGAGCGCGCTCACGATGCCGGTGGTGAGCGTGCGCGAGAGCCCGAAGGGGTTGCCGATCGCGTAGACGGTCTGCCCGATGCGCAGGTCCCGGGAGGTGCCGAGGGGAATGGGCTTCAAGTTGCGCGGCACCTGCGCGAGCTTCACCACCGCGAGGTCGTAGTCCTCCGCGAAGCCCACCACCGTGGCGGGAATGGGCTTGCCGGCGTCCAGGCTCACCGCCACGCTGCGCGCGCCCGCGAGGACGTGGAAGTTGGTGACCACGTGGCCCGCCGCGTCCCA
>CALEJW010000237.1 GCA_937898635.1 uncultured Pseudomonadota bacterium | reverse complement strand
TCGCGCACCGCGACGGCGAGCCTCAGGATGCGCAGCGCCCCGGTGCCGCGGGCCGCGAAGGCGGGCCCCGTCTATCCCCTGGACGCCCGCATCGCGAACCTCCAGCCGACGCTGCGCTGGATGGGTGAGCCCGGGGCCGAGTATTCGATCGTCGTCTCGACGGCTGCCGGCCAGGAGGTCCACCGGGGCAAGTCGCGGGGACTGTCGCTCCGGCTTCCCCAGAGGCTCGAAGCGGGCCGGGCCTATTCGTGGAGCGTCTCCCTCGGCGAGAAGGCGCTGGGCGAGGCGCGGTTCGAGACACTCGGGTCCGATGTCGTCGCCTCCGCGGAAAGGGCGCGAGCCGGCGCGAAGGGCTTCGCCGATCGCGTGCTCCTCGCCCTCGTGCTCCAGGATCTCGGGGCGAGCCAGGACTCGCGGGAGGTCTGGGCGGAGCTCGCCGCCGAGCGTCCCGACATCCCCGAGCTGGCAGGCCTTTCGCGCTAGTCCCCGGCGCCCGCGCCGCGCGCGGTGCCCTCCTGCGGCGTCTTGAGCGATAATTCGCGCTCCGGGCCCTCGCCGGGAACGACCGGGCCCGCGACCACGATGAAGAACCGCACACACACGACCGGCCTGCGGGCTTTCGTCGCCCTCCTCGCATTCGCGACCTGCGCGGCATTCGTGTCTGTCGCGCAGGCGAGGGGACGGGTCGCGCTCCTCATCGGCAACAACGCCTACCCGACATCCCCGCTTCGCAACGCCGTCAACGACTCCCGCGATCTCGGCGCCACGTTGCGCGAGCTGGGGTTCACGACGATCGTGCGCGAGAACACCTCGCGGACGGAGATGATCTCGGCCATACAGGAATTCGGCAAGGCGCTCGAGGGCGCCGAGGCCGCACTGTTCTTCTACGCGGGCCACGCGATGCAGTTCAAGGACCGCAACTACCTGATTCCGATCGACGCCGTCATGGCCTCGGAGGACGACGTCACCTTCTTCTCCGTGGAGGTCTCGCAGGTCTTCGACCGCATGGAGCGGGCGCGCACCCGGTTCAACTTCGTGATCCTCGACGCCTGCCGCGACAACCCGTTCCGCGATTCCTTCAAGGTGCGCGCAACCGGTCTTGCGCAGATGAGCGGACCCTCGGGGACGCTCATCGCCTACGCCACCGCGCCCGGCGCGACGGCGGCGGACGGGTTCGGCCGCAACGGCGTCTACACCGGCCACATCCTCCAGAACATCAAGATCCCCGACATGCCGGTGGAGGTCCTCTTCCGCAAGGTGCGCGAAGGCGTCGAGCGCGACACGAAGCGCCTGCAGACGCCGTGGGAGCTCTCCTCCATCAAGGGCGATTTCGTCTTCAACTCGACGGGCCGCGTCGCGACGGAATCGCAGTCCGCGGGCGGCGGGCCGTCCGCCGACGTGGCCGCGCAGCTGGAGCTCCAGTTCTGGAAGAGCGTCCAGGATTCCACGCGCGCCGGCGACATCCAGGCCTACCTCGACAAGTACCCGAACGGCGTCTTCGCGGTCCTCGCGCGCAATCGCATCGATTCGCTGACCGGCCGCGACCGCGTGGCCGAGCGATCGGCTACCGAGCCCCGGGCGCCCGCAACAGCCTCGCGGCCGGGGATCCCCAACGCGCGCCCCGACCCCGCCGCAACCGGGACCGAAGCCGCGCCGTCCACGGCCGCCGCAGGCGGCCCGCCCGCCGAGCGCGTGGCGGCCGTGGCACCGTCGGCGAAGCCGGCGGCGCGGCCCCCGGATACGGCGGCGCCCGCCACCGCTTCGCCAGCCGCATCCGCCTCCGTTTCGACGCCCCCGGAGCCCTCCGCCGCGGCCTCCCGGCCCTCCGGCGATGCGACACCGGTGCAGACGCCACCTCCTCCCCCGAAGCCCAAGGACGACCTGCCCGGCCGCGAGATCGCCCCCGGCGTGCGCGAACTCACGTTCGCGGACGGGTCGATCTACGTCGGCGCGATGCGCGGCCTGCAGCTCCACGGAAAGGGCCAGTACACCTCGAAGGCGTTCAAGTACGAGGGCGAGTTCAAGGACGGGCTCAAGCACGGCAAGGGCGCCTACGCGTGGGAGAACGGCGACCAGTACGAGGGCGATTTCCTCGAGGATCGCCCGAGCGGCCGGGGCAAGTACCGCTTCGCCAACGGGGATTCCTACGAGGGCGAGGTGAAGGGCGGGGTCATCGCCGGGCGCGGGATCTACGTGACCCGGGCCGGCGACCGCATCGAGGGCTCCTTCGTGGACGGCAAGGCGAACGGCGCCGGCATCTATCGTTTCGCGAGCGGCGACCGCTACGAGGGCGAGATGGCGGCGGGGAAGATGCACGGCAAGGGACGATACTTCGCGAAGAACGGCGACCGGATCGAGGCGCAGTTCGTCGACGGCAAGGCCCAGGGCAAGGGCGTGTACCACTTCTCCAACGGCGACCGGTACGAGGGCGACCTGCGCGACGGGGCGCTCACGGGCGTCGGGGCCTACTTCCACGAGAGCGGGCAGAAGTACGAGGGCGAGATGGTGGACGGGCACCCCGAGGGCAAGGGCACGTTCTGGTTCTCGGACGGCTCGCGGTTCGAGGGCGTCTTCGAGAAGGGGCTCGCGAAGGCCCGGGGCGCCATGGTCAAGGTCGACGGCACGCGGCTCGAGGCCGAGATCGTCGACGGGGCCGTCAAGCTCCTGAAGTGAGCCCCGGAGTGCCCGGGGGTGCGCCGGGGGGGCCGCTCCGGTATAATCGCGCGTTCCGCGACAAGGAGTTGGCCATGGCCGAACGCAAACGTACCCGACGCAACACCCTCGAGCGGCGCTGCCTGTCGAAGGCCTTCAAGCGCCTCTTCCACGGCGCGTCGAAGTCCACCTTCAAGGTGCTCGAGCAGATCAAGAAGAACTGAGCGAGGGGCTCCGCCGAGGAGCCCCGATGGGCATCACCCGACACGGGGCCGCGCAATGCGGCCCTTGTCGTTTCAGGAGAGGGCTCGCCCGACGACCTCGGAGACGTCCGGGGAAATGTCCCCGGCGGCCTGGATGGAGGCGAGGGCCGCCCTGGCGTGCTCCTGGCGGCGCGCGTCGTACTTGCGCCAGCGGTCGAAGGCGCGCGCCAGGCGCGAGGCAACCTGCGGATTGATCCGGTCGAGCGCCACCACCTTGTCCGCCACCAGCCGGTAGCCCGAGCCGTCGGCCGCGTGAAAATGCAGGGGGTTGCCGTTGGCGAAGGCGTGCAGGACGGAGCGCGCGCGGTTGGGATTGCGCAGGTCGAACGCCGGGTGCGCGAGGAGGGCCTCCACGCGGCCGACGGCGCCGGGCAGGTCCGACACCGCCTGCACGCGGAACCACTTGTCCACCACGAGCACCTCGTCCTTCCACTTCTCGTAGAACATCGCGAGCGCGCGTTCCCGCTCCGCGCCCTCGGAGCAGGCGAGGCAGGCGAGCGTGGCCATCGCGTCGGTCATGTTCTCGGCGCGGCGGAACTCGAGGAAGGTGAGCGCGCGTGCCGTGGAGTCGTCGATCGCCATGATGTAGGCGAGGGCGGCGTTGCGAAGCGCGCGCCGCCCCGCGGCCGCCGCGACGGGCGAGTAGGGCCCCGGCACCGCGAAGTGGCGGAACGCCCCCTCGAAGCGCGTGCGGAAGCGGAGCGCGACCTCGGTCATGAGGCGCTTGCGGGCCGCGTGGATCGCCTCGGGGTCGGCCACCTCCATCTGCTCGGCGAGGAAGCCTTCGCCAGGCAATTGCAGGCACTCGGCCGCGAACGCCGGGTCGCGCGCGCCGTCGGTGAGGACGCGGCCCAGCGCGGACAGGTACGCGGGCGGGACCGCCATCTCGCGCCCGTGCCGGATCGCCTCCGCGCCCGCGAGCAGGATGCGCGTGGCGAGGGCCTGGCCCGCTTCCCAGCGGTTGAACGGGTCCGCGTCGTACGCCATCAGGTGCGTGAGCTCGTGCTCGCCGAGGTCCTGGCGAAGGATCACCGGCGCGGAGAATCCGCGAAGGACGGAGGGAACGGGCGGCGCTTCCACGTCCGCGAAGACGAGCGTCGCCTCCGCCGTGGTGAGGGGGAACACCCGCGTGAGGGCTCCCGTGTGGGGGTCGGGGACGGCGCGAGGCGCGTCCTCGCCCTCGAGGCGAAGCGGGATGTCGTAGCCTTGCGGATCCACGAGGCCGATCGCCACGGGAATGCAGAACGGCTTCTTTTCCGCCTGCCCGGGCGTGGGCGGGCAGGATTGCCGGAGCGTGAGCGCGTAGGTGCGCGCCGCGGCGTCATGGTGCCCGGAGCACTCCAGCACCGGCGTGCCGGCCTGGGAATACCACAGGCCGAACTGCCCGAGGTCCGCGCCGTTCGCGTCCGCCATCGCCGCGCGGAAGTCGTCGCAGGTCACGGCCTGGCCGTCGTGGCGCTCGAAGTAGAGGTCCATCCCCTTGCGGAAGCCGTCCCGGCCGAGCAGGGCCTGGTACATCCGCACCACCTCCGCGCCCTTCTCGTAGACCGTGGCGGTATAGAAGTTGTTGATCTCGACGTAGGCCTCGGGGCGCACCGGGTGGGCCATCGGGCCCGCATCCTCGGGGAACTGGTCCTCGCGAAGCTCGCGGACGTCCTGGATGCGCGAGACGGCGCGCGAGTACTCGTCGGCGCCGTACTCCTGGTCGCGGAAGACCGTGAGCCCCTCCTTGAGGGAGAGCTGGAACCAGTCGCGGCAGGTGACGCGGTTGCCGGTCCAGTTGTGGAAGTACTCGTGCGCGACCACGCGGTCGATCAACATGAAGTCCATGTCGGTCGCGGTGTCGGCGCGGGCCAGCACGTACCTCGTGTTGAAGATGTTGAGGCCCTTGTTTTCCATGGCCCCCATGTTGAAGTCGCCGACGGCGACGATCATGAAGCGCTCCAGGTCGAGCTCGAGCCCGAAGCGCTCCTCGTCCCAGCGCATCGCGCGCTTCAGGCACTGCAGCGCGAAGCCGGCCTGGTCGCTCTTGCCCGGCTCCACGTAGACCTGCAGCAACGCCTGCTTTCCGGAGCGCGTGGCGAACCTGTCCTCGAGCAGGTCGAGCTTCGCCGCCACCATCGCGAAGAGGTAGCAGGGCTTGCGGAAGGGGTCTTCCCACTTCGCCCAGTGCCGGCCATCGCCTTCCTCGCCGGAAGCCACGAGGTTGCCATTGGCGAGGAGATGCGGGTACTCCTCCCGGGAGGCGTGCAGCGTCACCGTATAGGTCGCCATGACGTCCGGCCGGTCCGGGAAGTACGTGATCGTGCGGAAGCCCTCCGCCTCGCATTGCGTGAAGAGGCCGTCCTTCGAGGCGTAGAAGCCCTCGAGCCGCGTGTTGGTCCACGGATCGAGCCTCACCTCCGTCTCGATCCGGAAGATCTCGGGGGCCGAGGCGATGGTGAGGCGCTCGCCGGTGAGTTCGTAGGCGGGCGATTCCAGGGCCACGCCGTCGATGGCGACACGGACGAACTCGAGATGCTCGCCGTCGAGGACCAACGCTCCGCCGGCGCCCTCGGGATTGCGCCGCATGCCGAGGCAAGCGCGGACGGTGACCCGCGGCCGCGAGATGTCCACGTCGAGCGCGACGGTGTCCACGAGGTACGCCGGCGGCGCGTAGTCCGCGAGGCGGGTCGTGCGGTCGGCGGCTTCGCGAATCGAGGCGGTATCCGGCGGCATGTCCTGGGGGCCCCGGGCTCAGGCCTTGCGCCGGAAGAGCGCGGGGACGGCGTGGGTCGGACGCTTGCGGCTCGGCAGCTCGTCGGGCTGCTCCACGGGCTTTGCGCTCGGGGAGGGCTCGTAGGGCTTCGAGAAATCCATGTCCCCTGCGGCAGGGCGAGGTGCCGGGCGGGCCGCGGGGGCGGGGGCCGGCGCGGGCTTGGGCGCCCTCTCCACGGCCTGCTCCTGCGGGCGCCGATCGCCACGCGGCTTGCGGTCGCGCTCGCCGCGTCGGGATTCGCCGCCCCGGCCGCGCCCGCGGACTTCCTCGCGGGAGACCTCATCGTGGCGCGAGGAGGAACGCGCGCCGTCGAACCCGACGACCGGCTTCACCTCGATCTTCTTCTTGATCAGCGACTCGATGGCCGCGAAGAGCGGGCGGTCCTCCGCGCAGACGAGCGAAATCGCCTCGCCTTCCATCCCGGCGCGGCCCGTGCGGCCGATGCGGTGCACGTAGTCCTCCGGGACGTGGGGGATGTCGAAGTTCACGACGTGCGGGAGGGCCTCGATGTCCAGGCCCCGGGCCGCGATGTCCGTGGCGACGAGGACGCGGACCTTGTTCTCCTTGAAGCTCTCCAGCGCCTCGATGCGCGCGTTCTGGCTCTTGTTGCCGTGGATCGCCACGGCGTTGATGCCGTCGCGCTCGAGCTGGTAGGCGAGGCGGTTGGCGCCGTGCTTGGTCTTGCAGAAGACGAGCACCTGCTCCCAGTTGTGCGACTTGACGAGGTGCGCGAGGAGCTCCCGCTTGTGCTTGGAGTCGACGAAGTGCGCCCACTGCGTCACGAGCTCCGCCGGCGTGTTGCGGCGCGCCACTTCCACGGTGGCGGGGTCGCGCAGGAACTGCGCCGAGAGCTTGCGGATCTCCTCGGAGAAAGTCGCCGAGAAGAGGAGCGTCTGGCGCGATCCCGGGATCATGTTGATGATCCGCTTGATGTCGGGGATGAAGCCCATGTCGAGCATGCGGTCGGCCTCGTCGAGGACGAGGATCTGCACGGAGCGCAGGTCCACCGCCTTCTGGCCCGTGAGGTCGAGGAGGCGCCCCGGGGTCGCGACGAGGATCTCCACGCCCTTCCTCAGCTCCGCGATCTGCGGGTTGATGTTCACGCCGCCGTAGACCACGAAGGGCTTGAGCGGGACGTGCTTGCCGTAGGTCTTCACGCTCTCGTAGACCTGGATCGCGAGTTCGCGCGTCGGCGTGAGGATGAGGCAGCGCACGGGGTGCAGCGCCGGCGAGAAGCTCTTGCTCGCGAAGGGCGCGAGGCGCTGGAGCAGCGGAAGGGTGAAGCCCGCGGTCTTGCCGGTGCCCGTCTGGGCGGCGCCGAGAAGATCGCGCCCGGAAAGCACGACGGGGATGGCTTGCGCCTGGATGGGGGTGGGTTCGCTGTAACCCTGCTCGGCGATGGCGCGGAGCAGCTCGGGCAGGAGCCCGAGACTTTCGAAAGTCTGGCTGATGGTAGTTCTCCTGAAAGATCGGCCTGGAAGGGCATTGCGCCCCTGACCGGTTCAGGCAGACGAAACTTGTTGCTTCGGGAAGTCCGCGCCTCGTGGGCTGGCGGTGGGGCGGGAAGCGCTAACCGGTTGAAGCGCTTCGGAAACCTTGGACGGGCATTGTACGCGAAACGGGTCCCGGCAGGCCCCGGATATGCCCGGATCGGGCCAAAAAGTGGTCAGTAGGCCCTTACGCCAAAGACCCAGGGGTGGACCCAGAGGACCACGCCGTAGATCGCAAGCCCCGCGAGGACCCTCTTCGCCCCGATCTCGGCCAGGACGAAGCGATTGCGACCCTCCACGATCGCCGTGAAAGGCACGTTGGAGGTGGCCTCCGCGAACCGCTTCCAGTCCTCCCCGAGGGCGTCGGCCTTGCGGGCGTCGATGAGGGCGGTCCCGGCCAGGGCGAGCGCCAGGAAGCCCCCGAAGAAGATCGTGGAGGCGGCGTCGCCGCGCGCGAGGAGGTGCACGCCCGCCCAAAGCGCGATGCCCCACATCAGGGGATGGCGCGTGACGCGCAGGATCCCCCGGGCCGGATCCTCCTTCCTGAGCAGGCCCTCCTGGCCCACCAGGGACGGGTTTCGCGTCATGAGGCCGGCGGCGATGAGGATGAACGCGAAGGGCATCACCACGAGCGGCCAGAGCTTGAGCCCCGGCACCTGCCAGAGCACGACCTGGGGAGCCTGCCCATAGGCCCAGGCCATCCAGCCGATGGTGGCGAAGGAGACGAGGACATAGCTGCCGAGGTAGGCCCTTTCCCCCATGGCCTCGACGAGCGGGGCGCGCAGGGGAGTGCTGGTGAAGAAGTGCGTGGCGAGGAAGACCAGCGTGGCGAGGGCGAGGTGGGCGATGGGGTCCATCGGGGCTTCCGGTCAGTGGGAGGGCGGGCGCTTCGCGAGGTCGATGTCGAGGTACTTCCAGAAGTTGTTGCTCTGCAGGGGCGGGCGGCGGTAGCCGATCACCCACGGATACCACATGTCCGTGAGGATGCGGTGCGAATTCACCTTCCAGGGGGCGTAGGCCACCATCAGCTTGGCCATCTCCTGGTAGAGCTTCGTGCGCTCGGGGCTGTCGGGCGTGACGCGCGCCTTCTCGTAGAGGCGGTCGTAGGCCTCGAGCCTGAAGCGCGCGCGGTTGCCCTTGAAGCCCGAGTTCGGCCCGTACAGCACCGAGAGCCAGGTGTCCGCGTCCGGCGATGACGCGGCGCCGCCGAGTTGCCACATCATCAGCTTGCCGGCGTTCGACTCCTTGAGGAGGTCGGGCCACTTCGCCTTCTTGAAGTTCATCCTGAGGCCCACGTCGTCCATGCTGCGCTTCCACAGCTCGTCGACCTGCTGGTCGCGGGCGCTCGGCGTGGAGGCGTTCTGGAGCACGAGCGGACTGCCGTCGGGCATCTCCCGGTAACCGTCGCCGTCGCGGTCGAGGTAGCCGAACATGTCCAGGAGCGCGCGCGCCTTGGGGACGCTGTACTCGTTCGCCGTGGTGTGGAAATCCG
>CALEJW010000236.1 GCA_937898635.1 uncultured Pseudomonadota bacterium | reverse complement strand
GGCGACTGGGAACTCGCGCTGGTCGGCGGCGGCGACGGCATCCCCGTCTGGCCGTAGGAACGCTGTCCGGGCGGCGTTGGCCGGGTTCGCGCTCATCGCGCCTTCCCGGCCTGCCGTTCCGGCGGGGCCTAGCCGGGAATCGAGGCCCGGGCGCCGGACGCCTTCGCGGGCCTGGCGCTTGCGGCCTTCGCCTTCGGCGACGCCGGGTTGGGGACAGCGGCCTTGGGATCGAGCGGCCGCTCGCCCATCGCCAGCAACTGCTGGCGCACCGCCTCGGCCTCGGCCCAGACGGCATTCGCCACCGAGCGCGCGAGCTCGGGCTCCTTGCGCACGCGGCAGGCGTGATAGAGAGCCACCGTCGCGACCTGCCGGGCGGGCGGCTTCGCCGCGCCCTCGGTCGCCAGCCGGTAGAGGCCGGCCAGTCCGTCGGCGACCTTGCCGTCCACCGCGTCTCGCAGCGCCCCGAGCAGGGCGGATTCGCGGGTGGAGATGCCGATGCGGCCCTTCTTGCGCTTGGCGAGCTGGTTCATGACGCTTTCGGCGGCCTTCGTGTAGCCCCCGAGGCGCAGAAGGCAGGCGAGCAGGACGCAGTCGGAAGGCGAGTCGACGAGCAGGCGGGCCGTGAGGTCCTCGTCGAAGAGCTGCTTCCCGTAGGCGAAATCGCCGCGCAGCATCGCCTCCCAGAGCTGCCGCGACTGGCGCCGGCGCGACTCGGTTTCCGCGTCCGGGGCGCCCGCGCCCTTCAGGCGCCTGCCCGCCTCCCACACGCGGCCGTAGGGCCCGAGGAACATGCTCATCGCGCCGAGGGCGGCGAAGAGGCTCGTGCGCAGCGCCATGTCGCCGAAGGATTCCTCGGCGGGCGCTCCCGCGGCCTGCGGGAGCTCGCCGCCGGCGGCCTCGCGCTCGCCGCGCAGGCGGTCGAAGTACCAGATGACGGCGCTCGTCTTGTTGCCGACGCCGAGCTTGCGGTAGAGCCCGTGCAGGTAGACGCGCATCGTGCCCTCCCGGTACCCCAGGCTTTCCGCGATGGAGCGGTTCGAGGAGCCCTTGGAGAGCAGTTCCAGCATCTGCCGGTCGCGGTCGTTGATCTCGATTTTCTTCGTGGTCATCAGATGTAGCCCCTATCCTCTTGCAGCGAAAGGACGAGTTCCTGGAAATCCTCCAGGCCCGCCATGGTGGAAGTGTCGATGCCCCGGTCGGCCGTCTCGTCGCGGATCACGGCCTCGAAGCGCTCCACGAGCGCCGGCTCGAACTGCCCGCCGGACTCGCGCCGCAGCTCGGCGAGCGCCGCGCCCATCGTCATGGCCTCGTGGCGGCCGAGGCCGCACACCATGGCGTCGTAGGCGCAGGCCACCGCGCACATGCGCGCCGGGGGCGGGATGAACCTGCCGCCGACCCGCGCCGGGTAGCCCTCGCCATCCCAGCGGGCGTGATGGTACTTGGCGATGTCGCGCGCGAGCATGAGGCGCGGATGCCGGTCGTCCCTCAGGATCTCCGCGCCCGCCTCGGTATGGCGCTCGATCAGCTCGCGCTCGAGCGCGTTCAGCGCGCCGCGCTTGGCGAGCACGCCCTCCGGCACCGACGCGAGGCCGATGTCGTGCAGCTCCGCGGCGAGCCCGATCTCCAGGGCCTGCAACGGGGATTCCCCGGAAGCCGCCGCGAGCGCCTTCGTGAGCTCGCCGACCCGCACGCCGTGCCAGCCGGTGTCGTCGATGCGCAGCGCCGCGGCGACGGCGAGGCGCTGCAGCGCCTTCCATTCCTCCGGCTCCCCGTGCGGACGCTGGTGCGACACCAGCCGGGCCCGCGCCAGCTCGCGCTGGCTGTCGCCGCGGGTCTCGGTGGCGTCCCACAGCCCCGCCAGCTCCACGTGCGCGCGGGCGCGTTCCACGGCCACGCGGTAGACGTGCTCCGAGAGCTCCTGGAAGCGCAGCAGCGCGCGCTCGGCGTTGCCCGCGGCCTCCTCGGCCCGGACGACGAAGGCGAGGGTGTCGCGCAGGGTCGCCGGGACGCCGCGGGCCTTCTCGAGGGCCTCGTCCAGCCGGGTGAGCGCGATGTCGACCCGCCCGGTGGCGAGCTCGTGGGCCGCGCGCGTGATCGCCGCCGCCACGAGCGCGCGGGGCGTCCGGACCCGTTCCGCGAGCGCCACCACCGCGTGGATGTGGCAATCGGCCTCGGCCGTCCGGCCGGTGGCGATCAGCAGGCGGACCACGTTCCGGCGCAGCAGGATCGCGCCATGGGCGTCGCCCGCCTGGAATTCGGGGGAAAGCTCCTCGAGGGCGAGGTTCGCGGCCCGGAGCCCCTCCTCGAAGTCGCCGAGCTGGTACAGGCCGTTGGCGAGGTTCGCCAGGGCGCTGTAGCGGAAGTAGGCCGGGCCGGGCACGCGCTTCGCGAGCGCCAGCGCGCGCTGGAAGCAGCGGACCGCGAGCTCGTGGTTGCCCGCCACCGCGAAGGCGAGGCCGATGTTGTTCCAGGTGCCGCCCTGCTCGACGAGGTCGTCCTGGGCGGCGGCGATGGCGAGCGCGCGGGCGTGGTAGGCGATCGCCGCCACGACGTCGCCCGTGTCCGCCGCGAGCAGCCCGCAGGTGCCCGAGGCGCGCCGCTCGAGGACGCTGTCGCCCGCGAGCCCCGCCTGCGCGAGCAGCGCCTGCGCGAGCGGGAGCGCGTCGCCGGAACGGGCCTCGCCGTAGAGCCGGCGGCACAGGGAGAGGACGACGCGGGTCGCCTCCGCGGATTCCGCCGCGCCCAGCGGCGACTCCAGGCGCGAGACCAGCGGCGCGAGCGCTTCGACGAATTCACGGCGGTCGAGGACGGGAAGGCGCGCCTCCAGGCCGAGGAGCCACTCCGGCAGCTCGGACCCGTTGCGCTCCCCGTGCAAGGCGTTTTCGGTGCTCATCCGCGGACTGTTAATGGGTCGACCCGGCCATTCTACGCATGCATACGGGCCGGGGAAAGGGGCGGATTTTTCCGGCCGCGGGGCCTTCCGGGCGGGCTAAAGTGGCGCGTGGCGGCAATCGTGATCAGCGAGGCGCAGGGCGTGCGCCAATTGCA
>CALEJW010000235.1 GCA_937898635.1 uncultured Pseudomonadota bacterium | reverse complement strand
CCGCGCTGCGCCGCGTGGTCGACGACGGGCGCGGGGTAGTCGCGGCCGATCACGCAGCCCGCGGCCTGCTGCTCGAGCGGGCCCATCGTCCAGGGCGCGTGCACGAGGGCGTCGGGCACGCGCGCGAGCTCCGGCAGCCAGCGGCGAATGAACTCGCCGCGCGGGTCGAAGCGCTCCGACTGCGTCACGGGGTTGAAGATGCGGAACCAGGGCTGCGCGTCGCAACCCGTGGAAGCCGACCACTGCCAGCCGCCGTTGTTCGCGGCGAGGTCGAAGTCGAGGAGCCTCTCGGCGAACCAGCGCTCCCCGCGACGCCAGTCCACGAGGAGATCCTTCACGAGGAAGGAGGCGGCGACCATGCGCAGCCGGTTGTGCATCCACCCGGTCGCCGCGATCTGGCGCATCGCCGCGTCCACGATCGGATAGCCCGTGCGCGCCTCGCGCCAGGCGTCGAAGTGCTCGTCGGTGCCCGGCCAGGCGATGGCGTCGTACTCGCGCCGGAAGGCCGCGCTCGCCGCGTGCGGGTGGTGCCACAGCACCTGGAAGTAGAAATCGCGCCAGGCGAGCTCCGAGAGCCAGGCGTCCGCGCCTTCGCCGCCCGCGGCCCGCGCCGCGCGCGCGAGCTCGCGGATCGGGATGGTGCCGAAGCGGTTGTGCGCGGAAAGCCGCGAGACGCCCTCCAGCGCCGGGTAGTCGCGCGCGCGGGCGTATTCGGCCATGTGCCCCGCGAAGTCCGCGAAGAGCCTGCGTGCCCCGCTCATGCCCGCGGGAACCGGGAAGGCCGCCGTGGCCGCGGCGCCGAAGCCGAGGTCCGCGAGCGAGGGGAGCGTGGCCGGGAAGGGCGGCTTCGCGAGGCGCGCGGCGTGCTTCGCCACCGGGTAGGCCTTCAGGTAGTAGTCGTCGAGCTTCGCGAGCCAGGCGCGCCGGTAGGGCGTGAACACGACGAAGGGCTTGCCGCCTCGCGTGAGGATCTCGTCCCGGGAGAAGACGGCCTGGTCCTTGGCGAGGTGGAGGCGCCGGCCCGAAGCGGCGAGCGCCCCGGCGACGGCCTCGTCGCGCGCGACGGCCGCCGGCTCGTAGTCCTCGTTCGCGAAGACCGCGGCGGCACCCAGGCGGGCGGCGAGGGCCGGGATCTCCTCCCGGGCGTGGCCGTGCAGCACCAGGAGATCGCCGCCCAGGGCCCGGAGGGCCTCGCGCAGCTCCGCGACGCAGGCGTGGATGAAGGCCACCCGGGCGTCGGACCGGGAAGGCAACGCATCGAGGATCTCGCGGTCGAAGACGAAGGCGCAGGCGACCTGGCGCGACGAGACGAGGGCGTGGTGAAGCCCCGCGTTGTCGTGGTCGCGCAGGTCGCGGCGGAACCAGAAGAGGGATCGGTCGTACGCGGTCAAGGGGCGGCTCGGGGGTCCCCGTGCCGCCGGTGCGATGGCGCCCGGGGGGCGTTGGAATTAGAATATGGGTCCGGTGGCAAATGCAAACGATCAACTTCACGAGCCACTTCCTGATCGCCATGCCCGGCATGGCCGACCCGAATTTTTCCCGCAGCCTCACCTTCATCTGCGAGCACAACGAGCGCGGGGCGCTCGGGCTGGTGGTCAACCGCCCGACGGACGTCACCCTGGGAACCCTCTTCCGGCAGGTGGAGATCGACTTCGACAACGAGCCCGTCGCCTCCCAGCCGGTCTTCTTCGGGGGGCCGGTGCAGCTCGAGCACGGCTTCGTCCTGCACCGGCCCGTGGGCGACTGGCGCTCGACGCTCCCGGTGGGCGACATCGGGCTCACCACCTCGCGCGACATCCTGGAGGCCATGGCCCGCGGCGAAGGCCCGCGGGACCGGCTGGTGGCCCTGGGCTACGCGGGCTGGGCGCCGGGGCAGCTGGAGGAGGAGATCAAGCGCAACGGCTGGCTCACGGTGAGCGCGGACCTCGACGTGATCTTCCGCGTGCCTCCCGAGGGCCGCTACGACGCGGCGCTCGGCGCCCTCGGCATCAGCACCATGAACCTCTCGGAAGACGCGGGGCACGCGTGAGCGCGCCGGCCGCGCGCCCGCCCGAACTCGCCGGCACGATCCTCGCCTTCGATTTCGGGGAGAAGCGCCTGGGCGTGGCCGTCGGGGAGACCGAGACGCGCCTCGCGCACCCCGTGACCGCCATCGCCGAGGAGGCGAACGCGGCCCGGTTCGCGGCGATCGAGCGGCTCGTGGCCGAATGGCATCCGGCGGGATTCGTGGTCGGGCTGCCGCGCCACGCGGACGGCGGCGAGCACGAGGTGGCGCGGCACGCGGGAAAGTTCGCGCGCCGGCTCCAGGCGCGCTTCGGCCTCCCGGTCGCCTTCGTGGACGAAACCCTCACCTCGGCCGAGGCCGCCTCGCGCATCCGCGAAGCCGGCGGCCGGACGGGCGGCAAGGGCGACCTCGATGCCCATGCCGCGACCCTCATCCTGCAGAGCTACCTCGACGACATGAAACCAGCGAACGATGGGGGGGGCCATGGGCGCACCCCTGCCTGATCCGGAACGCCTGCTCGCCGCCCTCGTGGCGCAGATGCAGCCCGCGACCGGCCCGGAAACGGGCATCGTGGGCATCTACACGGGCGGGGCCTGGGTGGCCGAGCGGCTGCACCGCGCGCTCGGCGTGAAGACGCCCCTCGGGCTCCTCGCCGTGACGCTGCACCGCGACGACTTCGGCCGCATCGGCCTGCACCGCGAGGCGCGCCGCAGCCACCTGCCCTTCGAGGTCGAGGGGCGCGACATCGTGCTGGTGGACGACGTGCTGCACACCGGCCGCACGATCCGCGCGGCGCTGAACGAGCTGTGGGATTTCGGGCGGCCGCGGAGCGTGCGCCTGGCGATCCTCGCCGACCGTGGCGGGAGGGAGCTTCCCGTCGCCCCGGACTTCACGGGCGCCTTCGTCGAGATCGACCCGGCCGAGGAGCTCGTGCTCACGAACGAGGGCGGCAAGCTGCGGCTCGCCGCCGTGCGGAGGCCGGGATGAGCGCGAACCCCCAGATCGACGCCCAGGGGCGCCTCGTCCACCTCCTCACCACCGAGGGGCTGCCGGCGGAGATGATCCTGCACATCCTCGACACCGCCTCGCAGTTCGTGAGCGTGAACGAGCGCGAGGTGAAGAAGGTGCCGCTGCTTCGCGGCAAGTCCATCTTCAACGTCTTCTTCGAGAACTCGACGCGCACGCGCACCACGTTCGAGATCGCCGCCAAGCGCCTGTCGGCCGACGTGATCAACCTGAACATCGGCGCCTCCTCGACCGCCAAGGGCGAGACGCTGCTCGACACGGTGTGGAACCTCCAGGCGATGGACGCGGACATGTTCGTGGTCCGCCACGCCGAGGCGGGCGCGCCGCACCTCATCGCCCGCCACGTGAAGGCGGGCGTGAGCGTCGTGAACGCGGGCGACGGCCGCCACGCGCACCCGACGCAGGGCCTCCTCGACATGTACACGATCCGCCACTACAAGCGCGACTTCACCCGCCTCGCCGTGGCCATCGTGGGCGACGTCCTGCACTCGCGCGTGGCGCGCTCGCAGATCCACGCGCTGAAGACCCTCGGCGTGCCCGAGGTGCGCGTGATCGGGCCCAAGACGCTCCTGCCGGCGGACGTGGAGCGCCTCGGCGTGCGCGTCTTCCACGACATGGCGGAGGGCCTGCGCGACTGCGACGTGGTGATCACGCTGCGCCTGCAGAACGAGCGCATGAGCGGGCCGCTCCTGCCCTCGGCCGGGGAGTTCCACAAGGCCTACGGGCTCACGCCGGAGAAGCTCGCCCGCGCCCGGCCCGACGCGATCGTGATGCACCCGGGGCCGCTCAACCGCGGCGTGGAGATCGACTCGGGCGTGGCCGACGGCAGCCACAGCGTGATCATGCCGCAGGTGACCTACGGCATCGCCGTGCGCATGGCGGTGATGGCCATCCTCGCGGGGAACGCATGAGCCCCGTCCCGCGACCGTCCCTCGCGCCGCCGCCGCGATCCCGCGAACGAAACCGCCCCCCGACGACATGAAGATCGCCATCCTGAACGCCCGCGTGATCGACCCGGCCACGGGCCGCGACGAGACCACGCCCCTGCACCTCGCGGACGGGCGCATCGCCGCCGTCGGCGCCGCGCCCGACGGCTTCCGGCCGGACCGGACGATCGACGCGAAGGGGCTCGTCGCCTGCCCCGGGCTCGTGGACCTCGCCGCGCGCCTGCGCGAGCCGGGGCTCGAGTACCGGGCGACGCTCGAATCCGAGATGCAGGCGGCCGTCGCGGGCGGCGTGACCTCGCTCGCCTGCCCGCCGGACACCGATCCGCCGCTCGACGAGCCGGGCCTGGTCGAGATGCTCAAGCGCCGCGCCGAGAGCCTGCGGCAGGCCCGCGTGTACCCGCTGGGCGCCCTGACGCTCGCCCTGGAGGGTCGCAAGATCGCGGAGATGGGCGAGCTCGCCGAGGCGGGCTGCGTCGGCTTCTTCCAGGCCGATGCCCCGCTCACCGACCTGAACGTGCTGCTCCAGGCGATGCGCTACGCGGCGACCTTCGGGCACGCCGTGTGGCTGCGGCCGCAGGACGCGCATCTCGCCCACGGCGGCGTCGCCCACGAGGGCGAGGTGAGCACGCGCCTGGGACTGCCGCCCATTCCCGCGGTGGCGGAGACGGTGGCGCTGCACGCGATCCTCGAGCTCGCCGAGGCCACCGGCGCGCGGGTCCACGTCGCGAGGCTCTCGACCGGGCGCGGCGTGGCGCTGGTGGCCGCGGCCAAGGCGCGCGGCCTCGCGCTCACCTGCGACGTGGGCATGCACCACCTGCACCTCTGCGACCGCGACGCCGGCGGGTTCGACGCGAACACCCGGCTGGTGCCGCCGCTTCGCGACGCGGCCGACCGCGAGGCCCTGCGCCAGGCGCTCGCGGACGGGACGATCGACGCCGTGTGCTCCGACCACACGCCGGTCGACGACGACGCGAAGCAGGTCCCCTTCGGCGAAGCCGAGCCCGGCGCCACCGGCCTCGAGCTCTTCCTGCCGCTGGTGCTGCGCTGGGGCGAGGAGATGAAGCTCGACCTCGCGGACACGCTCGCCGCGGCGACCTCGCGACCCGCCGCGGTGCTCGGCATCGAGGCGGGCTCCCTCGCCCCGGGGCGCGCGGCCGACCTGTGCCTCTTCGATCCCGTGCGTCGCTGGCGGGTGACGCCGGCCGCGCTCGCGAGCCAGGGGCGCAATTCGCCCTTCCTCGGCCTGGAAGTCGCCGGGCGCGTGGCGTCGACGATCGTCGACGGGCGCGTCGTGTACACCGGCTAGTTCCCCCTTTCCCTTTCCCCGGACGGATTCCCATGGAGAACCCGCTGCTCGACTTTTCCGCGCTTCCGCGCTTCGCCGCGATCCGGCCGGAGCACGTCGTCCCGGCCGTCGAGGCGCTCGTCGCCGAGGGGCGGGCGACGATCGAGCGCCTCGCCGCCGACGGCGCGCCGCCCGCCTGGGACAGCTTCGTCGAACCGCTCGAGAGCGCCAACGAAAGGCTCGCGCGCGCCTGGGCCCAGGTCTCGCACCTGAACGCGGTGGTGAACGCGCCGGCGCTGCGGGAGGCCTACAACGCGGCGCTGCCCAGGGTGACCCAGTTCGCGACGGAGCAGGGCCAGGACCTGCGCCTCTTCGCGCGCTACAAGGCGCTCGCCGCCTCGCCCGCCTTCGCGGAACTCTCCCCGGCGCGGCGCCGCCACGTGGAGAACGCGCTGCGCGACTTCCGCCTCGGCGGCGCCGAGCTGCCGGCGCCGGCAAAGGCCCGCTTCGCGAAGCTCCAGGAGGAGCTCGCCGCGCTCTCGGCGCGCTTCCAGGACAACGTGCTCGACGCGACCAACGACTTCGCCCTCTTCGTCACCGATCCCGCCGAGCTCTCGGGCATCCCCGCCGACGTCCTGGAGACGGCGCGGCAGGCGGCCGCGGCGCAGGGCCGGGAGGGCTGGAAGCTCACGCTGCACATGCCCTGCTACCTGCCGGTCCTGCAGTACGCCGACCACGCCCCGCTGCGCGAGAAGATGTACCGCGGCTTCGTCACGCGGGCTTCCGAGTTCGGCCGCCCCGAGTGGGACAACACGCCCCTCATCGCCGCCGTCCTCGACAAGCGCGAGGAAGTCGCCTCGCTCCTGGGCTACCCGGCCTTCGCCGGGGTCTCGCTCGCGACCAAGATGGCGAAGTCCCCGGCGGAGGTCATCGCCTTCCTCGAGGACCTCGCGGCGCGAGCCAAGCCCTTCGCGGAACGCGACATGGCGGAGGTGACCGAGTTCGCCCGCGCCGAGCTGGGACTCGCCGAGGTCCGGGCCTGGGACGTGGCATGGGCCAGCGAGCGGCTGCGCCAGAAGCGCTACGCGTTCTCCGACGAGGACGTGAGGCGCTACTTCCCGGAGGACGCGGTGCTCGCCGGGCTCTTCCGCGTGGTCGAGACGCTCTACGGCGTGAAGGTGCGGCGCGCCGAGGCCGAGACCTGGCACGCGGACGTGGGCTTCTACGCGATCGAGGACGCGATGGGCGCGACCCTGGGCCAGTTCTACCTGGACCTGCACGCCCGCGAGGCCAAGCGCGGCGGCGCGTGGATGGACGACGCGAGGAACCGCCGGCGGCTCGCGGGGGGCGTGCAGACCCCGGTCGCCTTCCTCACCTGCAACTTCTCCGCGCCCGTGGGCGGCCGGCCCGCGCTCTTCACCCACGACGAGGTGATCACGCTCTTCCACGAGTTCGGCCACGGCCTGCACCAGCTGCTCACGCGCGTGGACGACCTGTCGGTCTCGGGGCTCGCCGGGGTCGAGTGGGACGCGGTGGAATTGCCCTCGCAGTTCATGGAGAACTTCTGCTGGGAGTGGGAGGTGGTCTCCCACATGTCGCGGCACGCCGACACCGGGGAGCGCCTGCCGCGCGCCCTCTTCGACCGGATGGTCGCGGCGAAGAACTTCCAGGGCGGCATGCAGTTCGTGCGCCAGATCGAGTTCGCGCTCTTCGACATGCACCTGCACCACGACTTCGACCGCGCCGCCGATTCGGTCCTGGACCTCCTCGGGCGCGTGCGCCGGCGGGTGGCGGTCGTGCACCCGCCCGAATGGAACCGCTTTCCCAACCAGTTCTCGCACATCTTCGGCGGCGGCTACGCCGCGGGCTACTACAGCTACAAGTGGGCCGAGGTGCTCTCCGCCGACGCCTTCGGCGCGTTCGAGGAGGAAGGCGTCCTCAACCCGGCGACGGGCGGGCGCTTCCGCGACGAGATCCTCGGCGTCGGCGGCAGCCGTCCCGCGCTCGAGTCGTTCGTCGCCTTCCGCGGCCGCGAGCCCCGGATCGACGCCCTCCTGCGGCATAATGGGATGGACGCCACCGCCTGACGGAGGAACCGATGCCCACCCCCCATCGCCTGGCCGCGCTGCTCGCCGCGGCGCTGATGCTGCCGGCGCTCGCCGCCGCGCAGACGAACGTCTACCGCTGGGTGGACAAGGACGGCAAGGTCCACTATTCGGACACGCCCCCGCCGGAGCCCGCCAAGAGCCTCACGCAGAAGCGCGTGGGCGGCGGCTACGCCGAATCCTCGCAGCTGCCCTACGCGACCCAGATCGCGATGCAGAAGTCGCCCGTGACGCTTTTCACCGGCGCCGACTGCGGGGACCCCTGCCGCCAGGGCCGCGAGCTCCTCTCCAGGCGCGGGATCCCGTTCAGCGAGCGCGACGCCCAGGGCAACGCGGACGACGCGGAAGCCCTGAAGAAGCTCGTGGGCGCGATCGAGGTGCCCGTCCTCACGGTGGGCGCGTCGAAGGTGAAGGGTTTCGAGGAGGGGGCCTGGAATTCGGCCCTCGACGGCGCGGGCTACCCGCGCACGGCGCTTCCCGGGCAGGTGCCCCCGCGCCCGAGCGCGCCGGCGAAGAAGGCCGAGACGCCGCAGGCGCCGGACGCGGCCGACGCGCCCAAGTAGACCCCGCGCGCAGAGCCGGCCTTCGCGGGAACGACCGGCCATGAAGCTCGCGACCTGGAACGTGAACTCGCTCAAGGTCCGGCTTCCCCATCTCCTCGACTTCCTCGCCCGCCACGCCCCCGACGCGATGTGCCTGCAGGAGACGAAGTGCGAGGACGCCGCCTTTCCCGCGGCGGCGATCGAGGCGGCGGGCTACCGCTGGGTCCACGACGGGCAGAAGACCTACAACGGCGTGGCGATCGTCTCGCGCGAAGAGCCCGTCAACGTCTCGCGCGGCATTCCCGGCTTCGCCGACCTGCAGAAGCGCGTGATCGCGGCCGACGTGGGCGGCGTGCGCGTGGTGAGCGTCTACTGCCCCAACGGGCAGGCGGTGGGATCCGACAAGTACGACTACAAGCTGCGCTGGTTTTCCGCGCTCGCCGGCTGGCTCAGGGGCGAACTCGCGCGAGCGAGCGAGGTGGCCGTGCTCGGCGACTACAACGTCGCGCCGGAGGATCGCGACGTGCACGATCCGGACGCGTGGCGGGGACAGGTGCTCGCGAGCGAGCCGGAGCGCGAGGCGCTCCGGGCGCTCGCGGCGCTCGGGTTCCGCGACGCCTTCCGCCTCTTCG
The DNA here is from genome assembly GCA_937898635.1 of uncultured Pseudomonadota bacterium. GTDB lineage: Bacteria > Pseudomonadota > Gammaproteobacteria > Burkholderiales > Usitatibacteraceae > FEB-7. Next base: position 60,124 of record CALEJW010000235.1, on the reverse strand, counting down.
AGCAGCCCGAGAAATCCTTCAGCTGGTGGGACTACCGCATGGCCGCGTTCCGGCGCAACCTCGGCCTCAGGATCGACCACATCCTCCTGTCGCCCGCGCTCGCCTCGCGCTGCCGTTCGTGCGCGATCGACGTGGAGCCGCGCCGGCTCGAGCGCCCGTCGGACCACGCCCCGGTCCTCTGCGAGATCGGTCCATGAGGCCCGCCCTGGCGGCGAAGCCCTCGGCCCGGGAAGAGGAAAGGCTCGCGAGGCTCGCCGCGTACCGCATCCTCGGCACGCCCCCGGAGCCCGCCTTCGACGACCTCGCGCGGCGGGCGCAGGAGGCGTTGCGCGCGCCCATGGCCTGGCTCGCCTTCCACGACGGCGAGCGCGAGTGGGTCAAGGCGGGAGCGGGCATCGGCTTCCGGGAGCTCGCCGGCGCGCGGCGGATCGTCTTCCGGGGCGAGTGCCCCGCGAGCTTCGTCGAGGTCGAGGACGCGATGGCCACGGAGCTGCGCACGCACCCGCTCGTGGCGGAAGAGCCGCGCCTGCGCTTCCTGTGCGCGGTGCCCCTCGTGACGCCCGACGGCCACGCCGTGGGGGCGCTCGCCGTGGCCGACCGCGTGCCGCGCCGGCTGGAGGGCGCGGAGCGCACCGCGCTCGAGAACCTCGCCACGCTCGCCATGGCGCGGCTGGAGGCGAGGCGCGCGTCCGTGCCCAGGGACGACGCGCTCGCCGCCGGGGAGCGGGCGGAGGAGGCGCAGGAGCAGCTCGCGCGCGAGCGCGAGTTCTCCGACGCGGTGATCGAGAGCCTGCCCGGGGCCTTCTTCCTCTTCTCGCGCGAGGGCGAGATGCTGCGCTGGAACGCGAGGATGCAGGGCGAGACGGGTTACACCACGCTCGAGATCGCGTCGATGCGGCCCCTGGATTTCATCGCCCCCGCCGACCGCGCGGTCGTCGACGCGGCCATCCGCGAGGTGCTCGAGCACGGCCGCGAGATCACCGTGGAAGCGCGGATGGTCGACAAGGCGGGAACGGGGCGACCCTACTCGTTCACGGGGAAGCCGATCCGCGTGGCCGGCGAGGCCTGCGTGATGGGCTTCGGGCGCGACATCTCGGAGAGGAAGCGCGCCGAGGAACAGACGCTGCGCGCGAAGGAAAGGCTCGACCTCGCGCTCACCGGCTCCTCGCTCGCCCTGTGGGACTGGGACCTGCGCTCCAACCGCGTCTACTTCAACGAGGGCTGGTCGGCGCTCGTGGGCGAGCGGCGGCGCGAGTTCACGGCCGCGTGGGAGGAGGTGCGGGGCTGGGACCACGCGCAGGACGCGAACCTGCACGAGGCGGCCGTGGCCAACGCCGTGCGGGGCGTGAGCGAGGAGTTCGAGTGCGAGTACCGCGTGCGGCACGCTTCCGGCGAGTGGATCTGGATCTACTCGCGCGGCAAGGTCACGCAGCGCGACGACGCGGGACGGGCGCTGCGGATGACGGGCACCTCGACCAACGTCACCAAGCGCAAGGAGGCGGAGGAGCGCGCCGAGTACCTCGCCACGCGCGACCCCCTCACGGGGCTTCCCAACCGCATCCTCCTGCACGACCGCCTCGAGCAGGGCATCGTGAACGCGGCGCGCCAGAGAAGCGGCTTCGCCTTCATGTTCATCGATCTCGACCGCTTCAAGACCATCAACGACTCCCTCGGCCACGACGTGGGCGACGAGCTGCTCAAGGAGGTCGCGACGAGGCTCACGGCCTGCACGCGCGCCTCCGACACCGTGGCGCGGCTCGGGGGCGACGAGTTCGCGGTCATCCTCGAGAACCTGCGCGACCCGGACGACGAGGCGGCCCAGCAGGTGGCCGAGAAGATGATCACGGCCATGGGCGCTCCCATGCTCATCGGCAACCAGCACCTCAACACCTCGTGCTCCATCGGCATCAGCCTCTACCCGGCCGACGGAAAGGACAGCGCCACGCTCATGAAGCACGCCGACGTGGCGATGTACTTCGCCAAGGAGAAGGGCCGGAACAATTTCCAGTTCTTCTCCTCGGAGATGAACGCGCGGGCCCAGGAGCGGCTGTCCATCGAGAACTACCTGCGCCTCGCGCTGCGCAGGAACGAGCTCGTGCTCCACTACCAGCCGCGGATCCGCATGTCCGACGGGGCGCTCACCGGCATGGAGGCGCTGGTGCGCTGGTCGCACCCGCGCCGCGGGCTCCTCCTGCCGGAGAAGTTCATCGACGTCGCGGAGGATTCCGGGCTCATCGTGCCCATCGGCGAGTGGGTCCTCGAGAAGGCCTGCCTGCAGGCGCGCGAGTGGCAGGCGGCGCTCGGCCGGGATTTCCGCCTTTCCGTGAACCTCTCCGTGGGCCAGGTGGCCGACGGCGACCGGCTCTTCCGCGCGATCGACGGCACCCTGCGCACCGCGGGCATCGAGCCGGCCACGCTGGAGCTCGAGATCACCGAGAGCATCCTCATGCAGAACCTCGAGGAGAAGGCGGCGCTCCTCCACCGGCTGGGCGAGCGCGGGGTCGGGCTCTCGATCGACGACTTCGGCACGGGTTACTCCTCGCTCTCGTACCTCAAGTCCCTGCCGGTGGACGCGATCAAGATCGACAGCTCCTTCGTGCGCGACATCGGCCCGGACGCGGGCGACCAGGCGATCGTGCGCGCCATCATCGCGATGGCCCATTCGCTCGGGCTCGCCGTGATCGCCGAGGGCGTGGAGACCGAGGCCCAGTTCGACAGCCTGAAGGCCCTGGGCTGCGACGAGTACCAGGGCTTCTACGCGAGCCCGGCGCTGCCGCCCGCGGAGTTCGAGCGGCGTTTCGCGCGCTAGCTGCGCGCGGGCTAGTCCTTCGCGTCGATCCGCAGCTCCTGGACCTTGCGCGTGAGGGTGTTCCGGCCGATGCCGAGCAGGCTCGCGGCCTCGATGCGCCGCCCGCCCGTGTGGGCGAGCGCGCGCGAGATGAGCGCGGACTCGAAGTCGCGCGTGAGCGCCTCGGCGATTCCGGTCTCGCCCCGCGCGAGGCGCGCCGTGACCTCCCGCTCCAGGGCCTGGCGCCATTCCCCCTCGCCCGTTCCCGCGGACGCGGGCACCTCGCCGCGGATCTCCGGCGGGAGGTCCGCCACGTCGACGACCTGCCCGGGCGCCATGACCGTGAGCCAGTGGCAGAGGTTCTCCAGCTGGCGCACGTTGCCGGGGAACTCGCGCGTCGAGAGGAAGCGCAGGGCGCCGTCGGTGAGGCGCTTGCCGTCCACGCCGAGCTCGCGCGCGCTGCTCGCGAGGAAGTGCCGCGCGAGCACGGGGATGTCCTCGCGACGCTCGCGCAGGCTGGGCAGGCGCAGGCGGATCACGTTCAGGCGGTGGAAGAGGTCCTCGCGGAAGAGCCCCTGGCGCACGCGCGCCTCCAGGTCCTGGTGGGTCGCGGCGATCACGCGCACGCTCGCCGTGATGGGGGTGTGGCCCCCGACGCGGTAGAACTGCCCGTCGGAGAGCACGCGCAGCAGCCGCGTCTGCAGCTCCGGCGGCATGTCGCCGATCTCGTCCAGGAAGAGCGTGCCGCCCTCGGCCTGCTCGAAGCGGCCGCGGCGCATGGCCTGGGCGCCGGTGAAGGCGCCGCGCTCGTGGCCGAAGAGCTCGCTCTCGAGGAGGTCCTTCGGGATCGCCGCGGTGTTGATCGCGATGAAGGCCTTGCCCGCGCGCGGGCTGTGGCGGTGGAGCGCCCGCGCCACGAGCTCCTTGCCCGTGCCCGACTCGCCGGTGATGAGGACGGTCGCGTGCGACTGCGAGAGCCGGCCGATGGCGCGGAAGACCTCCTGCATGGCGCCCGCCTGCCCGAGGATCTCGGGCGTCTCGGCGTCCGCCGGCGGCGCGTCCACGCGGCGCCGGCTCTCCTCGAGCGCGCGGCGCACCAGCTCGACCGCGTGATCCACGTCGAAGGGCTTCGGCAGGTACTCGAAGGCGCCGCCCTGGAAGGCCGCCACCGCGCTCTCGAGATCCGAGTAGGCGGTCATCACGATCACCGGCGTCGACGGGAGCCGCTCCTTGAGCGCCTGCATGAACTCGAGCCCGGAAAGCCCGGGCATGCGGATGTCGCTCACGACGACCTGGGGCGGCTCCTCGGCGAGGCGCTCGAGCGCCTCGCGGGCGGTCGCGAAGCTCCGGTGCTCGATGCCCTCGCGCGTGAGCGCCTTCTCGAAGACCCAGCGGATCGAGCGGTCGTCGTCGATGATCCAGACGGGATTCATGGCGTGGCCTTCCATCAGGGGTGGCGCGCGAGCCCGGCCTGGCCGGGGTCGCGCACCGGCAGCAGGATCGTGAAGCAGGTGCGTCCGGGGACGCTCTCGAACTCGATGAGCCCGTGGTGCTGGTGCACGTAGCTCTGCGCGAGCGACAGGCCGAGTCCCGTGCCGCCCTCGCGCCCGCTCACCAGCGGGTAGAAGATCTTGCCCGCGAGGTCGGCGGGGACGCCGGGGCCGTCGTCCTCGATCTCCAGGCACACCGCCAGCCGGTGGCGCGTGCGGGCGATCGTCACCTGCCGCGCGATGCGCGTGCGAAAACGGATCTCGCCCCGGCCGGCCATCGCCTGCGCGGCATTGCGCGCCACGTTGAGGATGGCCTGCAGGAGGCTTTCCTTGTCGCCGGGCAGGTCCGGCAGGCTCGGGTCGTAGTCGCGGCGGATGTGGAGGCCGCCGGGAAATTCGGCGAGCAGCAGCGTGCGAACGCGCTCGGTCACCTCGTGCACGTTGAGCATCTCGATCTGCGGCAGGCGGTGCGGCGTGAGCATCCGGTTCATCAGGGCCTGGAGGCGGTCGGCCTCCTTCACGATCACCTGCGTGAACTCCTTCAGGTCCGCCTCGGGAAGCTCGCGCTCGAGCAGCTGCGCGGCGCCGCGGATGCCGCCCAGGGGGTTCTTGATCTCGTGGGCGAGGTTGCGGATCAGCTCCCGGTTGGCCTGCTGCTGCTCGAGGAGCTTCGCCTCGCGCGCGATGCGAAGCTGCTGGTCGAGCTCGCGCAGCTCGATCAGCAGCCTCGCATCGCCTTCCTCGACGGGCACCGCGACGCAATGGACCATCGCGGGCTGCCCGGCCAGCTCGAGCGAGAGCTCGTTCTCGTTGAAGCCCGAATCCTCGGCGACGGCCTGCGCCAGCCGCGCGAGGAAGGCGTCGTTCCCGGGCAGCACCTTCGAGAGGGGCGTGCCGATGAGGTGCTTGCGCCCGTGGGCGAGGAGCGTCTCTGCGGCGGGGTTGGCGTAGGTCACGTGGAGTCGGTCGTCGAGCACGAGCACGGCGGTCGCGAGGAGCTCGAGGCCCGGAAACGGGGAGTTCACGCGCGCCTGCCCGGAAGGGAAAAAGCAGGAACCGCGCCAGCGAAGGTCGCTGGCGGGTCGGCAGGAGGGGATTGCCGGAAGAGGGGACTGCGCGAGGCTACGGCTTGAGCGCGCCGAGCTCCTTCTTGAGCGCCTCGATGTTCTTCTCGTGCTCGGCGACGGTGGCCTGCAGGCCGCGGATCCGTCCGGACGCGCGGTCGATGTTCGCGCGCATCTCGGCCTGCTGCGCGGGGGTGGGGTCGGTGGCCTGCTGCGCGACGCGCACGGCGGCGATGAGCAGCGGGTTCTGGCGCTCGTCCAGGAGCGCCTTGCGGGTCGCGGCGAGGGACTTCTCCTCCTGCGCGAGCTCGTCCTCCAGGATCCTGCGCCGGACGTCGTCGCGGCTGCGCTGCGTCTCGCGGTCTATGGACGCGACCTTCGTCGGCAACGCCTTCGGCGTGACGATCGCGACGGCGGGCTTCGCGGCGGGCTTCTCCGCGGCCGGTGCCGCCGGCTTTTCGGCCAGGACCGACGGCGGGACCAACGCGGGGATCGTGCTGAGCGGCTCGAGATCCACGACCGTCGCGCCCTTCATCGGGCGGTTCGTGTAGGTGACGCGGCCGTTCTCGTCCACGTGCTTGTAGATGAGGGTCTGCGCAAGCGCCAGCGGCGCGGCGAGACTCGCGGCGACGCCGATCCAGAGTGACTTCATGACCCGCTCCCACGTGCGACAGGGGACGGTCAGGATAGGGAGGGGTCATCTGAAAAGTCAACGAGATCAATGGCCTAGACGCAAAATGTCCCATACCTTGTGGTTCGGGCCGGTGCCGACCACAAGGCGCGGCTCCCCGAGGGGCCAGTAAAAAGGGGCGGACGGCGCCGCCCCTTGCCGCGATGCCCGGCCGCTTCAGGCCGAGAAGTACATGTCGAACTCCACGGGGTGCGTGGTCATCCGGAAGCGCTGCACCTCCTCGTACTTGAGGGCGATGTAGGCATCGATCATGTCGTTTGAGAACACGCCGCCGCGCGTGAGGAAGTCGCGGTCCTTGTCGAGGCTCGCGAGCGCCTCGTCGAGCGAGGCGCAGGGATGCGGCACCTTCGCGGCTTCCTCGGGCTCCAGGTCGTAGAGGTTCTTGTCCAGCGGATCGCCGGGGTGGATCTTGTTCTGCACGCCGTCCAGGCCCGCCATCAGGAGCGCGGCGAAGGCGAGGTAGGGGTTCGCCGTCGGGTCGGGGAAGCGCACCTCGACGCGCCGGCCCTTGGGGCTCGACACGAAGGGGATGCGGCAGGAGGCCGAGCGGTTGCGCGCGGAGTAGGCGAGGTTGATCGGCGCCTCGAACCCGGGGACGAGCCGCTTGTAGGAGTTGGTGCCGGGGTTGGTGATCGCGTTGAGCGCCTTCGCGTGCTTGATGACGCCGCCGATGTAGTAGAGCGCGAACTCCGAGAGGCCCGCGTAGCCGTCGCCGGCGAAGAGGTTCTGGCCGCCCTTCCACACCGACTGGTGCACGTGCATGCCCGAGCCGTTGTCGCCCACGACGGGCTTGGGCATGAAGGTCGCGGTCTTGCCGTAGGAGCGCGCGACGTTCCACACCGTGTACTTGAGGATCTGCAGCCAGTCGGCGCGCTTCACCAGCGTCTCGAACTTCGTGCCGATCTCGCACTGGCCGGGGGCCGCCACCTCGTGGTGGTGCACCTCGACCTCCACGCCCTGCTCCTCGAGCGCGAGGCACATGGCGGAGCGGATGTCCTGGAGGGAGTCGACCGGGGGCACCGGGAAATAGCCGCCCTTCACCGGGGGACGGTGCCCGAGGTTGCCGCCCTCGAACTTGCCGTCGGAGGACCACGGCGCCTCCTCCGAGAAGATCTTCACGAAGCTGCCCGACATGTCCACCTTCCACTCGACCGCATCGAAGATGAAGAACTCGGGCTCCGGGCCGAAGTAGGCGGTGTCGCCGAGGCCGGAGCTCTTGAGGTAGGCCTCCGCACGCTTCGCGATGGAGCGCGGGTCGCGGTCGTAGCCCTTGCCCGTGGACGGCTCGATCACGTCGCAGGAGATGTTGAGCGTCGGCTCGTCCATGAACGGGTCCATGCGGGCGGAATCCGCGTCCGGCATGAGCAGCATGTCGGAGGCCTCGATGCCCTTCCAGCCGGCGATCGACGAGCCGTCGAACGCGTGGCCGTCCTTGAACTTGTCCTCGCCGAAGGCCTTCGCGGGCACCGACACGTGCTGCTCCTTGCCCTTCGTGTCGGTAAAGCGCAGGTCCACGAACTTGACCTCGTTTTCCTTGATCATCTTCAAGACATCGGCCGCTGCCATGACTCTTTCTCCTGGTTGAGGGATGACGCCCCAGAATGGGGAATGGATCGGGGTGATAAACGGTGGGAGCCCTTGGAATAGCAGGATGCATGCCACGGCAAAGCAGTGGCAAGTCATTGATTTTGTTTGCCCAAAGCTCGAGGGCTTCGATGCGGCGCCCGAACATGGTGCATAGCATAAAACAACGCACCGTTTTCGGGCATCTTCGGCCCCAACCCCTCGGCGGGCACCTCCACTATATATACGGTTCGCGGCAGGCGACCCACGGCGGCTATCATGGCGCCGGGCGCAACGCGCCGCATTCGTCCCGATCAAGAAAAGCGCCCGGATCCATGGACCGTTACGTCGTCATCGGCAATCCCGTCGCGCATTCGCGCTCGCCCGAGATTCACGCTCGCTTCGCGAGGGATTGCGGCGAGTCGATGGCGTACGGACGCCTCCTCGTCGAGCCGGGGGACTTCGCGCGAGCCGCGGGCGAGTTCTTCGCCGGCGGCGGCCGCGGCGCCAACGTGACGCTGCCCTTCAAGGAGGAGGCCTTCGCCTTCGCCGGGGAGCGCACGGAACGCGCCGAGCGCGCGGGCGCCGTGAACTGCCTCGCCCGTCGCGGGAGCGCGATCCTCGGCGACAACACCGACGGCGCGGGACTCGTGCGCGACCTCACGCGAAACCTCGGCCTCGCGCTGGAAGGCCGGCGCATCCTCGTCCTGGGCGCCGGCGGCGCCGCGCGCGGCGTGATCGCGCCCCTGCTCGCGCTTTCCCCGGCGCGCCTGGTCATCGCCAACCGGACGCGCGAGCGCGCGCTCGATCTCGCGGCGCGCTTCCGCGACGCCGGAAAGGTGGAGGGCGCGGGGCTCGACGCGATGGGAGAGGGCTACGATCTCGTGCTGAACGCCACTTCCTCCTCCACGCGCGGAGAACACCTCGTGCTGCCCGCCGGCCTCTTCGCCCCGGGCGCGAACGCCTACGACATGGCCTACGGGCCGGCGGCGCGCGCCTTCCTCGACCTCGCGACGGCCGCCGGGGCCCGCGCGAGCGACGGGCTCGGCATGCTCGTGGAGCAGGCCGCGGAATCCTTCTTCCTCTGGCGCGGAAAGTGGCCGGAAACCGCCCGCGTCATCGCCGCGCTGCGCCAGGCGTGAGCCGGATCGCGCGCGTCGCGGGCTGGGCCGCGCTCGGGCTCGCGGTGGCCTTCGTCGGCTACGAGCTGTCGATCCTCGCGCGACTCGCGTGGTGGAGGAGCCACGATCCCGCGTCCACGGCCTTCATGGAGGATCGCCTCGAGCGCGCCCGCGAGCGCCGGCCCGACGCGAGGCTGCGCCACCAGTGGGTGCCCTACGCGCGGATCTCCGTGCACCTGAAGCGCGCGGTGGTGGCGGCGGAGGACGCGAAGTTCTCCGACCACGAGGGATTCGACTGGGAGGCGATGCAGAAGGCCTGGGAGAAGAACCAGAAGCGCGGCAAGGTGGTCGCGGGCGGCTCGACGATCTCGCAGCAGCTCGCCAAGAACCTCTTCCTCTCGGGCAGCCGCACCCCCTGGCGCAAGGCGCAGGAGGCGATGGTCACCGTGATGATGGAGAGCGTCATGGACAAGCGCCGGATCCTCGAGATCTACCTGAACGTGATCGAGTGGGGCGACGGCGTCTTCGGCGCCGAGGCCGCGGCGCGGCACTACTACGGGGTGAGCGCGGCGGCGCTCACGCCCGTGCAGGCCGCGCGCCTCGCGGCGATGGTTCCCAACCCGCGCTTCTACGACCGCAACCGGGCCACGCCGTGGCTGGAGCGCAAGACGCAGATCGTGCTTTCGCGCATGGGGGCGGCGGAGCTCCCCTAGGGGCCCGGGCGAAAATAATCGTCCCGAAACGGCCGCGGCGCGGGTCCGCGGCCTAGAATACCCGCGACCCGCCCGGGCCCGTCCGGCCACCCGACCCATGCCTCTTTCCACCGACAAGCCGCGCTCGCTCACGCCGCAGGAACATCTCGACGCGATCTCGAAGATGTTCGCCAAGCAGCGCCTGGTGGAGGAGCTCGTCCACCGGCAGGGCGAGCGCGACCCGCGCCGGCCCGAGCTCGTCGAGTCCCTCGTCCACAAGCAGAACCTCGCCGAGCTCGCCAAGCGCCTCCACGGGCTGCACCCGGCCGACGTCGCCTACATCCTCGAGGGTTTGCCCCTCGAGGAGCGCCTCGTGGTGTGGGGGCTGGTGCACAGCGACCGCGACGGCGAGATCCTGCTGGAGGTCTCCGACGGCGTCCGCGACACCCTGCTCGCGGACATGGACTCGGCGGAGATCGTCGCCGCCGCCCGCAACCTCGACGCGGACGAGATCGCGGACCTCGCCCCCGACCTCCCCGAGGAGGTGGTGCAGGACATCATCGAGGCGCGCGACGCCGGCGACCGCGCGCGCCTGCAGTCGGCCCTGTCCTACCCCGAGGGCAGCGTCGGCGCCCTCATGGACTTCGAGACGGTCAGCATCCGCGAGGACGTGACCTGCGAGGTGGCGCTGCGGTACCTGCGCCGCTTCGACGAGCTGCCCGGCCAGACCGACGCCCTCTTCGTGGTGGACCGGGAGGACCACCTGCGGGGCGTCCTGCCCCTGAAGCGCCTCCTCGTGAGCGACCCCGACGAGGAGGTGGCGAACCTGCTCGACCGCGACATCGTGTCCTTCCTCCCCGACAGCGACGCCGACGAGGCCGCCCAGGCCTTCGAGCGCTACGACCTCGTGAGCGCGCCCGTCGTCTCGGCCGACGGGCGCGTGATCGCCCGCCTCACCGTGGACGCGGTCCTCGACTTCGTGCGCGAGCGCCAGGAGGCCCAGGAGTTCGCCAAGGTCGGCCTGCGCGAGGAGGAGGACCTCTTCTCCTCGGTGTGGTCCTCGGCCAAGAACCGCGCCCCGTGGCTCGCGCTGAACCTGTGCACGGCGTTCGTGGCCTCCCGCGTGGTGGGCGCCTTCGAGGGCTCCATCGAGCGGCTGGCGGCGCTCGCCGCCCTCATGCCGATCGTGGCGGGCATCGGGGGGAACTCCGGCAACCAGACCTCCACCCTCATCGTCCGGTCGCTCGCGCTCGACCAGATGAGCGCCTCCAATGCCCGCCGCCTCCTCGCGAAGGAGCTCGGCATCAGCGTCCTCAACGGCGCCCTCTGGGGCAGCGTCCTCGGGTTCGTCGCCTGGCTCCTGTACCGCAACGTGGCGCTCGGGGGCGTGATGGCGCTCGCCATGATGCTGAACCTCGTGGTGGCGGCGCTCGCCGGGCTCGTCATTCCCCTCGCCATGGACCGCTTCGGCCGGGACCCCGCGATCGGGTCGAGCGTGTTCCTCACCTTCGTGACCGACAGCATGGGCTTCTTCATCTTCCTGGGGCTCGCCACGCTCGTCCTGGTCTAGGCCCGGCCGTGGCGAGGCTCTTCTTCGCGCTCTGGCCCGATGCCGGCGCCCGCGATGCGCTCGCCGCTTGCGGCGCGCGCATCGCCGCCTCCGCGGGGGGGCGCGCCGTTCCCGCCGCGAAGCTGCACCTCACGCTTGCGTTCCTCGGCGAGGTCGCGGCGGACCGGGCCGCGGCATTGCGCGAGGCGGCAGGAGAGGTCGAGGCGCGCGCCTTCCGCCTCGAGCTCGACGAGATCGGCAGCTTCCGGCGCTCGGGGGTCGCGTGGGCGGGGTGCCGGGCGCCGCCGCCGGGACTTTCGGACCTTCAGGCCGACCTCGCCGGGCGGCTCGCGCGACGGGGTTTCGAGGGCGAGTCGCGCGCCTACGCGCCGCACCTCACGCTCGCGCGCCGGATCGCCGGGCCGGTTGCACGCGAGACGATCGACCCCGTGTCCTGGCGGGTGGGGGCATTCTCGCTGGTGGAGACGCTTCCGGCCGGCGGCGGCTATGCCACCGTGGCGGAATGGAGGTTGCGCGACGGCGGGACCTAGCGCGGGAAGCGCAGGGCGGTCGCGGCTAGCTCGGGGACGGGGGAACGGAACACCCGTTTGCGAGGCGCTCCCCGGGAGGAGTCTCCGGCCGCTTTCACGGCCGATCCACCGGGTCGCGCCTCGTATTCGGGTTCAGGCCTCGCGGGCCGGAAGCTCGCGCTCCCGGTCAGCTCATCGGCTTGATCAGCGGCGTGATGACGGGCATGACCGACGGAGCCATGGGCTTCGCGGGGGCAGCCTTCTTCATCGCGGGCTTCTTTTTCGCCGCCTTCTTCTTGGCAGGCTTCTTCGCCGCCTTCTTCTTGGCTGGCTTCTTCTTGGCTTTCTTGGCGGGCTTCTTTGCCGCCTTCTTCTTCGCGGGCTTCTTCTTGGCGACCTTCTTCTTCGCCGTCTTCTTCTTCGCCGTCTTCTTCTTCGCGGCGGGCTTCTTCTTCGCGGCCGGTTTCCGCTTGGCCGCAGGCTTCTTGGTGACCTTCTTCTTGGCGGCCGGTTTCTTGGCGGCCTTCTTCTTCGCAGCAGGTTTCTTCTTCGCGGTTGCCATCGTCTTGCTCCTTTCGATTGTTGGACCGAATTGCCTCTACCGTGGCGGGCGGCGGCTTCGCCGGGGTTCCTGCCACTACCAAGCGCTCGGATTTCTCGATCGAACGGTGAAGCCTGGTGGCTCTTGTCCGGTGCGGGGCGCCGCCTTCGCGACATCCGCGCACCAGCTTGGTGAGGGCGATGATATGCGAAAAATCCGCGGATCCACGCTTTCGGTGCGTGTCAAGCGCGACTATTTGATCGAACTCGCGCGCCAAAGGTGTCGAATCGACACCAACACGGCCCCGTCGTTCGGCCGGTTCGCGCGGGAGCCCTCAGTCGAGCGTGGACTCGCCGGCGAAGAGTGCGGCGAGCGGCTCGCGCGGGCGAACCTCGACGGCGCGGGCGCCGTCGACCATCACCTCGCAGGGGCGGGGGCGCGAGTTGTAGTTGGAGCTCATCGCCATGCCGTAGGCGCCCGCCGAGAGGATGGCGATGCCGTCGCCGGGCGCGAGGGCGAGGCGGCGGCCGGCGCCGAGGATGTCCGCGGATTCGCAGACGGGGCCCACCACGTCGTACTCGGCGACGGGGCGGTCGAGCTCGGCGAGCGGCTCGATGTCGTGCCATGCCTCGTAGAGGGCCGGGCGGATGAGCTCGCTCATGGAGGCGTCCACGATGGCGAAGCGCTTGCCCTCGCCGGACTTGAGGTATTCCACGCGCGCGAGGAGCACGCCGGCGTTGCCGACGATGGCGCGCCCGGGCTCGACCACGATCGCGTGGCCGGTGCCGGCCAGCCGCGCGGCCACCGCGCGGCACCAGCGCCCGATGTCGGGCGCCTCGTCCCCCTCCCGGTAGCGGATGCCGAGCCCGCCGCCGAGGTCGACGTGCCCGATCGCGATCCCGCGGGAGGCGAGGGCGTCGGCCAGCTCGAGCACGCGCTCGAGCGCCTCCGCGAGCGGCGCCAGGTCGAGGATCTGCGAGCCGATGTGGCAGTCGATTCCCGTCACGTCGAGGTTGGGCAGGCGGGCGGCGAGGTCGTAGGCGGCGAGGGCCCGGTCGTGGGCGATGCCGAACTTGTTCCCGCGCAGGCCCGTGGAGATGTAGGGGTGGGTGCGCGCGTCCACGTCGGGGTTGACGCGAAGCGACACGGGCGCGCGCACGCCCAGCTCGCCCGCGAGGGCGTCGAGCCGCTCGAGCTCGGGCTCGCTCTCCGCGTTGAAGCAGCGGATCCCGGCTCGAAGCGCCGCCCGGATCTCGTCCGCGGTCTTGCCCACGCCGGAGAAGACGATGCGCCCGGGCGAGCCGCCGGCGGCAAGCACGCGCGCGAGCTCCCCGCCGGAAACGATGTCGAATCCCGAGCCGAGCCGCGCGAGCACGCCCAGCACCGCGAGGTTGGCGTTCGCCTTGACCGCGTAGCAGACGAGGTGATCGGTGCCCGCGAGCCCGTCGTCGAAGGCCCGCCAGGCGGCCTCGATCGCCGCGCGCGAGTAGACGTAGCAGGGCGTGCCGAAGCGCTCGGCCACCTCCGCGAGGCGCACGCCCTCCATCCAGAGCTCGCCCTCCAGGCGGCGCGCGGCGCTCATGGGTGGAAGGACGGGGCGGCCTTCGGCGGATCGGGGAGCTTGAGCGGCCCCTTCTGGCCGCAGGCGCCGAGAACGATCGCGAGGGCGAGGAAAGCGAGTGCGCGTATCATGGAATCCAGCGTAGCACAGCCCCTCCAGCGCCCATGAACGAGAGCGAATTCCACCGCGCCGTCGAAGAGATCCTCGCCCGCGTGGAGCGGGCGGCGGAGGCGACCGAGGGCATCGACGCCGACCTCGAGGCGGGCATCCTCACCCTCGAGTGCCCCGACGGCAGCCGCATCATCGTGAACCGGCAGACGCCCAACCGCGAGATCTGGGTCGCGGCGCGCGCCGGCGGCTTCCACTTCGCCTGGAAGGACGGCGCCTGGCGCGATACGCGCTCCGGCGGGGAGTTCTTCGCCTCGCTCGGCGAAATCGCGCGCGCGCAGGCGGGCGAAAGCCTTTCCTTCGACTGATTCCGGCGGCCCGAAGGCGCCCGGAACGGGGAAGGTGTCGAATCGACACGATAAGGCGCTGACGCAAATCCTTGACAGTGTCGTATCGATTCGATACTAATGGGACGCGCTGCCGGGGCGCGTGGAGGCCGATTCGTGGACAAGAACCCGCTGGTGCTGCTGGAGCTGGTCGAACGCCTGGCGAACCTCATGCGCGCGGAGCTGCGCAAGGCGGGCGCCGACGAGAACCTCCAGCCCGTCCACCTCCACTCGCTCGTCTACCTCAGCCGGGCGAACCGCTATTCCAACACGCCGCAGGCGCTCGCCGCCTACCTCGGGCTCACGAAGGGGACCGTCTCCCAGACGCTCCTCATCCTCGACCGGCGGGCCCTGATCGAGCGCTACCAGGACGACATCGACCGGCGGGTCGTGCGCCTGCGCCTGTCCACGGCCGGCGAGCAGCTCCTCTACGAGGCCCAGCCGGCGCTCGCCTGGCAGAACGCGACCCGCAACATCAGCCCCAACCGCATCCGCAACGCCACCTCGGCGCTGCGCGAGACCCTCGCCACCTTCCAGGAGGACAACGAGGGCGCGATGTTCGGGGAGTGCACGGACTGCGCCCACTGCCACAAGCTCTCGCAGCGCATCTACCGCTGCGGCCTGATGGGCGACCGCCTGTCGGGACCCGAGACGCGGCGCCTGTGCTGGCTCTTCGAGGCGAAGCGCGACGGCGAGTAGGGCGGCCGGCCTAGAGTCGGGCGCGCGCCCGGGCGATCGCGGCGCGGACGGTCTCCGGGGCGGTGCCCCCCACGTGCCGCCGCGAGGCGGCGGATCCCTCGGGGCTCAGGACGTCGTGGACGTCGGCCTCCACCAGCGGCGAGAAGGACTTCAGCCGCTCGAGCGGGATCTCGGCGAGGTCCACCCCGGCCGCTTCCGCCTCGCGCACCGCGCGGGCGACGATCTCGTGGGCGTCGCGGAAGGCCACACCCTTGCGCACGAGGTAGTCGGCGAGGTCGGTGGCGGTGGCGTGGCCCTCGGCGAGGGCTTCCCGCATCCGCTCCGGCCGCGCCGTCACCCCGCCCAGGAGCTCGGCGAGGATCGCGAGCGTGTCCCCGAGCGTGTCGGCGGCGTCGAAGAGCGGCTCCTTGTCCTCCTGGTTGTCCTTGTTGTAGGCGAGCGGCTGCGCCTTGACCAGGGTGAGGAGGGCGACGAGGGCGCCGAAGACCCGGCCGGCCTTGCCGCGCATGAGCTCGGGCACGTCCGGGTTCTTCTTCTGCGGCATGATCGAGGAGCCCGTGCAGAAGCGGTCCGCGATCGCCACGAAGCCGAATCGCGGGTTCATCCACAGGACGAGCTCCTCCGCCAGGCGCGAGACGTGCGCCATGGCGATCGCGGCCGCGGCCAGGAATTCGATGGCGAAGTCCCGGTCGGAGACCGCGTCCAGCGAGTTCTCGCACACCCCGTCGAAGCCCAGCTCCGCCGCGACGGACTCCCGGTCGATCGGGAAGCCCGTGCCCGCGAGCGCCGCCGCGCCCAGCGGCAGGCGGTTGGCGCGGCGCCGGCAGTCGGCGAGGCGCTCCGCGTCGCGGGAGAACATCTCGAAGTAGGCCATCAGGTGGTGCCCGAAGGTCACCGGCTGGGCGACCTGCAGGTGCGTGAAGCCCGGCATGACCGTGGCGGCATGGGCTTCGGCGAGGTCGAGCAGCCGCCCGCGGACCGAGCGCAGCAGGGTCGAGAGCGCGTCGATCTCCGCGCGCAGCCACAGGCGGATGTCGGTGGCGACCTGGTCGTTGCGCGACCGGGCGGTGTGCAGCCGCTTGCCGGCCTCGCCCACCAGCTCGGTCAGCCGGTGCTCGATGTTGAGGTGGACGTCCTCGCGCTCGATGGACCAGGGGAAGCGCCCCTCCCGGATCTCGGCGCCGATGGAGGCCATGCCGCGCTCGATCGCCTCGAGGTCGGCCTTGGGCAGGATGCCGCAGCGTGAGAGCATGCGGGCGTGGGCGAGCGAGCCGAGGATGTCGAACTCGGCGAGCCGCCGGTCGAAGGACACCGAGGCGGTGTAGCGCTGCGTGAGGCGGTCGACGGGTTCGGAGAAGCGGCCCGACCAGGCCCCCGCCGGCGGCGGCGCGCCTTTCTTGGGGTCATCCGGTTGCATGGATTCGGCGGCGTTGGGGAGAATGGCTGCGTGGCGAGTATAAATCAGACGGGTGCGGGCATCCGGTTGCCGAACTTCTGCAACCTGGGCGTGCTGCTTCGCGTGCTGGTCGTCGCCAACCTCTTCGTGCTGGCCGCGGCGGTCATGCGCTCGCGAGCGCCTTCCGAGCTCGGCGGGCATTTCCTCGTGGGAGCCGCCTTCGCCGAGCCGGTGCTTCTCGTCTCGCTCACGGTGCTCTGCGCCGGGCGCCGGCTCCTGCACGCCATGCGCTATCCCGCCGCCATCGCGACCGTCGTCGCCCTCGAGCTCGCGATCGCCTGGGCCTGGTCGCAGGCCTTCGGGGCCCTGTTCCCGGACCAGGCGCCGGCCTCCTTCGCCCGCCCGGCCTTCTTCGTGCTCTTCGTGACGGGCGTGATCCTCGCGTACTTCGACCTGCGCGCGCGGGCGCTCTCGCCGGCGGTCGCGCAGGCCCGGATCCAGGCGCTGCAGGCGCGCATCCGGCCCCACTTCCTCTACAACAGCATCAACACCGTCCTCTCGCTCATCCGCGCCGAGCCGAAGCGGGCGGAGCGCGCGCTCGAGGACCTCGCCGACCTCTTCCGCGTGCTGATGGCCGACAACCGGGCGCTGGCGCCCCTCGCGAAGGAGATCGAGATCGCCCGGCAGTACCTCGCCATCGAGCAGCTGCGCCTGGGCGAGCGCCTCCAGGTGGCCTGGCGCGTGGACGGGATGCCCGCCGACGCCCTGGTGCCGGCCCTGCTGCTCCAGCCGCTGGTGGAGAACGCCGTCTACCACGGCGTCGAGCCCATCGAGGCCGGCGGCGAGATCGCCATCGAGGTCGGGGCGACGAAGGACGAGGTGGTGATCCGGCTCACCAACCCCTACCGGACCGACGGCGACCGCCACTCCGGCAACCGGATGGCGCTCGCCAACATCCGCGAGCGCCTCGAGCTGCATTTCGACGTGGAGGCGAGCATGCGCGCGCGCGTCGCGGGCGGCACCTACGAGGTGACGATCCGCCTGCCCTACATCACGGCCCCCCGATGAGCCTTGCCGACGCCCAGGTGCCCCGCATCCTCGTCGCCGACGACGAGGCCCCGGCCCGCTCGCGGCTGCGCGACCTCCTGGACGACTGCCGCGCCGACTTCCCGCTCGTCCTCGTGGACGAGGCGCGAAACGGGCGCGAGGTGCTGGAGATCGTCGGGCGGGAGAAGGTGGACATCGTGCTTCTCGACATCCGCATGCCGGAGATGGACGGGATGGAGGCCGCGCGCCACCTCGCGGGCATGGCCCAGCCGCCCGGGATCATCTTCACCACCGCCTTCGACGCCTACGCGATCAAGGCCTTCGAGGTGAACGCGATCGACTACCTCCTGAAGCCCATCCGGGCCGAGCGGCTCCTGGCGGCGCTGCGCAAGTCGCGCGCCGCGGCGCCCGGCCGCGAGGCCCTGGAGGCCGCCGCGAACCAGCCGCGGCGGCACCTGAGCGTGCACGAGCGGGGAAAGATCCACCTCGTGGCGCTCTCCGAGGTGCTCTACCTGCGCGCCGAGCTCAAGTACGTCACGGTGCGCACGCAGGCCCGCGAGTTCCTGGTCGAGGAGTCGCTCACCCGGCTGGAGGAGGAGTTCGGGGAGCTCTTCGTGCGCGTGCACCGCAACTGCCTGGTGGCGCGCGCGGCGATCGAGGGGTTCGAGCGCCACGCGCAGGAGAGCGAGTCGGGATGGGCGGTGGTGATCCGCGGCACCGGCGAGCGCCTCGCGGTGAGCCGGCGCCAGCAGCACGTGGTGAAGGACTTTCGCTAGCCCGGGATTCCCGTCATTCCCAGTAGGGCGGGTCCCCGAAGGCCTTCTTGAGGTGGTCGATGAAGAAGCGCACCTTCGCGGGCAGGAGCCGGCGCTCCGGGAAGACCGCGTAGATGTTGTTCCCGGGCACGGCGAACTCGTCGAGGACCGTGGCGAGGCGCCCCTTCTTCACTTCCTCGCTCACCTCCCAGGCGCTGCGCAGCGCGAGCCCTTCCCCGGCGAGGGCCCAGCGGGTGAGCACCTCGCCGTCGTTGCACTGCAGGTTTCCGTTCACCTTGACGGAGACGGGCTTGCCGCGGTCGTGGAAGGACCAGGCGTCGATCACGCCGTCGTCCGTGCTCGTCACGAGGCAGTTGTGGCGGGAGAGGTCGGCGAGGGCGCGCGGACGGCCGGCGCGGCGCAGGTAGGCGGGGGAGGCGCATACCACGCGGTGGTTGCGGGCCAGCATGACGGCCACGAGGTCCGCGCTCTTCAGGTCGGCGATGCGGATGGCGAGGTCGAAGCGCTCGTTCTTCAGGTCCACGATCCGCTCCGACAGGTGCAGCTGGACCGCGAGGTTGGGGTGCTCGGCGACGAAGGCGGCAAGGTGGGGCGCGATGTGCTTGCGGCCGAAGGCGGTGGGCGCCGTGACGATCAGCCGCCCCGAGGCGCTCTTCGCGCCGGCCGTGAGCGCGTCCTCGGCCGAGCGGATCTCCTCCAGGACGCGGTGGCAGTCCTCGTAGAATGTGGCACCCTCGGGGGTAAGGGTCACCTTGCGCGTCGAGCGCTTGAAGAGCTTCACCCCGAGGCGCTCCTCGAGCTGGTCGATGCGCCGCCCCACCATCGCGGGGGTGATGCCCTCCTCGCGCGCGGCCGCGGAGAGGCTGCCGCGCTGCGCGACGTCCACGAAGGTCGTGAGCTCCTTGAACTTGTCCATGGCGGCAGGAAGTATAAGACCTTTTCCGGAAAGTGACGATTACATCATTTTCTGTGACGTAATAAAATAGGCGGTTGAATTGACGGGATCGACCCGCCCGGAAGGCGCGACGGACGATCCTCAAGCACCAGGAGAGCGAAACCATGGAAACCAGGACTGCACTTCCGGCCGGCATGGCGATCACGGGCGCGATCACGCCCGACTTCGCCCGCGTGCTCACCCCCGAGGCGCTCGCCTTCGCGGCGAAGCTCCTGCGCCAGTTCGAACCGCGCCGCGCGGAGCTCCTCGCCGCCCGCGCGCAGCGCCAGAAGGCCTTCGACGCCGGCGCCACCCCGGACTTCCTGCCGGCGACGAAGTCCGTGCGCGACTCCGACTGGAAGGTCGCCGACCAGCCGAAGGACATCCAGGACCGCCGCGTGGAGATCACCGGCCCGACGGACCGCAAGATGGTGATCAACGCCATGAACTCCGGCGCGTCCACCTTCATGGCGGACTTCGAGGACGCCAACTGCCCGACCTGGGAGAACATGATCGAGGGCCAGGCGAACCTGATGGACGCCGTGCGCCGCACCATCACCTTCGAGCAGGGCGGCAAGCGCTACGAGCTCGGCGAGCGCACCGCGGTCCTCTTCCCCCGCCCGCGCGGCTGGCACCTCGACGAGAAGCACCTCACGCTCGACGGGCGGCCGGTCTCGGGCGGCATCCTCGACTTCGCGCTCTACTTCTTCCACAACGCGGGCGAGCTCCTCGCGCGAGGCTCGGGACCCTACTTCTACCTGCCGAAGATGGAGTCGCACCTCGAGGCGCGCCTGTGGAACGACATCTTCACGGTGGCGCAGAAGACGCTCGGCGTCCCGCACGGCTCCGTGAAGGCGACGGTGCTCATCGAGACCGTGGTGGCCGCCTTCGAGATGGACGAGATCCTGTGGGAGCTGCGCGATCACTCCGCCGGCCTCAACATCGGCCGCTGGGACTACATCTTCTCCTGCATCAAGAAGTTCCGCTCCCACCCGGACTTCTGCCTCGCCGACCGCGCCCAGGTCACCATGACCGCGCCCTTCATGCGCGCCTACGCGCTCCTCCTCGTGAAGACCTGCCACCGGCGAAACGCCCCGGCGATGGGCGGGATGGCGGCGCAGATCCCCATCAAGAACGACCCCGCGGCCAACGAGGCGGCCATGCAGAAGGTGCATGCCGACAAGCTGCGCGAGGTGACCGACGGCTGCGACGGGACCTGGGTCGCGCACCCGGGCCTGGTCCCCATCGCGAAGGAGGTGTTCGACAAGCACATGCCGCAGCCGAACCAGTACGGCAAGCAGCTGCCGGAGGTGAAGGTCACCGCGAAGGAGCTGCTCGACTTCAGGCCGGAGGCGCCGATCACGGAGGAAGGCCTGCGCAACAACGTCCAGGTCGGGATCCAGTACATCGGCTCCTGGCTCGGCGGCAACGGCTGCGTGCCCATCTTCAACCTCATGGAGGACGCCGCCACCGCCGAGATCTCCCGGTCCCAGGTCTGGCAGTGGATCCGCTCGCCCAAGGGCGTGCTCGCCGACGGGCGCAAGGTCACGCGGGAGCTCTTCCACGCGATCCTCGCGGAGGAGCTGAAGAAGACGCCGGAAATCGTCGGCGCCGAGGCCTACGCCGCCGGGAAGTACGAGGAAGGGGCGAAGCTCTTCGAGGAGATCACCGCCTCGGACGACTACGTCGAGTTCCTCACCCTGCCCGCCTACCGCCACCTCGCCTAGGGGGGCGCCTTCCCGCCCGGAGAGCCCGCCCGCCGGCGGGCTTTTCCTTTTCCGCGGGAGGAATATCCTGCAGGAATCCTGCGCAACCGTGCATGGAAGCCGCGGCCGCGGGCGGGCAGCATGGCGTCATCCCTCTGGGAAGGAGGCGACGATGAAGCCGGGCGACGTGACGGAGTTCTTCTTTGCGGGAGCGGGCTCGATGCCGGGCCTGCTCATCTACCTGGGCGACCCGGGGCTCGCGGTGATCGTCTTCGTGGGGCTGCTCCTCGCGGCCTGCCTGGGGGGCATGGCCGATCCCGAGGCGCCTTTCCGGACCCTGCCGGCGCCGGATCCGCGCGAGGGCGGGCGAAGCTAGTCGGGCAGCCGCCACGCCGTGGCGCACTTGCGGCAGCGCACGCGAAGCCACGGATAGGGCAGCGGCGTGTCCACCGGATCGTGGTAGGGCCCTTCGGTCGCGGCTCCCGAGGCGACGATCTCGAACCTCCCGTAGGTCTTGCAGGCCGGGCAGCTCGAACGCGCCCCGTAGGCCTCCGCGCGCTGCAGCACCGTGATGTAGCGCCGCCATGAATACCAGCCGAGCGCCCCCGCGGCGAAGACGACCGCGAGGAGCGTTGCCGGCTTCCAGCCGACCTCCGACAGGCGCACTTCCTCCAGGCAGGCCGCGACCGTGATCCCCGAGAGGAAGCAGGTCGTGAGCGAGAGGTGGCAGTCGATGAGCTGGCGCTCGTACCACTTGCGGAAGCCCAGGCGGCGGATGCGCGCGGCGATGTCCATGGGAGGGAAATACTCGCGAGGACGGCGCGCGGATGCAGGCGCGGCGCCGGTCGGGCGCTAGCGGGCGGGCTCCGGCGGCCTGGGCGGCGGCGCGGGGGGCGGCGGCTTGGGCAGGGCGAGTCCCGGCCTCGCGGGAAATCCCCACGGGGGATTCCACGGCACGTCCTCGGCGGCGCGGTTCTCGCGCTCGCGAAGAAGCCTCAGGCGCTCCTCGCGGGCGAGGAGCTCGCGCTCGCGCTGGCGGGCGAGCTCGCGCTCCCGGGCCTCGCGGGCGAAACGGCCCGCGAGCTCGTCGCCGTGGAGGGCCTCGCGCTCGAGCAGGCGGCGCGCTCGGACCTCCTCGGGGTCCACGGGCCTGGGCGCGTCGAGTCGCTTCTGGCTGCGCTCGCCCGTGCACGGCGTCTCCTGGTAGGTGACGCTCCCGCCGGGCGAGACGCACTTGTAGAGCGCCTGGGCCGGCGCGCCGGTCGCCGCGAGCGCGAAAACCGCGCCGGCCATTGCGGCGAGCGCGGGCCTCATGCGATCCCCGACTCGCGCGCCTGCCGGTCCGCGTGGTAGCTCGAGCGCACCATCGGCCCGCAGGCGGCGCTCGCGAAGCCCAGGCGTGCGGCCTCGCGCTCGAAGTGCCCGAACTCGTCGGGGTGCACGAAGCGCGCGACGGGAAGGTGGCTGCGCGAGGGCTGCAGGTACTGCCCGACGGTGAGCATGTCCACGCCGTGGGCGCGCAGGTCGCCCATCACGGCGAGGATCTCCTCGTTCGTCTCCCCGAGCCCGACCATGAGGCCCGACTTGGTGGGCGTGCCGGGGTGCGCCGCCTTGAAGTCCGCGAGGAGCCTGAGCGAATGGGCGTAGTCCGAGCCCGGGCGGGCCTGCGCGTACAGGCGCGGGACGGTCTCGAGGTTGTGGTTCATCACGTCCGGCGGCGCGGCGGCGAGGATGGCGAGCGCGCGCTCCAGGCGGCCGCGGAAGTCCGGGGTGAGGATCTCGATCCGGGTTCCCGGCGAGAGCTCGCGGATGGCGCGGATGCACTCGACGAAGTGCGCGGCGCCGCCGTCGCGCAGGTCGTCCCGGTCCACGCTCGTGACGACCACGTAGGCGAGCTTCATCGCCGCGACGGTCTCGCCGAGGTGGCGGGGCTCCTCGGGGTCGAGCGGCTGCGGGCGCCCGTGGGCGACGTCGCAGAACGGGCAGCGCCGCGTGCACAGCTCGCCCATGATCATGAAGGTCGCGGTGCCGTGGCCGAAGCACTCGCCGATGTTCGGGCAGGAGGCCTCCTCGCAGACGGTGTGGAGCTTCGCCTCGCGCAGGATGCGCTTGATCTCGTGGAAGCGCTCGCCGCCCCCGGCGCGCACGCGGATCCAGCCGGGCTTCCTCAGCGGCTCGGCCGCGACCACCTTGATGGGGATGCGCGAGGTCTTCCCGGCGCGCTTGGCGTCGAGCTTGGCTTCGGGCGTCGGGGCGTCGGCCATGGCGTGACCCTAGGGGGCTTGCAGCGCGGCGGCGAGGTGGCGGCCCCAGCGCGGCTGCACGGCGTCGATCGTATCACGCACGCCGAGGTCGGCCAGGCGCGTGGCGGCGAGGCCCGGGTAGCCGCAGGGATCGATGCGCGAGAAGGCCGCGAGGTCCGTCTCCACGTTGAGCGCGATCCCGTGGTAGCTGCACCCGCGCGAGACGCGCAGGCCCACCGCGGCGATCTTGGCCCCGTCGACGTACACGCCGGGCATCCCCGCCCGCCGGGCCGCGGCGATCCCGTAGCCGGCGAGGAGGTCGATCACCGACTGCTCCAGCCGGTGCACCAGCGACTTCACGCCGTAGCCCGCGCGGCGCAGGTCGAGCAGCACGTAGGCGACGAGCTGGCCCGGCCCGTGGTAGGTGACCTGGCCGCCGCGGTCGGTCCGCAGCACGGGAATCGCGCCGGCGTCGAGCACGTGCGCGGGCTTCGCGGCGAGGCCGAGGGTGAAGACGGGCGGGTGCTCGACGAACCACAGTTCGTCGGGCGTGGCCTCGCCGCGCGAGCTCGTGAAGTCGCGCATCGCCTGCCAGACGGGCTCGAACGGCGCGCGCCCCAGGCTGCGGATGGCCGGTTCCATCGGCCGCGCGGGCTACAGCACCATGGTCACCATCGGGTGGCCGGAGAGGTCCCGGTAGAGGGCGTCCAGCTGCTCGCGCGAGCGCGCGTTGATGGTGACGGTGAGCGAGAGGTAGGTGCCCGCCTTCGAGGGGCGCATCTCCATGGAGGCGGGGTCGAAGTCGGGCGCATGGCGCAGCACCACCTCGAGGATGGCCTGCGCGTAGCCCTCCTCGCGCCGCCCCATCACCTTGATGGGGAAGGCCGTGGGGAAGGTGAGGAGGGGCTTCGCGCCCGGCTCATCGTCGCGCATGGCCGGGCGGGGACTCAGGCCACGGCCGCCGGCTCGGCGGCGAGCGCTGCCTTGTAGTCCTGGAAGAGGGCGTGCATGCGGCGGAAGACCGGGCCGGGCACGCCCTGGCCGACGGGCTTGCCGTCGAGCGTGGTGACCGCGAGCACTTCCTTCGTGGAGGAGGTGAGCCAGATCTCGTCGGCGTCGCGGACCTCGGCCTCGGTGACGGGCCGCACCTCGTAGCGGAGCTTGCCCGCGCGCGCGAGCTCGGTGAGGAGCTCGTAGGTGATGCCGAGGAGGATGTGGTTGTCCTGCGGCGCCGCGGCGACCGCGCCGTCCTTCACGACGAAGACGTTGGAGGCCGCCGCCTCCGTGAGGAAGCCGTCGCGCAGGAGGATCGTCTCGGTGGCGCCGGCGTCGGCGGAGACCTGGCGCGCGAGCACGTTGCCCAGGAGCGAGGTGGACTTGATGTGGCACTTCTCCCAGCGGAAGTCCTTCGCGGTGACGCAGGCCACGCCCCGGTCCACCATCTCGCGCGTGGGCGTGGCGAGCGGGCTCGCCATCATGAAGACCGTGGGCGCCAGGCCCTTCGGGATCACGTGGTCGCGCTTGGGCGCGACGCCGCGCGTGACCTGGATGTAGACCGACTGGTCGCCGGGATGGTGGGCGAGGAGCGCGTTCGTGCACGCGAGCCACTCCTCGACGGTGTGGGGATTGGCGAGCGCGATCTCGTCCATCGAGCGCTGCAGGCGCGCGAAGTGCTCGCGGGCGCGAAGCAGGCGGCCGCCGTAGGCCGGGATCACTTCGTAGACGCCGTCGCCGAAGAGGTAGCCGCGGTCCAGCGGCGAGATGCGGACCTGGTCCAGGGGGACGAGCTCGCCGTTGAAGTGCACGATCGGGGCGGTCATGGCGGTCACCGGAAGAGGAGTCGGACGGTGTCCCAGCCGCGCGACAGGAAGCCGGCCGCCGGGACGTCCTCGAGCGCCACGACGGGAAACTGCGCGACGGTGGCGCCGTCTCGGACGAGCTTCATTATCCCCGCTTTCCGGCCCCGGGCGAAGGGCGCGACGAAGGGCTGCTCGGTCGCGAGCTGCGCCTTGATCCCCTGGAAGCGCTCCCGCGGCAGCGTGAGCCACACGTCCTTCTCGAAGCCGAGCTTCAGCGTCGGGCTCGTGCCCTTGAAGATCTCCGGCGTCGCGACGGCCTCGCCCTTGCGGTACAGGCGCTGCGTGTCGTAGGCGAGGAAGCCGAAGTTGAGGAGCTTCTGGTTCTCCGACATGCGCAGGGCATCGGACTGGGCGCCCATCACGACGGAGACGAGGCGGCGGCCGTCGCGCAGGGCGGAGGCGACGAGGCAGTAGCCCGCGGCCTCCGTGAACCCCGTCTTCACCCCGTCCACCGTGGGATCGAGCCAGAGCAGGCGGTTCCGGTTCGCCTGGGTGATGCCGTTCCACGTGTACTCCTTCTGCGAGTACAGGGCGTACTCCCCGGGGAAGTCGCGGATCAGCGCCGCGGCGAGCAGCGCCATGTCGCGCGCCGTCGCGTAGTGTCCCGGCGCGGGGAGCCCCGTCGCGTTCGCGAACGCGGAGTTGCGAAGCCCCAGGCGCTTCGCCTCGCGGTTCATGAGCCCGGCGAAGGCCTCCTCGGTGCCGGCGACCGCCTCGGCGAGGGCGACGGTCGCGTCGTTGCCCGACTGCACGATCATGCCGCGAAGGAGGTCGCCCACCTTCACGGGCTTTCCCGGCTCGATGAACATGCGCGAGCCGCCCGTCTTCCAGGCCTTCGTCGAGACCACGGCGTCCTTCGCGGGGTCGAGCCGGCGCTCGCGGATCGCGGTGAAGACGAGGTAGGCCGTCATGAGCTTGGTGAGGGACGCCGGCTCGAAGCGCTCTTCCTCGGCCTGCGCGGCGAGGGCCTGGCCCGAGAGGGTGTCCAGCAGGTAGTAGGCGCGCGCCGCGACGGGCGGCGGGGCGAGGGTCTGGGCGGGCGCGGCGAGGGGGAGGAGGAGGGCGAGGAGGAGGATGAGGAAGGGCGATC
Source organism: uncultured Pseudomonadota bacterium (assembly GCA_937898635.1). Taxonomy (GTDB): domain Bacteria; phylum Pseudomonadota; class Gammaproteobacteria; order Burkholderiales; family Usitatibacteraceae; genus FEB-7. Next base: position 34,290 of record CALEJW010000235.1, on the reverse strand, counting down.
GGGTCATCGAGGGGCAATCTATCGGGTGGCGGGCGTGATGAGGGGCGCGAAGTCGAGGGAGGCGCGGATCTTGTCCGCGATCGCCTGCGCCTCCTCGCGGGTGCGGTAGGGGCCGAGGCGGACGCGGTGCAGGCTTCCGGCCTGCGCGACCTGGATGGGCTCGTAGAGCCAGGGCAGCTCGCGGGAGACCTTGTCGCGGAAGCTCTCCGCATTGTCGACACTGGAAAACGCGCCGAGTTGCAGGTAGAGGCCAGCGGGTTCCGCCGCGACGAGGGGCGTGGCCACCTCGGCCTGGCGCGGCACCGGCATCTCGACGGCCGCGGCCGGCTCCGGTGGCGTCGGGGACGGTGCCGGGGCAGGCGCGGCGGGCGGCGTGGCGGCCGGCACGGTCACGGTGGCGAGGGCGGGCGCCGGCGCGGCGGCGGCGAGCTGCATCCCGGCGTCGCGCGCGAACACGCGCTCGACCTCGACGGGACCGCTGCCCGGCCCCGCGATGCCCAGCTTCACCGCGGCGGCGTAGGAAAGGTCGATCACGCGCCCCTCGTGGAAGGGGCCGCGGTCGTTCACCCGCACCACCACCGAGCGGCCGGACTTGAGGCTCGTCACCCGCGCGAAGCTCGGGATGGGCAGCGTCTTGTGCGCGGCGGTCATGGCGAACATGTCGTAGACCTCGCCCGAGGCGGTCTTGCGCCCGTGGAACATGCGCCCGTACCAGGAAGCGAGGCCGCGCTCCTTCATCGGGTCGTCGTTCACCACCGGCGCGTAGGCGCGGCCGAAGACGACGTAGGGACGGTTGGCGTAGCGGTGGTAGGGCTCGTCGCGGGGGATCGCGTCGGGAAGGGCCGCGATGTCCTCGGGGACCTTCTCGGGCGGGCCGTCGTCGGCGTAGTAGGACGGCTTCCCGGGAGGCGGCTTCGTGGGCGCGGTGCCGCAGGCGGCGACGGCGAGCGCGACGAGGACGAGGAGCGCGGTGCGCATCAGCTCGACACCAGCTGCTTGTGCGTGGAGATGCTCATGAGGATGCCGAAGCCCACGAGCATCGACAGCAGCGCCGTGCCGCCGTAGCTCACCATCGGCAGGGGCACGCCCACCACCGGGAGGATCCCGCTCACCATGCCCATGTTCACGAAGGCGTAGGTGAAGAAGGTGAGCGTCACCGCCCCGGCCACGAGGCGCGCGAAGGTGGTCGAGGCGTTGGCCGCGATCATGAGCCCGCGCGCGACGATGAGGACGTAGAGGGCCATGAGGACGAGGTTCCCCGCGAGCCCGAACTCCTCGCCGAAGACGGCGAGGATGAAGTCCGTGGAGCGCTCGGGCACGAAGTCGAGCTGCGCCTGGGTGCCGTTGAGCCAGCCCTTGCCGAGCACGCCGCCGGAGCCGATGGCGATGGTCGCCTGGATGATGTGGTAGCCCGCGCCGAGCGGGTCCTCCGAGGGGTCGAGGAGCGTGAGCACGCGCCGGCGCTGGTAGTCGTGCAGCATGCCCCACAGGAAGGGCAGGCTCACGAGCCCCGAGGCGAAGAGCGTGGCGAGGACCTTCCACGAGAGGCCGGCGAGGAAGATCACGAAGAAGCCCGAGGCGAAGATGAGGAGCGCGGTGCCCAGGTCCGGCTGGCGCACGACGAGCCCCACGGGGAGGGCGAGCAGGATCGCCGCCACGGCGTAGTCGCGCAGCTTGATGCCCTCCTGGTGGCGGTGGAAGTACCACGCGAGCACGAGCGGCACCGCGATCTTCATCGCCTCCGAGGGCTGGAGCGTCGTGAACCCGAGGTTGAGCCAGCGGCGCGCGCCGTTGCGCACTTCCCCGAAGAGCGCCACGCCGACGAGGAGCACGAGCCCCGCGGCGTAGGCCGGCACCGCGAGCCGCATCAGGGCCTGCGGGGGGATGTTCGCGACGACCCACAGCGCCATCGCGGCGATCGCGATGTTGCGCCCCTGCGCGAGCACGCGGTCGAACGAGGCCCCGCCCGAGGCGGAGTAGACGACGGTGAGCCCCAGGGAGAGCGTGAGCACCAGCGCGACCATGAGCGGCCCGTCGATGCGGCGCGAGACGAAGTCGAAGAGCCGGCTAATCACCCTCGGCCTCCTCCACGGGCAGCGCCGGGCGCGGCGCGGGGCGCTTGCCCAGCAGGTGGAAGTCGAGGATCTCGCGCGCGATGGGCGCGGCGGTGGAGCCGCCGTGGCCGCCGTTCTCCACGAGGAGCGCCAGCGCGATCTTCGGGTCGTCGGCCGGGGCGTAGGCGATGAAGAGGGCGTGGTCGCGGTGGCGCTCGCGCACGCGCTTCTCGTCGTACTTCTCGCCGGACTTCATCGCCACCACCTGCGCGGTTCCGGTCTTGGCCGCGATGAGGTAGGGCGCGCCCTGGGCGGCGCGCGCCGCCGTCCCGCCGGGCCGCGACACGTCGATCATCGCGGACTTCACGAGCTCGAGGTGCTCGGGCTTGAAGGGGAGCGGCTCGCCCGCGCGCACGGGAAGCTCGCGCACCTCCTGGGTGCGCGCGTCCTGGACGGCGCGCACCAGGCGCGGCTGCACCGGGGTGCCGCCGTTGGCGAGCGTGGCCACGGCCGTGGCGAGCTGCATCGGGGTGGCGAGCCAGTAGCCCTGCCCGATGCCCACGCTGATCGTGTCGCCCGCGTACCACTTCTGCTTGAAGCGCTGCCACTTCCACTCCGTGGAGGGCTGCAGGCCGGCGAGCTCGCCCTCGATGTCCACGCCGGTGCGCGCGCCGAAGCCGAACTGCGTCATGAAGCGGTGGATCGCGTCCACGCCGAGGTCGTTCGCGAGGCCGTAGTAGTAGGTGTCGCAGGACACCACGATCGACTTGTGCAGGTCCACCGTCCCGTGGCCGCCGGGCTTCCAGTCGCGGAACGGCCGCGAGACCCCGGGCAGCATCCAGTGGCCCGGGTCGAAGATGGTCTGCTCGGGCGTGCGCCGGCCGTAGCTGAGGGCCGCGAGGGCGAGGAAGGGCTTGATCGTGGAGCCGGGCGGGTACTGGCCGCGCAACGCGCGGTTGTTGAGCGGCTTGTCGGGCGAGTTGTTGAGCGCGTCCCAGTTGGCCGGGTCGATGCCGTCCACGAAGAGGTTGGGATCGAAGCCCGGCTTGGAGACGAGGGCGAGCACGTCGCCCGTCTTCGGGTCGAGGGCGACGAGGGCCCCGCGGTACTCGCGGAAGGCCTCCTCGGCCACGCGCTGCAGCTTGATGTCGAGGGTGACGAAGAGGTTGTTGCCCGACTGCGGCTCGGAGCGCGAGAGCGCCCGGATGGCGCGCCCGCCCGCGTCGATCTCCACGCGCTCGCTGCCGGTGGCGCCGTGCAGCTCCTTCTCGTAGGCGCCCTCGATGCCGAGCTTGCCGATGTGGTCGGTGCCCTTGTAGTTGGTCGCCGCGCCCTGCGCCTCGATGCGGCGCACGTCGGCCTCGTTGATGCGGCCGATGTAGCCCACCGCGTGGGAGGCGATGTCGCCGTGGGGGTAGGAGCGGAAGAGCCGCGCCTTGATCTCGAAGCCGGGGAAGCGGTAGCGGTTCACCGCGAACCTCGCGACCTCCTCCTCCGTGAGGCGCGTGCGGATCGGCAGGCTCTCGAAGTTCTTGCTCTCCTCCTGCAGGCGCTTGAAGCGGCGGCGGTCGCGAGGGCTCACCTCGATCACCTGCGCGAGGGCGTCGATGGCGCGCTCGACGTCGGCCACGCGGCTCGGCGTCACCTCCAGCGTGTAGGCGGAGTAGTTGGCGGCGAGGACCTCGCCGTGGCGGTCGAGGATCAGGCCGCGGTTGGGCACCACGGGCACCACGGAGATGCGGTTCGCCTCGGCGAGCGTGTGGTAGTGCTCCCCCTGGACCACCTGCAGCCAGACGAAGCGGGCGAGGAGCACGCCCAATGCCGCCAGCGCGAAGAGCCCGGCCACCATCAGGCGCGCGCGGAAGATGCCCAGCTCCGCCCGCTGGTCGCGCAGCGCGAGCCCGACGCTGCTCATGCCCCCGCCTCCCGACGCATGCGCCGCAGGCCCGGCAGGTTCAGCAGCCACGTGAGCGGCCCCCAGGCGATCGCGGCGAGGAGCGGCGAGGCCGCCGCGGCGGGCCCCGGGAGCGAGGCGCCCAGCAGGACGTTCAGCAGCACCACCACGGCGCTCGCCCCGGCGAGGAGTCCCAGCACGTGCAGCGTCTGCTCGAGGATCGGGAAGGAGAGCACGCGCACGCGCAGCACCTGGGCGCCGTAGACCGCGATCGCGTAGGCGAGCGCGTGCTGCCCGAGGAGCATGGAGTCGCCCACGTCCATCGCGAGGCCGAAGGCGAAGGCGAGCCCCTGGCCGACGGAGGCCGGCTGGTGGATCGCCCAGAAGACGAGGACCAGCAGCACGAGGTCGGGCCGCGCGAGGAGCGCCCACCCCGCCCAGGGCAGCGCGTTGAAGAGGTAGGCGGCGACGAGCGAGGCGAGGATGAGGCCCGGCCCGGCCGGCACGCGCATCACGTCCCGGGCGACGGGAGTGAGGTCCGCGGGTCTCACGGCGCGCGCCTCGCCTTGCCCGCCGGCCGCTCGCGCGCCGGGCGCCGCTCCTCGGCCGGGGGGAGCGGCGTCGCCGCGGGCCGCATCGCGGTGAGGATGCGCACGAAGCGGTGGTTGTCCACCCCCGCGGCGGGCCGGGCGGTGATCTTCGCGAACACGTAGGCCGCGTTCTTCTCCACCGCGGTGACGCGGGCCACGACGAGCCCGGCGGGGTAGGTGCCGTCGATGCCGGAGGTCACGAAGAGGTCGCCGTTCTGGATGTCCGCGGACACCGGCATGAAGGGCACGTCGATCGAGCCGTCCTTGCCCGAGCCCACGGCGATCGCCCGCAGGCCGTTTCGCGTGAGCATCACCGGCACCGACTGGTCCTTCTCGGTGAGGAGCGTCGCCTCGCTCGTGAAGGTGCCCACGGCGGTCACCTGCCCGACCACGCCCTCGTCGTCGATCACCGGCATGCCCGCCTTGATGCCCTGGGCGAGCCCCTTGTCGAGCACGAGCTTCCTCACGAAGGGATTGCGGCCGGTGGAGACGATCTCGGCGAGCACGCCCTCGGCGGCGAAGCGGCTGCGCCCGGGCGTCATCGCGAGGAGGTGGTCCTGCTCGGCCCTCAGGAGCTTCGCCTGCTGCGCCTCGGCGGCGTACTCGAGCAGCTTCGCCCTGAGCTCCGCGTTCTCGCGCAGCAGCCGGTCCTGGGAGGCGAAGTAGTCCGCCAGGCGCGAGAGCGCCGAGCCGGGCGCGGCGGCGACCTGCTGCAGCGGGTGGACGAGCACGGAGAGCGACTGGCGCACCGTCTCCAGCGCGCCGAAGCGGTGGTCGGCGATCATCGTCGCGATCGCGAGCAGCGCGAAGAACGTGAGGCGCGCGAGCGGGCTGGGCCCGCGGTGGAAGAACGGAGGCGGCTCGCGGTGCACGCGCGGGCTTCGCCTCAGTCGTTCGTGAACACCGTGCCGAGCTTGTCCATCTCCTCGAGCGCCCGGCCGGAGCCGCGGACCACGCAGGTGAGCGGGTCGTCGGCGACGATCACGGGCAGGCCCGTCTCCTCCATGAGGAGGCGGTCGAGTTCGCGCAGGAGCGCGCCGCCGCCGGTGAGGACCATGCCCTTCTCGGCGATGTCCGCGCCGAGCTCCGGCGGGGTCTGCTCGAGGGCGCTCTTCACGGCGGAGACGATGGAATTGAGCGGATCGGTGAGCGCTTCGAGGATCTCGTTCGAGGAAATCGTGAACGAGCGCGGGATGCCTTCGGCGAGGTTGCGGCCCTTGACCTCCATCTCGCGCACTTCCGAGCCGGGGAAGGCGGAGCCGATCGTCTTCTTGATGTTCTCCGCCGTCGACTCGCCGATCAGCATGCCGTAGTTGCGGCGGATGTAGTTGATGATCGCCTCGTCGAACTTGTCGCCGCCGACGCGCACGGAGGCCGAGTACACGATCCCGCCGAGCGAGATCACGCCCACTTCCGTCGTGCCGCCGCCGATGTCCACCACCATCGAGCCGGTGGCGTCGGCGATGGGCAGGTCCGCGCCGATGGCCGCGGCCATGGGCTCCTCGATGAGGAAGACCTGGGAGGCGCCGGCGCCGATGGCGCTTTCCTTGATGGCCCTGCGCTCGACCTGCGTGGAGCCGTAGGGCACGCAGATCACGATGCGCGGGCTCGGGCGGAACCACTGGTTGTCGTGGATCTTCTTGATGAAGTACTTGAGCATCTGCTCGGTGATCGTGAAGTCCGCGATCACCCCGTCCTTCATCGGGCGGATGGCCGTGATGTTGCCCGGCGTGCGCCCGAGCATCTGCTTGGCGCCCAGGCCCACCGCCTGGATGGTCTTCTTGCCGTTGGGCCCGCCTTCCTGGCGGATGGCGACCACCGAGGGCTCGTCGAGGACCACCCCCTTGCCGCGAACGTAGATCAGCGTGTTGGCCGTGCCGAGGTCGATCGCGAGGTCGGTGGAAAAGTACTTGGAAACGAAAGAGAACATCTTGATCCGTAAAGGAATTCGGTGCGCCCGCCTTCCCCGGGGCGCGGGGGTCGCCTATAATAGCCCAAAATCACGATGAATTAAGGCCTTAGAGCGCATTTCGCATGCTGTCCCTCGATGAAGTCCGCCGCATCGCCGACCTCGCCCGGATCGAAGTCCCGCCGGAGGGCCTTGCTGCGCTGCAACAGCAGCTCAACGCGATCTTCGGGCTGGTCGAGCAGATGCGCGCCGTCGACACCGCCGGCGTCGAGCCCATGGCGCACGCCGTGGACATGAGCCAGCGCCTGCGCGAGGACCGCGTCACCGAGTCCGACCGGCACGCCGAGTTCCAGTTCATCGCCCCGCAGGTCGAGGACGGCCTCTACCTCGTGCCGAAGGTCATCGAGTAGCCCCCGGGCGCCGCGGCCCTTCGCCGCGCCCCGACGCCGACGCCATGTTCGAACTCCCCCTCGCCGACCTCGCCGCCCGGCTCCGCGACCGCCAGGTCTCGAGCGAGGAGCTCACGCGGCTCTTCCTCGGGCGCATCGCGCGGCTCGGCGCGGGCCTCAACGCCTTCATCACCGTGGACGAGGAAAAGGCGCTCGCCGCCGCGCGCGCGGCCGACGCCCGGCTCGCCCGAGGCGAGGGCGCGCCGCTCACCGGGATCCCGGTCGCGCACAAGGACCTCTTCTGCGCGAAGGGCTGGCGGACGACCTGCGGCTCGCGGATGCTCGCGGACTTCGTCTCCCCCTACGACGCGCACGTGGTCGAGCAGTTCGACCGCGCCGGCGCGGTGCTCGTGGGCAAGACCAACATGGACGAGTTCGCGATGGGCTCCTCCAACGAGAACTCCCACTTCGGCCCGGTGAGGAATCCCTGGGACCCGGCGCGGGTGCCCGGCGGCAGCTCCGGCGGTTCCGCCGCGGCCGTGGCCGCGCGGCTCGTGCCCGCTGCGACCGGCACGGATACCGGCGGCTCCATTCGCCAGCCCGCCTCGCACACGGGCACCTCGGGCATCCGGCCCACCTATGGCGCGGTTTCGCGCTACGGCATGGTCGCCTTCGCCTCTTCCCTCGACCAGGGCGGCGCCTTCGGGCAGGGCGCGAGGGGCCTCGCGCTGATGCTGAACGTCATGGCCGGCTTCGACGAGCGCGATTCCACGAGCGTGGACCGCCCGAAGGAGGACTACACGCGCGACCTGGACCGGCCGCTCGAGGGCGTGCGCGTGGGGCTGCCGAAGGAGTACTTCACCGCCGACCTTTCGCCCGACGTCGCGGCTTGCGTGTCGGCGGCGGTGCGGGAGCTGGAGCGCCAGGGCGCGCGGACGGTGGAGGTGAGCCTGCCCAACCAGGCGCTCGCGGTGCCGGTGTACTACGTGATCGCGCCGGCCGAGGCGTCGTCCAACCTTTCCCGCTTCGACGGCGTGCGCTACGGGCACCGCGCGGCGAACTACGCCGACCTCGCCGACATGTACCGCAAGAGCCGCGCCGAGGGCTTCGGCGCGGAGGTGCAGCGGCGCATCCTCGTGGGCACCTACGTGCTCTCGCACGGCTACTACGACGCCTACTACCTGCAGGCGCAGCGCGTGCGCCGCCTCATCGCGCGCGACTTCACGGAGGCGTTCAAGGCCTGCGACGTGATCGCCGGTCCCGCGGCCCCCTCGGTCGCCTTCCCGATCGGGGAGAAGTCTGACGACCCGGTGCAGATGTACCTGGAGGACCTCTACACGATCTCGGTGAACCTCGCGGGGCTGCCGGGGCTTTCGGTGCCCTGCGGCTTCGGCGCGGGCGGGATGCCGGTGGGGCTGCAGTTGATCGGCGACTACTTCGGCGAGGCGCGCATGCTCAACGTCGCGCACCGCTACCAGCAGGCGACGGACTGGCACCGCCGCCTGCCCCCGGGGGCCGCATGAGCGGCGCCTGGGAAGTCGTCATCGGGCTGGAGACCCACGCGCAGCTCTCCACCGCCTCGAAGATCTTCTCCGGGGCCTCGACCGCCTTCGGCGCGGCGCCCAACACGCAGGCCTGCGCGGTGGACATCGCGCTGCCGGGCGTGCTGCCGGTGCTCAACCGCGCGGCGGTGGAGCGCGCCATCCGCCTCGGCCTCGCCGTGGGCGGGCGGATCGCCCCGAGGAGCGTCTTCGCGCGCAAGAACTACTTCTACCCGGACCTTCCCAAGGGCTACCAGATCAGCCAGTACGAGGCCCCGGTCGTCACCGGCGGCGAGATCGCCATCGTGGTGGACGGCGCCGAGAAGCGCGTGCGCCTCACCCGCGCCCACCTGGAAGAGGACGCGGGAAAGAGCCTGCACGAGGACTTCCACGGCATGACCGGCATCGACCTCAACCGCGCCGGCACGCCGCTCCTCGAGATCGTGAGCGAGCCCGACATGCGCAGCGCGCGCGAGGCGGTCGCCTACGCGAAGGCGCTGCACTCCCTGGTGCGCTGGATCGGCGTCTGCGACGGCAACATGCAGGAGGGCTCCTTCCGCTGCGACGCCAACGTGTCCGTGCGCCCCGCGGGATCCGCGACGCTCGGCACGCGCTGCGAGATCAAGAACCTCAACTCCTTCCGCTTCCTCGAGAAGGCGATCGAGCACGAGCAGCGCCGCCAGGTGGCGCTGATCGAGGACGGCGGCACGGTGGTGCAGGAGACGCGCCTCTGGGACCCGCAGAAGGGCGAGACGCGCCCGATGCGCTCCAAGGAGGACGCGCACGACTACCGCTACTTCCCCGACCCCGACCTCCTGCCCCTGGAGATCTCCCCGGCGTGGATCGGGGAGGTGCAGGCCTCGCTCCCCGAGCTTCCCGCGGCGATGCGCGCGCGCTTCGTCGCCGCGCACGGGCTCTCCCCCGTCGACGCGGCCACCCTCACGGGATCCCGGGCGCTCGCGGGCTACTTCGAGGCGGTCGTCGCCGAGGTGGGCGGCGAGGCGAGGACCTGCGCCAACTGGGTGCTGGGCGAGCTCTCGGCGCTCCTGAACCGCCTCGAGGTGGAGGCCGACGCGAGCCCCGTGCCGCCGGAAGCGCTCGCCGGGCTCGTGAAGCGCGTGCTGGACGGCACGGTGTCCGGCAAGACGGCCAAGGAAATCTTCGAAGCCATGGCCGCCGGGGAAGGCGGGGCCGACGCGATCATCGACCGGCGCGGCCTGCGGCAGATTTCCGACGCCGGGGCGATCGAGGCGATCGTGGCCGAAGTGCTCGCCGCCAACGCGAAGCTGGTCGAGGACTACCGGGCGGGCAGGGAAAAGGCGTTCAACGCGCTCGTGGGGCAGGTGATGAAGGCCTCCCGGGGGAAGGCCAACCCCGCGCAGGCGAACGCGATCCTGAAGAAGAAGCTGGGCTAGGCGGCGGCGCCTAGTTCGACGGCACGAGGTAGAGCCGGTACTTGCGGGCGCCGGGCTGCTTCTGGGTCTCGACGCCCTTCGCCGCGGCCTCGATCTCGCGCGGGTCGCGCAGGTCGAGCTTGCCCTCGCGGTGCAGGCGCTTGAGCTCCACCCAGCGCTTCTTGTCGGCCTCGAAGCGGTCGCTCACCTCCTGCATCTCCTTCTCGTATCCGGAGATCGCCTTGGCGAGTGAGAGGCGCTCGTTGAACGTGCGCTCGACGTCGGCCTTGAGTTGCGGAGGCACGTCGCGTGCCTTGCTGGAGCTCTTGCTCTTGCCCGCCTTGTAGAACTCCAGCTCGGCGTCGAGGGCTTTCTGGCGCTCCTCGACCGCGGCCGTCCGTTCCTGGGCGCTGCGGATTCGCGCCTTGATCGGCTCGAGGTTCAGGTCGCGGGAAGTGTCGATGTCCTTTTCCGAGGTGTAGGTGGCCAGCAGCGCGATGTCCTTGCGGCGCTGCTCCGCCGCGGCCTTGGCCTCTTCCTTCTTGCGCTCGGCCTCCTCCCGGCGCGCCTGGATCTCCGCGCCCGTGGGGGTGGGGTCGATCGAGCGCAGCACGGTCCCGGAGCGCGTGATCTCGTACATCACGACGTTCGCGCAGGCCGCCGGCGGCGTGTCGCCGATGTGGGTGATGCCGCGCTCGTCCTTGCACTTGTAGGCCGCGTGCGCCGCGGGGGCCACGAGCATCGCCAAGATGAGGAGAATCTTCATCGCACCGTCCTTTGCGCCTGGCGCCGGGCGTCTTCGCGCCCGTCCGCCGTCAAGCCTGTTGTGGGGTCATGCTCCGTACTGCTGCCGGTAGGCCTCGATGGCCGGCACGCGGTCCTTCAGGTCCGGCCGCGATCGCAGGGTTTCCAGGAGATCCTCCAGCGTCGCGATCGCCGCCACCGGGATGCCGTGGTCGCGGCTCACTTCCTGGGTGGCGGAAAGCTCGCCCTTGCCCCGTTCCTGCCGGTCCAATGCAATTAGCACGCCAGCGGGCACCGCGCCCGCCGCCCGGATCATCGCCTCGGATTCCCGGATCGAGGTGCCGGCGGAAATCACGTCGTCGATGATCAGGACGCGTCCCTCGAGGGGCGCGCCGACGATGTTCCCGCCCTCGCCGTGGTCCTTCGCTTCCTTGCGATTATACGAAAACGGCACATTGTGACCCATTTGGGCCAGGGCGACGGCGGTGGCGGCGGCGAGCGTGATGCCCTTGTAGGCCGGCCCGAAGAGGCGGTCGAAGGCGATCCCCGAGGCGAGCGCGGCCTGGGCGTAGTAGCGGGAGAGCTCCCCGAGGCTCGCCCCGTCGTGGAAGAGCCCGGCATTGAAGAAGTAGGGGGAAAGCCGCCCCGCCTTCGTCCTGAACTCCCCGAAGCGAAGCACCCCCGTCCGGATCGCGAACTCGAGGAACTGGCGGCGGAAATCCTGGCCGGCGGGGGCTTGGGGCGAGTCCATGGGGGTCCGGACCATTAGAATGCGGGCTATTTTCCCCGAAAATCCCCCCCGGAACGAACTATTCCATGCGCGTCGTCACCCTGAACGCCAACGGCATCCGCTCGGCCGCCTCCAAGGGATTCCTCGACTGGATGAAGCGCCAGAAGGCCGACCTCGTCTGCCTCCAGGAGATCAAGGCGCAGGAAGCGGACCTCCCGAAGGCGATCCTCGCCCCGGCGAAGCTGCACGCCTTCTTCCACCCGGCCGAGAAGAAGGGCTACAGCGGCGTGGCCATCTACGCGCGCAAGGAACCGGACCGCGTGGTGCTCGGGCTGGGCATCCCCGACATCGACGCCCAGGGCCGCTACCTGCAGGCCGATTACGGCAATCTCTCGGTCGTCTCCCTCTACGTGCCCTCGGGCTCCGCGAGCGAGGAGGCGCAGGCTCGCAAGTTCCGTTTCATGGAGCGCTTCCTGCCCAGGCTTCGCGAGATGAAGGCCTCGGGCCGCGAGTTCATCCTCTGCGGCGACTGGAACATCGCCCACAAGGAGATCGACCTCAGGAACTGGCGCGAGAACCGGAAGAACTCCGGCTTCCTGCCCGAGGAGCGCGCCTGGCTCACGCAGGTCTTCGACGAGGTGGGGTTCGTGGACGTCTTCCGCCGGCTCGATCCCCGTCCGGAGCAATACACCTGGTGGTCGGCCCGGGGCGGCGCGCGGGAGCGGAACGTGGGCTGGCGGCTGGATTACCACGTCGCCACGCCCGGCATCGCGCGCGCGGCCGAGGCGGCGCGCATCTACACGGCGCGGCCCTTCTCCGACCACGCCCCGCTCACCATCGACTACGGGCACGACCTGTAGTGCTGCGCCTCGCCGACATCACGCTCGCCCGGGGCGCCCGCGTCCTCCTGAAGGGCGCCTCGCTCACGGTCTTCCCCGGCCACCGCGTGGGGCTCGTGGGCGCCAACGGCAGCGGCAAGTCGAGCCTCTTCGCGCTGGTGCTGGGCGAGCTGCACCAGGACGCCGGGGAGGTGGAACTGCCGGCGCGCTGGGTTCTCTCCCACGTCGCGCAGGAACTGCACGACACGGACCGCGCCGCGCTCGACTTCGTCATGGACGGCGACCGGGAGCTGCGGGAAGTCGAGGCGGCCATCGCCGAGGCCGAGGCCGCGCACGAGGAGGGCGAGCGCGCCGCCCACCTGCACGCGCGCTACGACGAGATCGGCGGCTACACCGCGCGCCCGCGCGCCCAGGCGCTCATGTCCGGCCTGGGCTTCGCGCCCGAGGCCGAGGCGAGCCCGGTCGCCACCTTCTCCGGCGGCTGGCGCATGCGCCTGAACCTCGCGCGCGCGCTCATGTGCCGCTCGGACCTCCTGCTCCTCGACGAGCCCACCAACCACCTCGACCTCGACGCGGTGATGTGGCTGGAGGACTGGCTGAAGGCCTACCCCGGCGCTCTCCTCCTCATCACCCACGACCGCGAGTTCCTCGATTCCGTGGTGGGCGCCATCGTGCACGTGGATGGGCAGAAGCTCGTCACCTACGCGGGCAACTACTCCGCCTTCGAGCGCCAGCGGGCCGAGCGCCTCGCGCAGCAGCAGTCGGCCTACGAGCGGCAGCAACGCACCGTCGCGCACCTGCACGCCTTCATCGACCGCTTCCGCGCGAAGGCCACCAAGGCGCGCCAGGCGCAGAGCCGCATCAAGGCGCTGGAGAAGCTCGAGATCATCTCCGCCGCGCACGTGGACAGCCCGTTCACCTTCGCCTTCCGCGACCCGCCCGTGAAGCCGAAGCTCCTCTTCCGCGTGGCGGAAGCCGACGTGGGCTACGGCGACAAGGCGGTGGTCTCGGGCATCGAGTGGAGCGTGTACCTGGGCGAGGCGATCGGGCTCCTCGGCCCCAACGGCGCGGGGAAATCGACGCTGTTGAAGACCATCGTCGGCGACCTGCCACCGGTCGCCGGCACGATCATCCGCTCGCCGGATCTTCGCATCGGCTACTTCGCGCAGCACCAGGTGGAGAAACTTCGACTCGAAGAAAGCGTGATGTGGCACCTCGCGCGCCTGGCCCCGGGGGTGCGCGAGCAGGAACTGCGGAACTTCCTCGGCGGCTTCGACTTCCGCGGCGACCAGGTCTTCCAGCGCGTGGCGGATCTCTCGGGCGGCGAGAAGGCGCGCCTGGCACTCGCCCTCATCGTGTGGGAGCGGCCCAACCTCCTCGTGCTCGACGAGCCCACGAACCACCTGGACATCGAGATGCGGGAAGCCCTCGCGCAGGCGCTGCAGGATTTCGAAGGCACGCTCATCGTCGTTGCCCACGACCGGCACCTGCTTGAATCCGCGACCGACCAGTGGTGGCTCGTGGCCGACGGGAGCGTGGCGCCGTTCGACGGGAACCTCGACGACTACCGCGAGTGGTCGCGGCAGTACCGCTCGCGCGGCGCGAAGCCGGCGGAGGCGGGCAAGGGCGTGGATCGCAAGGCGCAGAAGCGGGCCGAAGCCGAGGCGCGGCAGAAGCTCGCGGAGGCGAGGAAGCCCTTCGAGAAGAAGATCCGCGCCATCGAGGCGGAACTCGCGAAGCTCCAGCCGGAGAAGGAGGCGCTGGACGCCTGGCTCGCCTCGGGCGAGGCCTACGGCGAGGCGATGCGCGACGAGCTCTCCGAGCGCTCGAAACGCCACGCGGACCTCGCCGCCCGCATCGCGAAGCTCGAGGAGGACTGGCTGTGGGCGAGCGCGGCGATGGAGACGGAAGTCAACCGCGTGCCGGACTAGGCGTTTTCCGGAATGCGGCCGCGCATGTCGACGCGGCCCCACCCCACCGGAGGCCACCATGCAGCTCGAATCCGCATTGCCCATCGTGAAAGCGCTGGCGGACGGCGTGAACCCCGTCACCGGCGAGCAGTACCCCGAGAACAGCCCCTACGCCGAGCCGAGGGCGCTGCGCGCGCTCTTCTCCGCGGTCGACCTCATGCAGCGCGAGGTCGAGAAGGAGAAGCGCCGCGAGCGGCTCCCCGCCAACTTCGGCAAGCCCTGGAACGAGGGGGAGGACCGCGCCATCGCCGTCGCCTTCGACTCGGGCGTCTCGCTGCAGGAGATGGCGCGCAAGCACGCGCGCACCCAGGGATCGATCCGCCTGCGCCTGGAAAAGCTCGGCAAGCTGCCGCCGTCGGGCGATGCGCGCTACGCCGGGTCCGCGGCCTCCGCCGCGCCCGCGCTCACGCCTTCGGCTTGAGCTTCAGCGCCGCCGAGTTCATGCAGTAGCGAAGCCCCGTGGGCTTGGGGCCGTCGTCGAACACGTGCCCGAGGTGGGCGTCGCAGCTCGCGCACACCACCTCGGTGCGGCGCATGAAGAGGCCGAGGTCCGGCTTCTCCTCCACCGCGTCCGGCGCGACCGGCTGCCAGAAGGAAGGCCAGCCCGTGCCGGAGTCGAACTTCGCGTCGGACGCGAAGAGGTCCCGCCCGCAGCACACGCACTGGTAGGTGCCGGGGTCCTTGCAGTCGAAGTAATCGCCGGTGAAGGCGCGTTCGGTCCCCTTGGCGCGCGTCACCTTGTACTGCTCGGGCGTGAGCTGGGCCTTCCACTCCTGCGGGGTCTTGGTGATCTTGGCCATGGGATCCTTCCTGCGTGAAGCCGGTTCGGGCGGGTGGGGAATTCTAGCCGTGGACAGCGGGGAACGCGGAACGGTTCCGGTATCCTCTAGCGCACCTTGGCTTCCCACGACTACGCCGCCGTCTTCCGTGACCGCCGCCTCGCGGTGATCCTCGCGCTCGGCTTTGCCTCGGGGCTGCCGCTGGCGCTCACCGGCGGAACGCTCCAGGCCTGGATGACGGTCGAGGGCGTGGATCTCGCCACCATCGGCATCTTCACGCTGGTGGGCCTGCCCTACACCTGGAAGTTCCTCTGGGCGCCGGTGATGGACCGCTTCGTGCCGCCCTTCCTCGGGCGCCGGCGCGGTTGGCTCGTCCTCACGCAGCTCGCGCTGGCGGCGGGGATCGCGGCGATGGCCTTCGCGAGCCCGAAGGGCGACCTCGCCTGGCTCGCGGCGCTTGCGCTCTTCGTGGCCTTCGCCTCCGCCTCCCAGGACATCGTCTTCGACGCCTACCGCACCGACGTCGCGCGCCCCGAGCAGCGCGGCCTCGCCGCGGCCTTCACGGTGGTGGGCTACCGCGTGGCGATGCTCACCTCCGGCGCGCTCGCGCTCGTGCTCGTCGCCGGGTCCGGCTTCATTCCCGCGCTGGGGTGGACCAACACCTACCTCCTCATGGCGGCGCTCATGGTGTTCGCCGCGGTGGCCACCCTCCTGGGCCCCGAGCCGGAGGTCGTCGCCGCCGCGCCGAGGACGCTGGAGGAGGCGGTGTGGGCCCCGCTCCGGGAGTTCTTCTCGCGCCCCGGCGCCTGGGTGCTGCTGGCCCTCATCGTCCTCTACAAGCTGGGCGATGCCTTCGCGGGCTCGCTCACCACCGCGTTCCTTCTCCGCGGGGTCGCCTTCTCGCTCGACGACGTGGGCTACGTGAACAAGGGCATGGGGCTCGCCGCGACGATCTTCGGCGCGCTTTTCGGCGGCGCGCTGATGATTCGCCTGGGCCTGTACCGCGCCCTCATGGCCTTCGGCCTCCTGCAGGCGGTCTCCAACCTCGCCTTCATGGCGCTCGCCGCCGCGGGAAAGAGCTGGCCGCTCATGATCTTCGCCGTGGGCTTCGAGAATCTTTGCGGCGGCATGGGGACGGCGGCCTTCGTGGCCCTCCTCATGGCGCTCTGCGACCACCGCTTCACCGCCACGCAGTACGCGCTGCTTTCGGCGCTCGCCGCCTTCGGCCGCGTCTACGTCGGCCCGGCGGCGGGCTACGCCACGGACCCGAAGTACCTGGGCCTCTCGTGGACCGTGTTCTTCTTCCTCACCTTCCTCGTCGCGCTGCCGGGGCTCGCGCTCCTGTGGTGGAAGCGCGAGACCCTGCGGGCGCTCGACAAACCGTCCAACTGAGTCCTGCTCGGGCCCGTTTCCGGATCGCTTGCGGATTCCGGGGCGCGCGAAGCGTGGCCACCGAGTGGGTCCCGGCCATTCGGACTTGCCAACACACGGCTGCATCCGAATGGCCACCCACGAGGAGACGGCGTCGCTGCGCTCCGCCGTCACGGTGGCCGCGCGCCACGGAAGCGGAATGCGAATCCCGAACCCGGCCTCGCGGCGCTACGCCGCGCGAGGCGGCGCTTGCCGCGCGGACGCGGCCACGGAGACGAGCAGCAGCCCGGCCGTGAGCCACATCGCCCCCGGCACCCAGGCGAGGATCGGCTTCCACGCCGCGTCCTTCGGCAGTTGCCCGATCACCGCGCCGATGCGCGCGAAGGCGGCCAGCGCTAGGAGCGACCAGAGCCCGCCGGTGACGAATCCCTCGCGCCCGGTGCGGCCCATGGCGAGGGCGGCGGCGAGCGCGCTCATCATCACGCAGCCCCAGCCCGCGCCGGCGGCGAACTGCGCCGCGAGGAGCACCGGAAGCGAGCCCGCGCCGGTGGCCGCCGCCGCGGCGATGCCGCCGACCGCGGAGCCCAGCGCCATCGCGGGGAGGCCTCCGAGGCGCTTGGCGAGGAAGGAGGCGGGCAGGATCAGGAGGTTGAAGCCGATCCAGAAAACGGGCATCAGGTTCGAGAGCTCTTCGGGCTTCGCGAAGCGCAGGTAGCCGGGCGCGGAGTTGATCGCGAAGTGCACCTGGAAGCCCAGGCCCAGCAAGGCGACCGCGGCGAGGAACATCGCGACGGGCCCGCCGCCGAGCGGCCTGCCCTCGGCCGCCGGCGACTTCGCGGCGGGCGAGGGGTTCGCGTCGATCGCGCGCGTCATCACGAGGGTGGCCGCCGCGAGCGCGACGGAAGCGAGCGCGAAGGGCCAGCGCGGATCGAAGCCCTTCAGCGTGACGGCGAGGTAGGGGCTCACGGCGCCGGCGATGCCCAGCCCCAGCAGGAAGAGCCCCGCGGCCCAGGGCTGCGAGGGCCCCGGCACGTGGCGGCCGATGAGCACCCACGGTGGGGCGCGAAGCGCCGACGAGGTGGCCGACCAGACGACCGTGACGGCGATGAGCAGCGCGGGAGAGCCCGCGGGCGCCACCAGCGGCAGCGCGATGAAGGCGCCGCAGGAGACGAGCGTCATGAGCGCGATCGCGTTGCCCAGGCGCCGCATCGCGCCGGCCATGCGGTCGGCCATCGTGCCGAGCGACCAGTCCATCACCGCGAAGATCGCCTGGTCGGCGAGCAGCAGCCAGGGCACGAGCTTCGCGTCGAGCCCCGCCTGCGCCGCGAGCGCCGGCAGGAAGATCACGTAGACCGTCCACCCCAGCGCGAGGAAGAGCTGCACCCAGAGGCAGGCCGCGGCCAAGCCTATCCCCGCCGGCGGAACCGGAAGACGCCGAGGCTGCCCAGGAGGTTGGGCAAGGTGCCCACGATCCGGCCCTCGTGCAGCACGCGCTCGTCGAGGATCTCGGCGCCCACCCGCTCGCACAGCGCCTCGAAGTCCTTCACCGTGCACAGGTGGATGTTGGGCGTGTCGTACCACTGGTAGGGGAGAGTCCTCGACACCGGCATGCGGCCGCGCAGGATGGCGACGCGGTGGCGCCAGTAGCCGAAGTTCGGGAAGGTGACGATGCCCTCGCGGCCCACGCGCAGCATCTCCTTCAGGATCAGGTCCGAGCGGCGCATCGCCTGCAGCGTCTGCGACAGGATCACGAACTCGAAGGCGTTGTCGTCGAAGGTGGACAGCCCGCTCTCCAGGTCCACCTGCAGCACGTTCACGCCGCGGCCGACGGCGGCGAGCACGCGCGGCGGGTCGATCTCCACGCCGTAGCCCTTCACGCCGCGGGTGGCGGAGAGCTTCGAGAGGAGCTCGCCGTCGCCGCAGCCGAGGTCGAGCACGCGCGCGCCTTCCGGGATCCAGGAGGCGATGAGGTCGTAGTCGAAGCGCGGCGTCATGGCTTGCCCCGTCCGGCGTAGCCCTTCATCTCCTCGAGCTCCGTGCCGCCGACCACGAGCGGGCCGGCGCGCTTGCCGGCGCCGACCTCGGCCGCGACGTTGTCCATGTAGGCCGCCATCAGCCGGTGGTAATGCGCGTCGTCCAGGAGGAAGGCGTCGTGGCCATGCGGCGCGTCGATGTCCGCGTAGGTGACGCGCTTGCCGTGGCTCACGAGCGCCTTCACGATCTCGCGCGAGCGCTCCGGCGGGAAGCGCCAGTCGCTCGTGAAGGAGACGACGAGGAATCCCGCCTTCGCCGGCGCGACGGCCTTGGCGAAGTCCCCGCCCGCCTCGCGAGCCGGGTCGAAGTAGTCGAGCGCGCGGGTCATGATGAGGTAGGTGTTCGCGTCGAAGACCTGGGCGAACTTGTCGCCCTGGTAGCGCAGGTAGGACTCGATCTCGAACTCCACCTCGTAGTTGAAGCCGTAGGTGGCGCCCTTGATGTCGCGGCCGAACTTGGTCCCGAGGAGGTCCTCCGAGAGGTAGGTGATGTGGCCGAGCATGCGCGCGAGCCTCAGGCCCCGCGCGGGCACCGTCTTCATCGCGTAGAAGTTGCCGCCGTGGAAATCCGGGTCCGAGACGATCGCCTGGCGCGCGACGTCGTTGAAGGCGATGTTCTGCGTGGAGAGCTTGGGCGCGGCGGCGATCACGATCGCGTGGGCGATCCGGTCCGGGAAGGAAAGCGTCCACTGCAGCGCCTGCATCCCGCCGAGGGAGCCGCCCATGGCCACGGCGAGCCGCTCGATGCCCAGGCGGTCCATGAGCCGCGCCTGGGAGGCGACCCAGTCCTCCACGGTCACCAGGGGGAAGCCCGCGCCGTAGGGCTGGCCCGTGGCGCGGTCGATCGAGGCGGGCCCCGTCGAGCCGTGGCAGCCGCCGAGGTTGTTCACGCCGATCACGAAGAAGCGCTCGGTGTCGATCGCCTTGCCGGGGCCGACCATGTTGTCCCACCAGCCGACCTTGCGCGGCTCGCCGGGGGCGAGGCCCGCGACGTGGTGGTTGCCGGAGAGCGCGTGGCAGACGAGGACGGCGTTGGAGCGCTCGGCGTTGAGCGTGCCGTAGGTCTCGTAGACGAGCTCGTAGGAGGCGAGCGTCTTGCCGCCCTTGAGGATGAGGGGCTCGAGGAAGCCGGCGCGCTGCGGCGCGACCTCTCCCACGGACCCGGGAGGAATGGCGATCATCGTTTCCCGTGCCGAAAAGGAAAAAACCCGACCGGCTGCCGCGGGGTCGGGTTCTCTTCGGGAGACCTGCCTCTCGCTTTAGCCGCATTTATTACGCGCCCGCAAGCTGAGTTCAAATTCGGCGCGACGGGGGCCATTCTAGCCGCTCGGGACGGTCGTGGCGAGTGGGGCGGCCGGGGGGCCTAGGCGTTCAGCTTCTCGATGAGGGCGACGAGCTTCTCGGGCTCGTCGGTCTTCATCACCCGCGCGACCACGGACGAGATGTCCGGCAGGCTCGTGGTGAGCACGCGCTGCTTCACGGCGAGGATGCTCGCCGGGTGCATCGAGAAGTGCCGCAGCCCGAAGCCCAGCAGCAGGCGGGTGAGGTCCACGTCGCCCGCCATCTCGCCGCACACCGCCACCGGCTTCTCGTGCTGCTGGGCGGTGCGGATCACGCCGGCGATGAGGGAGAGCACGGCCGGGTGCAGCGGGTCGTAGAGGTGCGCGACCGTGTCGTCCGTGCGGTCGATGGCGAGCGTGTACTGGATGAGGTCGTTGGTGCCGATCGAGAGGAAGTCGAGCTTGCGGATGAACATCGGCAGCGCGATCGCCGCGGCCGGGATCTCGATCATCCCGCCCACGGGCACGAAGGCGTCGAACTTGACGCCTTCGGTCTTGAGTTCCTCCTTGGCGCGCTCGACCGCGGCCACGGCCTGGTTCAGCTCCGCCCAGGAGGAGAGCATGGGGATCAGGATCATCGCCTTGCCGTGGCGCGAGGCGCGCAGGATCGCCCGGAGCTGCGTGTTGAAGAGCTTGGGCTCGGCCAGGCAGTAGCGGATGGCGCGAAGGCCCAGCGCCGGGTTCTCGGCCTCGTTCTCCTGCCCGTCCACCGCCTTGTCGGCGCCCAGGTCGAGCGTCCGGATCGTCACGGGCCGCCCCTTCATGCCCTCGACCACCACGCGGTAGGCCTCGTACTGCTCGTCCTCGTCGGGGAGGCTGCGCCGGTTCATGAACAGGAACTCGGTGCGGAAGAGGCCCACGCCCGAGGCCCCGCTCGCGCGGACCGCGTCCAGGTCGGAGGGGAGCTCGATGTTCGCGTGCAGCTGCACCGAGGTGCCGTCGAGCGTGGCCGCCGGCGCGGACTTCAGGCGCTTCAGCTTCTCCTTCTCGAGCCGCGCCTCGTTCTGCCGCAGCCGGTACTCGGCGAGCACGGCGCGGTCGGGGTTCACGATGAGGACGCCCTGCTTGCCGTCCACGATCACCAGCTCGTCCTCGCGGATCATCGTGCGCGAGTGGTGCAGCGCGACGATGGCGGGGATCGCGAGCGAGCGGGCGATGATCGCCGTGTGCGAGGTGGCGCCGCCCATGTCCGTCACGAAGGCGGCGAAGGGGTGCTCGCGGAAGAGGATCACGTCGGCGGGCGAGAGGTCGCGCGCGACGAGGATCATGTCCGCGTCCTGGCGGGTGGGCCGCATCGCCAGGCGCCGCTTGGAGCCCGCGAGCGAGGTGAGCACGCGCTCGGCCACCTGGCGCACGTCCGTCTCGCGCTCCCTCAGGTACTCGTCCTGGATGTCCTCGAACTGCGCGGTGAGCTCGTCGAGCTGCACCCGCAGCGCCCACTCGGCGTTGCAGCGCTGCTCGGCGATGATCTCGCGCGGGGCTTCCGAGAACGCGGCGTCCTCGAGGAGCATCAGGTGCACGTTCACGAAGGGGGCGAGCTCGGAGGCGGCGCTGTGGCGCACGCTGTCGGCGAGGCCGCGCAGCTCCTCGCGCACCTCCTTCACGGCGCGGTCGTAGCGGCGCTGCTCGCGGCCGACGTCGTGGGCGGGGATCCCGTAGTGGTCCACCTCCGTGGACATGCCGAGGAAGAGGTGGGCGTGCCCGATGGCGATGCCATGGGACACGCCGATGCCGTGCATCGTGAAGCAGACGCTGCGCGCGGCGGCGGGCGCGGGGGCGGCGGGGCCCGTGCCGTCGGCGGCCATGGCGGCCTGCGTGCCTACTCGCCCTCGCCGAACTTGTCGGCGAAGAGCTTCACCAGGGCGCTCATCGCGGCATCCTCCTCGGGCCCGTCGGTCTCGATCTCCACCGTCGAGCCGACGCCGGCCGCGAGCATCATCACGCCCATGATGCTCTTGGCGTTGACGCGCCTGCCGTTCCTCGAGATGTGCACGCCGCAGGGAAAGCGCGCCGCCGCCTGGGTGAGCTTGGCCGAGGCGCGGGCGTGCAGCCCCAGCTTGTTCACGATCGGGACGGTCTCCTTGCGCATGGCGCGCCTCAGGACTTCGCGGGCATGCGGGTCACGCCCTCGGTGCCGCCGGAGAGCGCCTTGGCCACGGCGGTCTCGAGGGGCTCGTCGCGGTAGGTGAGCGCGCGGATGAGCATGGGCAGGTTCACGCCCGCGATCCCTTCCACGCGCCCGGGCCTGAGCAGCTTCGAGGCGATGTTGGAGGGCGTGGCGCCGTAGATGTCGGTCATCACGAGCACGCCCTGGCCCTGGTCGAGGAAGCGGATGAGGTCCTCCGCCACGGGCAGGATCTCGTCGGGGTCGTCGTGGACGGTGACCCCGAGCTGGCGCACGTAGAGCGGGCGCTTGCCGAGCACGTGGCTCGCGCAGTGGATGAGGCTCTCGCCGAAGGCGCCGTGGGAGACGAGGAGGATTCCGATCATGCCGCCATTTTAGGCCACCGGCGGCGCCGGCGCAGGCCTCAGGCCGCCCGGATCGGCGTCACGCTCGCGACGCGCTCGCTCGCCGGGGCGAGACGCATCGCGGGGAAGCGGCAGGTGAAGGTGCTGCCCTTGCCGACCTCGCTCGCGATCTCGAGCCGGCCCTGGTGGCGCGCGAGGACGTGCTTCACGATGGCGAGCCCCAGGCCCGTGCCGCCGGAGGCGCGCGAGCGGCTGCGGTCGATGCGGTAGAAGCGCTCCGTGAGCCGCGGGATGTGCTCGGGCGCGATGCCATCGCCGTTGTCGCTCACGCGCAGGACGGGCGCGCCCTCCTCGAGATCCCAGGTGACCGTGATGTCGCCGCCCGCCGGGGTGTAGCGCACGGCGTTGGTGACGAGGTTGGAGATCGCGCTGCGCAGCTCCTCCCGGTTGGCGAGGAGCCAGGCGGGCGCGAGCCGCGAGGCGATGCGGTGCCGGCCGGCGCTGATGCTCTCGGCATCCAGGAGCACCGACTGGACGAGCGCCGGCACGTCGATGGGCTCCTCGCGCAGCGGGTAGCGGGAGTCCTCCAGCCGCGAGAGCATGAGGAGGTCCTCGACGAGGCGCTGCATGCGCTCGGCCTGCTCCGTCATGAGCGCGAGGGAGCGGCGGTAGAGCTTCTCGTCGGCCTCGCGCGCGTCGGCGAGCGTCTCGAGGAAGCCCTTCATCACGGTGAGGGGCGTGCGCAGCTCGTGCGAGACGTTGGCGATGAAGTCGCGGCGAACGCTCTCCAGCCTCTCCCAGCGCGTCACGTCGCGCGAGAGGACGAGCTTCTCGTGGTCGCCGTAGGGGACGAGCTGCACGGAGAGCACCCGGTCGGACTCCGCGGGCCCCTTGAGGGCGAGCGGCTCGCGGTAGTGCTGCGCGTCGAGGTAGTCGCCGAAGGCGGGGTTGCGGATGAGGTTGGTGATCATGCGCCCGCGGTCGCTCTTGAAGGCGAGCCCGAAATGCGCCTCGGCCGAGGGGTTCATCCACTCGATGCGGTTGGCGCCGTCCAGCACGATCACGCCGTCGGGCATCGCCTCGCCCGCCTGGCGGAAGCGCCACAGCGCGTGCGAAAGGCTCGCCCGGCTGCTCGACTGCTTGCGCAGGATCCG
Organism: uncultured Pseudomonadota bacterium; assembly: GCA_937898635.1. Classification (GTDB taxonomy): domain Bacteria; phylum Pseudomonadota; class Gammaproteobacteria; order Burkholderiales; family Usitatibacteraceae; genus FEB-7. The sequence continues at coordinate 11,090 of CALEJW010000235.1, read as the reverse complement.
GTGCAGCTTCGCGTAGATGTCGCCCCAGGCGCCCTCGTCGTCGGGCATGTCCTCGGCGGACGGATCGGCGAGCCAGCGCGAGAGGCGGGCGCGGGCGGACAGGAGGAATCCGAGGACGATGGCGAAGTAGGCGAAGAGGAAGAGCGCCGCGAAGGCCGCTCCCGCCAGCGCGCCGGTGACGAGCGCGCCCAGGCCGGCGATGGCGGCGAGGGAGGCGAGGCGTCCGATCCAGTCGCGCATGGGCGTCAAGGGAAAGCCGGGTCCGGCGGGGACCCGGGCGCCGCCCGGCGGCGGGGCCCGTGCCCGTCCGCCGCCATTGTCGCCTAGGCCCGCGAGAAGCGGTAGCCGCTGCCGCGGATCGTGTGGACCAGGGCGTCGTGGCCGCTCGCGGCGAGCGAGGCGCGAAGGCGCCGGATGTGCACGTCGACGGTGCGCTCCTCGATGAACACGTGGTCGCCCCACACCTGGTCGAGGATCTGCGTGCGCGTGTAGACGCGCTCGGGGTGCGTCATGAAGAAGTGCAGCAGGCGGAACTCCGTGGGCCCCATCGCGAGGTTGCGGCCCTTGCCGGTCACGCGGTGCGAGGCGGGGTCGAGGCGAAGCCCCTCGTACTCGATCGCGTCGTCGGTGATCTCCGGGGCGCGCCGCCGCAGCACCGCCTTGATGCGCGCCTGCAGCTCCTTCACCGAGAAGGGCTTGGTGATGTAGTCGTCGGCGCCCGTCTCGAGGCCGCGCAGCTTGTCCTCCTCGTCGCCGCGGGCGGTGAGCATGATGATCGGGAGCCCCCGCGTGCGCGCGTCGCCGCGCAGCCGCCGGGCGAGCTCGAGGCCGCTCTGCCCCGGGAGCATCCAGTCGAGGAGGACCAGGTCGGGAAGCTCCTCGCGGATGCGCTCGAGGGCCTGCTCGGCGCTGTCGGCGAGCGCCGCGCGCTGCCCCGCCTGGCCGAGGCTCAGGGCGATCAGCTCCTGGATCGCGGGTTCGTCTTCGACGACGAGGATGTGGGCGGGCATGGGCAGGGGGGCGTGCGGCTTGCCGCCATGTTACGGGGGTCGTGTGACGGGAAGGTTACACCCCGGCGCTGCGGCGCCCGCGGCCCTCGCCGAGCAGGGCGCGGGCCTGCTCCTCGGGGACGGGCCGGCCGAAGTGGTAGCCCTGCATCTGGTCGCAGCCGTGGGCGGCGAGGAAGTCCGCCTGCGCCTGCGTCTCGACGCCCTCCGCGATCACCGTGAGGCGAAGGCTCTGCGCCATGGCGATCACCGCGCGGGTGATGGCCACGCTCCCGGCCTCCCCCGGGATGGCGGCGACGAAGGAGCGGTCGATCTTCAGGCGGTCGATCGGCAGTCGCTGCAGGTAGGCGAGCGAGGAATAGCCGGTGCCGAAGTCGTCGATCGTCACGCGCACGCCCATGCGCTTCACCTCGTGGAGGAACGTGACCGCGCTCTCGGGGTTGTGCATGACCATGCTCTCGGTGATCTCCAGGTCCAGGCGCGCCGGGTTGCAGCGCGTCTGGCGCAGGATCCGCGCGAAATCCCTCAGGAGGTCCGCCTTCATGAGCTGCCGGGCCGAGAGGTTCACCGACATGCCCACGTCCGGCAGGCCCTGCGCGAGCCACGCCTGGCGCGTCGCGCAGGCGGTCGCGAGGACCCATTCGCCGATGGGCACGATGAGCCCCGTCTCCTCGGCGATGGGGATGAAGTCGCCCGGGGGCACGAGGCCGCGCTCCGGGTGCTGCCAGCGCACGAGCGCCTCGAAGCCGGTGAGCCCGCCGCTCTTCACGTCGAACTGCGGCTGGTAGTGCAGCAGCAGCTCGTTCCGCTCGAGCGCGCGGCGCAGGTTCGATTCCAGCGTCAGGTGCTCGAGGGTGTGGACGTTCAGCGCCGCGGAGTAGAACTGGTAGGTGTTCCCGCCGAGGTCCTTGGCGCGGTACATGGCGATGTCGGCGTTCTTCAGGAGCGAGCGCGCATCCTCGCCGTCCTCGGGGTAGGTGCTCACCCCGATGCTCACGGTGATGCCGAGCTCCCTTCCCGCGACCTGCGCGCCGCCGCCGAGCGTGGCCAGGAGCTTCCTCGCGATGCGCCGGACCGTCGCCGGGCTCGCGATCTCCTCGAGCAGCACCACGAACTCGTCGCCGCCCAGGCGCGCGACGGTGTCGCTCTCGCGCACGTTGGCGCCCATGCGCGCGGCCATCTCGCGCAGCAGCTCGTCGCCGGCGTCGTGGCCGAGCGTGTCGTTGATCACCTTGAAGCGGTCGAGGTCGACGAAGAGCACCGACAGGCGCCGGCCGTGGCGGCGGGCGGTGGCGACGGCCTGCCCGAGGCGCTGCGTGAACACCTCCCGGTTGGGCAGGCGGGTGAGGGCGTCGTGCGTGGCGACGAACCTGAGCGCCTCCTCGGCCTGCAGGCGCACCAGGTACTGGCCCATCTGGCTGCCGATGGAGAGCACCGCCCGCACCTGGCTCTCGTCGCGCGGCCGCACGTCCCGGTGGAAGAACTCCATGGCGCCCAGGGCCTCGTTCGCGAAGAGCAGCGGGAAGGCGAACGCCGCGTGCAGGCCCGCGGGCGCCGCGATGTCGCGGCGCCGGAATCCCTCCTCGGCGGCGATGTCGGGGATCCACTGGGGCTCCCGTGTCTCGACGATGCGCGGCAGCAGCCCCGCGCCCCGCGGCAGCGAATCGGCCGTCCTCCCGGCGTTCGCCTCGGCGAAGGCCCGCAGGGCCTCGTCGTCGATGCTCCAGGAGCCCAGGCAGCGAAGGAGGTTGGTGTCCGGATCGATGACCCAGCAGGCGCCGCACTGCCAGTCCATGGCCTCGCAGAAGGCGCGCAGGATCGGGGGGATCGCGTCGGCCGGCGAGCGCGACTCGGCGATCGCCCGGGCGACCGCGTTCTCCAGCGCCTGGCGCCGCTCCGCCTGCTTGCGCTCGGAGACGTCCGCCGTCATGGCGATGATGCCGGTGATGTTGCCCTCGGCGTCGCGAAGCTGGCCCACGAAGGCGTCCACGTCGACCGGCGTGCCGTCGCGACGGCGGCGGCGGACCTCGACCTTGAACGGCGGCTCCCCGGCGAGGAGCCTCTCGCGGATCGCGGCGGAGTCCCCGCGCGAGTCCTCCGGGACGCTCGGCAGGGGCCTGCCGAGGACTTCCGCCGCGCTCCACCCGAACATCCGCTCCGCGGCCGGGTTCCAGCTCGTGAGGAGACCCTCGCGGTCGCGCGAGTAGATCGCGAGGGGCGAGGACTCGATCAGCATCTGCAGCTGCTCGGCGGTGGCGCGCAGCGTCGCCTCGCTGCGGCGCAGCGCCTCCTCGGCCCGCTTGCGCTCGGAGATGTCCTCGACGATGCCGATGGCGTAGAGGATCCGTCCCGTCGTGTCCCGCGCGGCGGAGACCGTCCGTCTCGCCCAGAGGATCTCGCCATCGGCGCGCAGGTAGCGCCGCTCGCGCGCGGAGGCGGCGGCGGGGTCCGCCGTGGTCGCATCGCCCGGGCCCGACTCTTCCCGGGCGTCCTCGGGGTGCATCAGGTCGCGCTCGCGGCGGCCGAGGAGATCCTCGCGCGGCCGGCCCAGCATGTCGCAGAAGCGCTGGTTCACGTCGGAGAGGACGCCGTCGAGGCCGACCTGGACGATGCCCACCGCCGCCTGCTCGAAGATGTCGCGGTAGCGCCGCTCGAGCTGGCGGCGCTCCGTCACGTCGATGATGGTGCCGATGAGCCCCGCGACCCGGCCCCCGGCGTCCGTGTAGGTCGCCTTGTAGTAGACGGTCTCGCGCTCGGCGCCGCCGGGCAGCGTGAGGGTCGCCTCGTAGGTCTGCGTCCCGGGCCGCCGCCAGAGCGCCTCGTCCAGGGCGTGCATGCGCCGCGCCGTCGCCGGGTCGTGCGCGAAGAGCTCGTGCACCGTCTTGCCGATGAACGCGCCCCGGGGAATCCCGAAGTACGCCTCCCAGGCCTTGTTGACGCCGAGGTAGCGCCCGTCCGTGCCCTTGAAGAAGATGGGGTTCGGCAGGGCCTCCATGAGCTCCTCGGTCGCGCGCTGCGCCTGCGCGAGCCGCGCCTCGCTGTCGCGCAGGTCGCGGGTCATGTGGTCCGCGAGGAGCAGCGCGTGGCGGCTCGTGTTGGCGAGGGAATGGATGAAGCCGGCGAGCAGCGCGCTCAGGACGAGCCCGAGGCCGAGCGCCGCCGGCGGCAGCGCGTCGCCGGAGGTCGCGAAGCGTGCCCGCGAGGCGCTGAAGTGCAGTTCCCACTGCCGGCCGCCGAAGTCGAGCGTGCGGTACTGCGTGAGCATGCCGCCTTCGCCGGCCCGCGTCGCGGTTTCGAAGAGGGTCTCGCCGCCGCCCGCCGGCGCGTCGGTCGGGGCGACGCCCCCGAAGTCCAGGATCCTGAGGCCCATGTCCCCGGTGAGCGTGTTCGAGAGGATGTCCTCGACCACGTCGCGGATGCGGATCGTGACGCCGACCAGGCCGGCGAAGGCCTGGCGGCGCTCGGCGACGGAATCGCGCGGCAGGTCCGGCCGGTAGACCGCGAGCCGGAGGATGACGCCCGGGCTCTGGTCGGGGTCGGCTTGCAGGCTCACGCGCTCGGTGGCGACCACGCGGCCCGAATCGCGCGCTCGCTCGACCGTGGCCCGGCGTGCGGGCTCGGAGGCGAGGTCGAAGCCGAAGGCGCCGAGGTTCTGCTGGATCGGCTCCAGGTAGGTGATGGGCACGTACTCCGGCCGCTCGCCCGGGGGGCGGATCGCGAACGCCGGGTGGCCGCCGGCGAAAAGCCCCGTGTCCCCGCGGACCCGCCGCTCGAAGTCGGGCCGGTCGGCGTGCCTCACCAGGGGCGCGAAGGTGACGACCCGCACCTGCGGGTAGCGGTGCGCGAGGCCCAGGCTCTCCACGTAGCGGTGGAAGGAGGCGCGGGTGAGGCCGGGTGTCGCGTGGAAGAGGCCCTGCATGCCGTGGAGCACGTCGAGGTAGCTCGTGAGCCGCGACTGGATCGCGTTGCGCACCTCGAGCGTGGACTCCTCGAAGCTCGCCCGCGCCCGGGCCTCCACCTGGGATTTCGTCCACTGCCACGCGGCCACGGACACGGCGACGCCGATCGCGAGCACGACCCAGGGCGCCAGGTGCATGGCGAGACCGTTGCGGAGACTGCGCGTCGAACTCAAGGGCCCTCCGGGCCGGCCGGTTCCACGATCGACTCTACCAAGATTGGGTGCGGGCATGCGGTTCCGTGGGAAAATGGCGTCTTCGCGTTCCCGATGCCGGCCATGAACCCTCCCGTTCCCCGACCCACCGAGATCAAGCTGCACCAGAAGTCGCGCGTCCTGGAGATCACCTTCGACGACGGCAAGCGCTTCAGCCTGCCCTGCGAGTACCTGCGCGTCTTCTCGCCGTCGGCCGAGGTTCGCGGCCACGGACCGGGGCAGGAGGTCCTGCAGGTGGGCAAGCGCGACGTGGAGATCAAGGAGATCGAGCCGGTCGGCGTCTACGCGGTGAAGCTCGCCTTCTCCGACGGCCACGACACGGGCCTGTATTCCTGGGAATACCTCTACGAGCTGGGCGAGAAGCAGGAGTCGAGCTGGAAGAGCTACCTCGCGCGCCTGGAGCAGGCGGGGGCCTCGCGCGACCCGAAATGAGCGACAAGACCACCCACTTCGGGTACGAGGAGGTCGGCGAGGCGGAGAAGGCCGCGCGCGTGGGCGAGGTGTTCAGCTCCGTCGCGACGAGCTACGACCGCATGAACGACCTCATGTCGCTCGGCATGCACCGGCTCTGGAAGCGCTTCGCCGTCTCCATGGCCGGCGTCCGGCCGGGGCAGAAGGTGCTCGACGTGGCCTCGGGCAGCGGCGACCTCGCGCTCGCGCTCGCCAGGCGCGCGGGTCCCGGGGGCCTCGTGGTGATGACCGACATCAACGGCGCGATGCTCGCCGTGGGCCGCGACAAGGTGCTCGACCACGGCCAGCTCGCCCCGCCGGCGCTGTGCAACGGCGAGCGCCTGCCCTTCCCCGACGACCTCTTCGACTGCGTGACGGTGGCCTTCGGGCTGCGCAACTTCACCGACAAGGCGCGCGGGCTCGCCGAGATGGCGCGCGTGACGAGGCCCGGCGGGCGCGTGCTCGTGCTCGAGTTCTCCAAGGTGTGGAAGCCGCTCGCCCGGCCCTACGACGCCTATTCCTTCTCCGTGCTGCCGTGGCTGGGCAGGCACGTGGCCAGGGACGAGGCCGCCTACCGATACCTCGCCGAATCGATCCGCATGCACCCGGACCAGGAGACGCTCAAGGCCATGATGGCCGCGGCCGGCCTCGTGAAGGCCGAGTACTTCAACCTCACGCTGGGCGTGGTGGCGCTGCACCGGGGCTTCAAGCCGTGAACGCGCCCGTGTCCGGCGCCGTGGCCGCGCGCGTGATCAACCGCCTCACCGCGGACGCGCCCGCCGCCCGCGAGCGCCTCGCGCGCCACGCGGGGAAGACGGCCGTCGTTCGCGTGGGTCCGCTCGCGGTCGCGCTCACGGTGCAGACCACGGGCGAGGTGCTCGCGGCCGTCCCGGAGGCCTCCCGCGAGCTCGAGCTTCGCCTCTCGCCCTTCCTCCTGCCGCGGCTCGCCGCGCGCGACGAGAGCGCCTACCGCGACGTCGAGACCTCCGGGGACCTCGAGTTCGCCGGCGAGGTCGCCTTCCTCGCGAAGCACCTCCGGTGGGACGTCGAGGAGGACCTCTCGAAAGTGATCGGCGACGCCGCCGCGCATGGCGCGGTCGGCGCCGCGCGCGAGGCCGCGGCCTGGGGCAGGGACGCCTCCGAGCGCCTCGCCGCGGGCGCGGCCGAGTACTGGACCGAGGAGGATCCCCTCATCGCCACGCGCGTGAAGGTGGAGGACTTCGTCGCCGGCGTCGCCGAGCTTCGCGACGCCGTCGAGCGTCTCGACAAGCGCATCGAGCGACTGGAGAGGGCCGCCCCCCCTTGACGATGGGGACGCCGGCCTTTTTCCGCGGGGAAAGGGGAGCTTCCCCATTCGTCGCGGGGATCGCGCTCATCGTGGTTTCGGCGTGCGCGTTCGGCGCGATGGCGATCTTCGCGCGCTTCGCGTACGCCTCGGGCGCCAACGTGACGGGCGTGCTCGCCGCGCGCTTCGCGATCGCCGGGCTCGTGCTGGCGGTGGTGATGCTCGCCACGGGGCGGCGCTGGCCCCGGGGCCGGCCCCTCGCGGTGGCGGTCGGGATGGGCGCGGTGGGCTACGTCGGGCAGGCGCTGTGTTTCTTTTCCGCGCTCAACCACGCCTCCGCCGGCCTCGTGGCGCTGCTCCTCTACGCCTACCCGACGCTGGTGGTGCTGCTCTCGGCCGCCTTCCTCGGGGAGCGGCTCACGGCCGCGAGGCTGGCACTCCTCGCCGCGAGCTTCGCCGGGCTCGCGCTCATGCTCGGCGGCGGGCAGGGCACGGCCGCGGGCATCGCGCTGGCACTCGGGGCGGCGGCGTTCTACTCCGTCTACATCCTCGTCGGCGCGCGCGAGCTCGCCCGCGTGGACGCGCTCGCCTCGACCACCGTGGTGTGCCTGTCCGCGGCCGTCGTGCTCTCGTTCTCCGCCTTCGTCGCCGAGCCGCGCTTTCCCGGCGTCGCGTGGGGATGGGCGGCGGTCGTCGCGATCGCCCTCGTCTCCACGGTCGCCGCGATCCTCGCCTTCTTCGCGGGACTCAAGCGCGTGGGGCCGGCGGTCGCGTCCATCGTCTCCACGCTGGAGCCGGTGGTGACGGTGGCGCTCGCGTGGTTCGTGCTGGGCGAGTCGCTCACCGGCCTGCAGCTCGCCGGCGGCGCCGTGGTGCTCGCGAGCGCGGCGTGGCTCGCGCGTCCGGGCAGGCGCCCATGACGGCGATCACGGGGAAACCCGCGGCCCCCCGGGGCACTCCAACTTCCATGGTCCTCCACCCGCTTTCCGGATATCGCCGGGACGGGCCGCGGCGGGAATGCGCCGCGCCCGGCGCGCCGTGAAGCTGCGCGGAGCGCTCGCGCTCGCCGCTTTCCTCGGCGCGGCGTCCGCCGCGGTCCGGGCGGGTGAGGCCTACCCGGTGACCTGGGAGGCGCCGGCGGAGCTTCGCGCGATCCTCGCGAAGCACCTTTCCCCGCCCGCCCTCGAGCCCGGGGACGAGGGCGTCGCGCTTCGCCGCTGGATCCGCGAGGTGCGCCGCCGCGCCCCGGAGATCGCCGCCGCCGAAGGGTGGTTCGACGCGCGCGTGGAGGTGAGCGAAGGCGAGGGCCGCGTGCGCGTGGCCGTCGAGCCGGGAGAGCGCACGCAGGTCGCTTCCGTGGAGATCGTCTTCCGCGGGGACCTCGCGGGCGAGGGCACCTTCCGCGCCAACCGCCGCCAGGCGCTCGAGGCGGCGTGGCTCCTGCCGCCGGGCGCGGTCTTCCGCCAGGCCGCGTGGGACGAGGCGAAGGCGCGACTGGTGGACGCGCTCACCGCGGACGACTACGCGGCGGGAGAACTGGCCGAGAGCGAGGCGCGCGTCGACCCCGTGGCGGCGAAGGCGCGCCTGAAGCTCGTCCTCGACAGCGGCCCCGCCTTCTCGCTGGGCGAGGTTCGCGTGAGCGGGCTTTCGCGCTACCCGGCCTTCCTCGTCGAGCGCCAGCTCGACATCGACCCGGGCGAGCCCTACCGGACCGAGCGGCTCCTCGACCTGCAGCGCTCGCTGCAGAGCGCCCCGTGGTTCGCCAACGTGCAGGTGGAGATCGAGCGCGACCGCGCGAGCCCGAAGCGCGTGCCGGTGCGGGTGACGGTGCTCGAGCGGCCCGTGGCCGACGTCGGGCTCTCGCTCGGCTACGGCACCGACGCCGGCGCGCGGGGCGAGGTGTCGCTTCGCCACCGCAACGCGCTCGGCCGCGGCTACGACATGCGCTCGGCCCTGCAGGCGGACAAGACGCGCCAGATCGGCTACGCGGATTTCCACCTGCCCCAGGGGTCCATCGGCTCCGCCTTCACGGGCAGCTTCGCGACCCGGGACAGCGTGGGCTTCCTGGGCGAGCACACGGCCAACCAGGGCCTGGACACCCGCCGCGGCGCCGTGGCCGGCTACCGGCACTTCCTCTACGACGGCCTCGAGATTCGCGTGGGGCTTTCCTTCCAGGTCGAGCAGGCGAAGCCCGACGGCGCGGAGCGCTCGGTCAAGCGCGCGCTGGCGCCCGTCGGCCAGCTCACCTGGCGCACCGTCGACAACGTGCTCGACCCGAAGCGCGGCGGCGTGCTCAAGGTGAACCTCGCCGGGGGCGCGAAGTCCGCGCTCTCGGACCAGGACTTCCTCATGACCTACGCGCAGTACCAGCACTGGTTCGCGCTCTCGCCCCGGGACCAGCTGATCCTGCGCGCCGAGGCGGGCTACACCTTCGCCGCGAGCCGCACGGGCATCCCGGAGGATTTCCTCTTCCGCGCGGGCGGCTCGCGCTCCGTTCGCGGCTACGCCTACCAGGGCCTGGGGCCGCGCGAGGGCGAGGCGGTGGTGGGCGGGCGCTACCTCGCCACGGGCACGGTCGAGTACGTGCGCTGGTTCACGCCCGAGTGGGGCGGCGCGCTCTTCGTGGACGCGGGCGACGCGGCCGACGCGCGCTCGGACCTCGATGCGCTCAAGGGCTACGGCGTGGGCGCGCGCTGGAGGACGCCGGCGGGCCCGCTCGCGATCGACCTCGCCTACGGGGAACGCGACCGCAAGTTCCGCGTGGGCTTCTCCGTCTCGGTGGCCTTCTGAGGCGCGCCATGGGCCCGCCCCGCAAGCGATCGCGACTTCGCCGCTGGCTCTTCGGCAGCGCGTGGGCGACGCTCGCCCTCGCGGCGCTCGTCGCCATCGCCGGCGCGTGGCTCCTCGGCACGGCCTCCGGCGCGCGCTTCGCGCTGGAACGCGCGCTCGCGCTCGCCGGGGGCCGCGTGGGCGCCGTCGAAGGCCGCCTCGTGGGGCCGCTTTCCATCGGCACGCTGGAGGTCGCCACCGCGGCGCTTCGCCTTCGCGCCGAGCGCATCTCGCTCGACTGGTCGCCGCTGCGGCTCGCGGGCGGCGAGGTGCGGGTGAGGCGCCTGCACGCCGCCACGCTCCGGATCGACACGGCGGCCTCCGCGCAGCCCGTGCGCGAGCCGGCCTCGCTCGTGCTGCCGCTGCGCCTCTTCGTGGAACAGGCCGGCATCGACCTGCTGCGGGTGGGCACGATCGGCGAGGAAGGCGGCGTGGAGCTTCGCGAGGTGTCGGCGAAGCTCTCCGCGGACGAGGCCGCGTGGATCGTGGGCGAAGCGACGGCCGACACGCCCGTGGGGCGCGCAGCGCTTTCCGGGACGCTCGGCGCGCGCCGGCCCTTCCGGCTCGCTGCGCGGGGCGAGCTCGCGGGCACGAGGAACGGCGCGGCCTACCGCGCCCGCGTGGACGCGAAGGGCGTGCTCGCGCAGTTCGAGGCCACGCTCGCGGGAAGCGAGGGCGGGCTCACGGGCACGGGCGCCGCGAGCGTGGCGATCTTCTCCGACGCGCCCGTGCGCAGCCTCGACCTGAAGCTCGACGGCGTCGATCTCGCGGGATTCCTCGCCGCGCCGCGCACGAAGCTCGCGGTGGCGGCCGAGCTCGCCCCCGGGCCCGGCGCGTTCCTCGCCGGCCCCGTGCGGCTCTCCAATGCCGATGCGGGTCCCGTGGACCGGCAGCGCCTGCCCGTCGCGTCGGCTTCGGCGCAGCTCGAGATCGCGAAGGACCGCATCGAGGCGAAGTCGCTCTCGCTCTCCTTCACCGGCGGCGCTCGCGCGCAGGGCCGCGCTGCGTGGTCCGGGGGAAGGCTCGACGCGAAGCTCGCGGTGAAGGATGCCGATCTCCTCGCGTGGCATTCCGCGCTCCGGGCCACGAAGCTCTCCGGCGACGTGAGCGCCGTCGCCACGGCCGAAAGCCAGTCGTTCCGCGTGGCGCTCGCGGACCCGCGCTTCGAGATCCGCGGCGAGGCGGCGCTCGCGAAAGGCGTCCTCACCGTCGAACGCGTGCGCCTCGCGCGCGGCACGGCCCTCGCGCAAGCCAGGGGAAGGCTCGCGCTCGCCGGCGCGCGGGAGTTCTCCGTCGAGGGGCGCGTCGAGCGCCTCGATCCCGCGGCGTTCGCGAGCGTTCCGCCGGG
>CALEJW010000234.1 GCA_937898635.1 uncultured Pseudomonadota bacterium | reverse complement strand
CCGCGAAGCAGCGCCTCGTCCAGCGGCCGCGCGATCACCGTGAGGAGCCCGGTGGCTCCCTCGGGCGTCAGGCGCTCGAAGCGGATGGGATCGATGCGCGCCACTCCCGGCACGGCGGCGATCCGCGCCTGCACCTCGGGCGGGAACACCGCGGCGTCACCTTGCGGAGCCGCGCGCGCGAAAAGATCCGCCTCCAGCACGCCCGTGAGCCACTGGTCCAGGGAGACGCGGAAGGAATGCACCATGATCGCCATGGCTGCCGTGAGCGCCACGCTCACGACGATCCCCGAGACCATCGCGGAGAGGTGCCCCGGAAGGCTCTTCACCTGCGCGCGGGCGAGCGTGCGCAGCGGCGCGTCGCTCGCGGGAACGCGGTCGAGCAGCAGTCGCGAGGCGGGGCTCACGGCGAGGACGGAGGCGGCGAGCGCGAGCCCGATGGAGAGGTAGCCCCCCACCGGGATCTCGCCCGCGGGCGGGAGCCATGCGGCGAGGAGCGCCCCCGCGGCGAACGCGAAGGGCAGCGACCACCCTCCGGGCGGGGCGGGGAGGTCGAGGTGGCGGTCCTTGAGCGCCTGCGCGACATCCAGCCTCGCGAGCGGCCGTGCGACCGCGAGAGCGGCGGCGGAAGCGGTTATCACCCCCAGCAGCCCGATCACCGCGAGCGCGCCCGCGTCCGGCGAGAAGGTGTTGCCCGTTCCCGAGAAGAATCCCGCGCCGAGGTCGTAGCCGAAGCGCTCCAGCATCGCCCGGCTCGCGACGAGTCCCAGCGCCGTGCCCGCGATCGCGCCGCCGAGCCCGAGGAGCGCGCCCTCGGTCGCGAGGAAGGCCCTCACGCCCGCCGCCGTGAGGCCGAGCGCGCGCAGCAGCGCGAACTCCTGCCGCCGCCGCGCCGCCTGCAGCGCGAGGGTCGAGAAGACGAGGAATCCCCCGGTGAAGAGCGCCATGAGCGCGAGCGCGGTGAGGTTCACGCGGTAGGCCTGGGAGAGCCCCGCGGTGCGCATGGCCGCCTCGTCGGGGCGGGAGAGCGCGACCCCGGCCGGCAGCAGCGCCGCGATCGCGCGCAGCGCCTCTTCCCTCGGGAAGTCGGGCGCGAGTCGCAGGTCGATGCGGTGGATCACGCCGACGCGACCGAATTCGAGTTGCACCGCGGCGATGTCCATCACGACGAGCGGCCCGCCGCCGTCGAGGGCCGGAAGCGCCCCCGCGACCTTGATCCGCACCTCTCCCCGGGGCCCCTGGAGCGCCACCTCGTCGCCCGCCTTGGCGCCGAGTTTCACCAGCGCCGCGGGCGTGAGCCAGGCGGCGTTGGCGTCGAGGAGCGTGGGCGTGCCCTCGCCCCCGCTCGCGGCGCCCTCGGCGAGGAATCCGGGCTGCAGGCGCGCGGCACGGAAGGGGTCGATGCCCATTACGCGGACCGTGCCGTCGCGTCCCGCGAGCGGCGCGTCGATCTCGATGACGGGCGAGGCCACGGCCACGGCCGGGAGCATTGCGACGGGCCCGTAGGCCGCGTCGTCGAAGCCGTTCCTCGGGCCCCGCGCCTGCAGGTCCGCCGTGCCCGAGAGGATGCGCGCGGCGCGGTCGATCTCGTCCAGCGCGGAGGAGTGCAGCGTGTTCACCGCGCCGGCGAGCGCCACGCCGAGGGCGATGCAGGCGATGGCCAGCAGCGAGCGCCAGCGGTTCCCGGAGAGGGAGCCGCGCAGGAGTGTGGCGGCGAGCGCCCCCGTCATGCCGGCCCCAGGTGGCGGCCCGCGAGGCGCAGCACCCGGTCGGCGGAGGCCGCGGCGACGGCGGAGTGGGTGACGAGGAGGCCCGCGGCGCCCTGGCGCTTCACGGCTTCGCGCAGCGCCGCCATCGTCGCGGCGGCGTTCGCTTCGTCGAGGTTGCCGGTGGGCTCGTCGGCGAGCACGAGGGCAGGGCGGTGCACCACCGCTCGGGCCACGGCCGCGCGCTGCATCTCGCCCCCGGAGAGCGAGGCGGGCTTGCGCGAGGCGGTCGCGGCCATGCCCACCGCTTCCAGGGCGGCGCGGGAACGCGCGCGGCGCTCGGCCGCGGCGACGCCGTTCAGGAGCAGCGGCAGCCCCACGTTCTCCTCGACGGTGAGGTAGGGAAGCAGGTGGAAGGACTGGAAGACGAAGCCCACGGCGCGCCGCCGCCACAGCGCCCGCTCGTCGTCGTCGAGCGCGGAGACGACCGTGCCCGAGACGGTGACCGTGCCCGCGTCCGCCCGGTCGAGGCCGGCGACGATGTTGAGGAGCGTGGATTTCCCCGCGCCGGACTCGCCGAGGATCGCGACCAGCTCGCCGGGGGCGAGGTCGAGCGAGACCGCTTCGAAGAGGGGCGCCCCGCCGGGCCAGCTCTTGGCGAGACCTCGGACTTCAAGCATCGGGCCCGGGGTCTCCTGGGGCGGGGCGAGGCGCGCTACTGCCCGCTGATGTAGCTCTCGAGCTGGGAGATGGTGAAGTCCTGGTCGGCGATGATGTCGGTCACGATGTCGCGGATGGACACCATGCCGATCACGCGGCCTTCCTCCACCACCGGGAGGTGGCGGATGTTCTTCTCCGACATGAGGGCCATGCAGTCGCGGGTCTTGGTGCGCGGGCTCACGCAGATCACGTTGGCGCTCATGATCTCCTCCACGCGCGTGGATTCCGAGGAGCGGCCCTTGAGGACCACCTTCCGGGTGTAGTCGCGCTCGGAGAAGATGCCCACGAGCTGCTCGCCCGTGACCACGACCGCGGCGCCGACGTCTTCCCGGGCGAGGACCTTGATGGCATCGAGGACGGTGTCTTCGGGCTTGACCGTCACCATCGGCCGCGGGGGCTTGGACTTCAGAAGCTCCGTGACGTTTTGCATGGGTCTCCTCCTCTACATATTGGGGTAGTTCGGCCCGCCGCCGCCCTCGGGCACCACCCAGTGGATGTTCTGGGTCGGGTCCTTGATGTCGCAGGTCTTGCAGTGCACGCAGTTCTGCGCGTTGATCTGCAAGCGGGGATTCTGCCCGTCCATGACGATCTCGTAAACGCCCGCCGGGCAGTATCTCGTCTCGGGGGCGTCGTAGCGGGCGAGGTTGACCGAGATGGGGATGGCCGGGTCCTTGAGGGTGAGGTGCGCGGGCTGGTCCTCCTCGTGGGCCACGTTCGAGGCGGCGACGGACGTGAGCCGGTCGAAGGTGAGGACCCCGTCGGGCTTCGGGTAGGCGATGGGCTCGCAGGCGCCCTTCTCCCGGAGCGTGCCGTGGTCGGGCCCCGGGTGGTGCAGGGTCCAGGGGGCCTTGCCGCCGAAGACGACCTGGTCGATGCCCACGAGGAGGGAGCCCGCCACGAGCCCGCGGTTCATGAGGGGCTTGAAGTTGCGGGCGCGGTGCAGCTCGTCGTGGAGCCAGCTCTTCCCGAAGGCCTCCGGATAGGAGTCGAGCTCGTCCCGCGCGCGGCCGGCGGCAAGGGCCTCCCAGGCGGCTTCCGCGGCGAGCATCCCGCTCTTCAGCGCCGCGTGGCTTCCCTTCACCCGCGCGGCGTTGAGGAAGCCCGCGTCGTCGCCCACCAGCACGCCGCCCGGGAAGGCGAGCTTGGGCAGCGCCTGCAGCCCCCCGGCGTTGATGGCCCGCGCCCCGTAGGCGATCCTCCGCCCGCCCTCGAGATAGCCCCGGAAGACGGGGTGGGTCTTCAGGCGCTGGAACTCCTCGAAGGGCGAGAGGTAGGGGTTCGCGTAGCCGAGGCCCACGACGAGGCCCACGGAGACCTGGTTCGCCTCCTGGTGGTACATCCACGAGCCGCCGTAGGTGTCGTTCGCGAGCGGCCAGCCGGCGCCGTGGATGACGAGGCCGGGGCGGTGCTTCGCGGGGTCGATTTCCCAGAGCTCCTTGAGGCCGATGCCGTAGACCGCGGGGTCGCGCCCCTCGCGCAACTTGAAGCGCTCCTGGAGCGCCTTGCCGAGGTGGCCGCGGCAGCCCTCCGCGAACACGGTGTACTTCGCGTGCAGTTCCATGCCGGGGGCGTAGCGGGCGGTCTTCTCGCCGTTCTTGCCGATGCCCGCGTCGCCCGTGGCCACGCCCATCACGCGCCCATCGGCGTCGAACAGCACTTCCGCCGCGGCGAAGCCCGGGTACACCTCCACGCCGAGGGCCTCGGCCTGGGTGCCGAGCCAGCGGCAGAGGTTGCCGAGGCTCGCGCAGTAGTAGCCGTCGTTGCGGAAGCAGGCGGGGAGCATCCAGCCGGGGACCCTCGTCGCGCCCGTCTCGCCCAGGAAGAGGAACTGGTCCTCGGTCACCGGCTGGTTGAGGGGCGCTCCCTTCTCCTTCCAGTCGGGGAAGAGTTCGGCGAGGGCCCTGGGGTCGATCACCGCGCCCGAGAGGATGTGGGCGCCGATCTCGGAGCCCTTCTCGATGAGGCACACCGAGACCTCGCCGCCCCCGGCCGCGGCGAGCTGCTTCAGGCGGATGGCGGCCGCGAGCCCCGAGGGCCCGGCGCCCACCACCACCACGTCGAATTCCATGCTTTCGCGGCTCATGCGGGGCTCCGGCGGTCGCAGAAACTATTGATTTCGCTCATGACGCACCATGCCAACGAAGGGGACGCTACCCTTCATTTGCGGGAGGACGGACAGGCAATGGGACCCTGGGCGATCACGCTGCTCATGATAGCGGGCTTCGGCGGCTTCGCCGCCCTGGCCTGGCGCAAGATCGCGATCTTCCGCGCGCTGCAGCCGGAGGTGCGCTGGGACCGGCCCCTGGAGCGGCTCGGGCGCGTGGCCACCATGGGGTTCGCGCAGTCGCGCATGATCGCGGGCGAGTGGAAGCCGGGGATCATGCACGCCGCGATCTTCCTGGGCTTCTGCGCGCTCCTCGTGCGCAAGCTCCACCTCATCGTGATCGGCTACGACCCGCTCGCGGTCATCCCGGGGCCGGTGGGCGCCGCCTACGCGGCGTTCAAGGACTTCGTCGAGGTGGCCGTGCTCGTGGCGGTCGCCTACGCCTTCTGGCGGCGCTTCGTGCTGAAGCCGCGGCGCCTGGAGCCCAACCGCGAGGCGATCCTCATCCTCTCGCTCATCGTGGTGATCGTGGTCTCCGATTTCCTCTTCGACGGGCTTCGCTTCGTGGCCTACGGGTCGGACCCGGGCATCGCCCACGAGAAGGCCTTCGCGCCGGTGGGTGCCGCCGTGTCGCTCGCCTTCGAGGGCCTTTCCCCCGGCGCGCTCGCCTTCGGGCTGCAGGCGTCCTACTGGGTGCAGATGGTCACGGTGTTCTCCTTCCTCGTGCTGCTGCCGCTGGGGGAGCACTTCCACATCGTGACCGCGCTCCCGGCGCTCTTCCTCGCCCGCGAGACGCCGGTGAACCGCGTGCCTTCCGTGGACCTCGACGCCATGATGGCCGACGACGCCCCCGAGGACCTGAAGGTGGGCGCGCGCACGGCCGCCGACCTCCTCTGGAAGGAGGCCTTCGATCCCTTCACCTGCACCGAGTGCGGCCGCTGCAAGGATTCCTGCCCGACCTTCCTCACCGACAAGCCGCTCGCGATGAAGTGGGTGAACGATTCCCTCAAGCACCACCTCCTCGAAAAGCGCGAGGCGATCGTCGCCGGCAAGGGCGAGGAGCTGCCCGCGCTGGTGGGCGATGTGATCAAGCCCGAGACCCTCTGGGCCTGCACCACCTGCGGCTACTGCGAGAGGGCGTGCCCCATCGGGCTCGAGCACCTCGGGCGCTTCTACCGGCTTCGCCAGCACCAGGTGATGATGGAGGGCGCCTTCCCGCAGGAGCTGAAGGCCGTCTTCGACGCCTACGAGAGCCAGTCCAACCCCTGGGGCCTGCCGGCGGACACGAGGGGCGACTGGGCGAAGGAACTCGGGGTCCCGCTGCTGGAGAGCGCGGAGCAGGCTAAGGAACTCGACTGGCTCTTCTACGTGGGCTCGGCGCAGTCCTTCGACAACCGCGCGCAGAAGACCGCGAAGGCCTTCGTGAAGATCCT
>CALEJW010000233.1 GCA_937898635.1 uncultured Pseudomonadota bacterium | reverse complement strand
TGCAATTGGCGCACGCCCTGCGCCTCGCTGATCACGATTGCCGCCACGCGCCACTCTAGCCCGCCCGGAAGGCCCCGCGGGCGGAAAAATTCCCCCTTTCCCCGGTCCGTATGCATGCGTAGAATGACCGGGGTGGCCCATTAACAGTCCGCGGATGAGCACCGAAAACGCCTTGCACGGGGAGCGCCACGGATCCGAGCTGCCGGAATGGCTTCTCGGCCTGGAGGCGCGACTTCCCGTCCTCGACCGCCGGGAATTCGCCGAAGCGCTCGCGCCGCTGGTCGCGCGCCTGGAGTCGCCGCTGGGCGCGGCGGAATCCGCGGAGGCGACCCGCGTCGTCCTCTCCCTGTGCCGCCGGCTCTACGGCGAGGCCCGTTCCGGCGACGCGCTCCCGCTCGCGCAGGCGCTGCTCGCGCAGGCGGGGCTCGCGGGCGACAGCGTCCTCGAGCGGCGCGCCTCGGGCACCTGCGGGCTGCTCGCGGCGGACACGGGCGACGTCGTGGCGGCGATCGCCTACCACGCCCGCGCGCTCGCCATCGCCGCCGCCCAGGACGACCTCGTCGAGCAGGGCGGCACCTGGAACAACATCGGCCTCGCCTTCGCGGTGGCGGGCAACCACGAGCTCGCGGTCCGCTGCTTCCAGCGCGCGCTGGCGCTCGCGAAGCGCGTGCCCGGCCCGGCCTACTTCCGCTACAGCGCCCTGGCGAACCTCGCCAACGGCCTGTACCAGCTCGGCGACTTCGAGGAGGGGCTCCGGGCCGCGAACCTCGCCCTCGAGGAGCTTTCCCCCGAATTCCAGGCGGGCGACGCCCATGGCGCGATCCTGCTGCGCCGGAACGTGGTCCGCCTGCTGATCGCCACCGGCCGGACGGCCGAGGCCGATTGCCACATCCACGCGGTGGTGGCGCTCGCGGAACGGGTCCGGACGCCCCGCGCGCTCGTGGCGGCGGCGATCACGCGCGCGGCCCACGAGCTCGCCACCGGGCGGGTCGACATCGCGCTCACCCGGCTGGACGAGGCCCTCGAGAAGGCCCGCGGCGTCCCGGCGACCCTGCGCGACACCCTCGCCTTCGTCGTCCGGGCCGAGGAGGCCGCGGGCAACGCCGAGCGCGCGCTGCTGCGCTTCCAGGAGCTCTCGGAGCACGTCTACCGCGTGGCCGTGGAACGCGCCCGCGCGCACGTGGAGCTGGCGGGGCTGTGGGACGCCACCGAGACCCGCGGCGACAGCCAGCGCGAGCTGGCGCGGGCCCGGCTGGTGTCGCACCAGCGTCCGCACGGGGAGCCGGAGGAATGGAAGGCGCTGCAGCGCCTCGCCGTCGCCGCGGCGCTGCGCATCGACGACACCGGCTGGCACGGCGTGCGGGTCGGCGAGCTCACGAAGGCGCTCGCGGCGGCTTCCGGGGAATCCCCGTTGCAGGCCCTGGAGATCGGGCTCGCCGCGGAGCTGCACGACATCGGCCTCGCGTCGGTGCCGGAGGGCGTGCTCGCCAAGCGCGGCGCGCTGAACGCGCTCGAGCGCGAGCTGATCGAGCGCCATACCGAGGCGGGCGCGGAGATCCTGAGGGACGACCGGCATCCGCGCCTCATGCTCGCGCGCGACATCGCCAAGTACCATCACGCCCGCTGGGATGGCGAGGGCTACCCGGCGCGGGTCGGCGGCAGGTTCATCCCGCCCCCGGCGCGCATGTGCGCGGTGGCCTGCGCCTACGACGCCATGGTGTGCGGCCTCGGCCGCCACGAGGCCATGACGATGGGCGCGGCGCTCGCCGAGCTGCGGCGCGAGTCCGGCGGGCAGTTCGAGCCGGCGCTCGTGGAGCGCTTCGAGGCCGTGATCCGCGACGAGACGGCCGACCGGGGCATCGACACTTCCACCATGGCGGGCCTGGAGGATTTCCAGGAACTCGTCCTTTCGCTGCAAGAGGATAGGGGCTACATCTGATGACCACGAAGAAAATCGAGATCAACGACCGCGACCGGCAGATGCTGGAACTGCTCTCCAAGGGCTCCTCGAACCGCTCCATCGCGGAAAGCCTGGGGTACCGGGAGGGCACGATGCGCGTCTACCTGCACGGGCTCTACCGCAAGCTCGGCGTCGGCAACAAGACGAGCGCCGTCATCTGGTACTTCGACCGCCTGCGCGGCGAGCGCGAGGCCGCCGGCGGCGAGCTCCCGCAGGCCGCGGGAGCGCCCGCCGAGGAATCCTTCGGCGACATGGCGCTGCGCACGAGCCTCTTCGCCGCCCTCGGCGCGATGAGCATGTTCCTCGGGCCCTACGGCCGCGTGTGGGAGGCGGGCAGGCGCCTGAAGGGCGCGGGCGCCCCGGACGCGGAAACCGAGTCGCGCCGGCGCCAGTCGCGGCAGCTCTGGGAGGCGATGCTGCGCGGCGATTTCGCCTACGGGAAGCAGCTCTTCGACGAGGACCTCACGGCCCGCCTGCTCGTCGACTCGCCTTCCGACTGCGTCCTGCTCGCCTGCCTTCTGCGCCTCGGGGGCTACACGAAGGCCGCCGAAAGCGTCATGAACCAGCTCGCCAAGCGCAAGAAGGGCCGCATCGGCATCTCCACCCGCGAATCCGCCCTGCTCGGGGCGCTGCGAGACGCGGTGGACGGCAAGGTCGCCGACGGACTGGCCGGCCTCTACCGGCTGGCGACCGAGGGCGCGGCGAAGCCGCCCGCCCGGCAGGTCGCGACGGTGGCTCTCTATCACGCCTGCCGCGTGCGCAAGGAGCCCGAGCTCGCGCGCTCGGTGGCGAATGCCGTCTGGGCCGAGGCCGAGGCGGTGCGCCAGCAGTTGCTGGCGATGGGCGAGCGGCCGCTCGATCCCAAGGCCGCTGTCCCCAACCCGGCGTCGCCGAAGGCGAAGGCCGCAAGCGCCAGGCCCGCGAAGGCGTCCGGCGCCCGGGCCTCGATTCCCGGCTAGGCCCCGCCGGAACGGCAGGCCGGGAAGGCGCGATGAGCGCGAACCCGGCCAACGCCGCCCGGACAGCGTTCCTACGGCCAGACGGGGATGCCGTCGCCGCCGCCGACCAGCGCGAGTTCCCAGTCGCCCAGCGAGCGCAGTTCCGCCTTCGCCGCTTCCGGTTTCGCGTCCGCGCGCGCGTCCAGGGTGTCGTCCAGCAGGTCGATGTTCTTGATGGTGTCCATTCGCGTTTCCTTTC
>CALEJW010000232.1 GCA_937898635.1 uncultured Pseudomonadota bacterium | reverse complement strand
CGTTCAGCGATCGTCGAAGTCGAGGAGCACCGGCTGGTGGTCGGAGAGCTTCGTGTCGAGGTCGACGCGGACGTCGCGCACGCGCCTCGAGAGATCCTCGCTCACGAAGACGAAGTCGCAGCAGTAGGGCTCCTTCGCGTAGCGGCGGTCGTGCACGCAGAAGGTGGGATCGTGCGCCCGCCGGCCGTGGACCAGGGCCCAGGCATCGCGGTACGCCGGGCCGCCGCCCGCGAGCGGCTTCTGGATGTCGTCCCACGCGGGGTTGTCCGGCGGGAAGTTGAAGTCCGCCGTGAGGATCGCGGAGGACGCCTGCGCCGTGAGGTCGAAGGGTCCTCGCTCGGCGGTGGCGAATCCCGGCTGCGCGGCCCGTCCGCAGGCCTCCTCGTGCAGCTCCCGGAGCCTCGCCGCCTGCGCCGCGCGCTGCACGGGCGAGTAGTACTCGAGGTGCGTGGTGGTCACCCGCACCGGCCCCAGGGGGAATTTCAGCGTCGCCTCGATCGCCACGCGCGGCATGGATTCCTTGCCGGGGTCCGCCGGCCAGGGGAGCGCGTGGCGGCGAACGGAAATCACCGGCAGGCGCGTGAGGATGACGTTGCCGAAGCGCCGGCGCCGGCCGCTGCCTTCCACGTCCACGCCGTAGCCGGGCAGCGCGGTGAAGCCCGGCAGCAGGCCCGCGAGGGCGGCGAACTGGTCGGCGTCGTCGTTGCCCTCGAGGGCCGGGAAGTTGTCCGCGACCTCCTGCAGGTTCAGCACGTCGAAGTCGGCCATCGCGCGGGCGTGCGCGACGAGGCGCGCGAGGTCCACGCGGCCGTCGAGGCCGCGGCCCCACTGGATGTTCCAGGTGATGAGCTTCACGGGCCCTAGAAGGCGAGCCGGGTGATGCGCTTGGTGCCGGTGCCGAGCCCCGTCACCCCGTAGGTGAAGGTCGCGTAGCCCTCCTCGCCCGCCTGTTGCTCGAAGTCGAGCGTGGCCTGTCCCACGGGCGCGATCGAGACCCCGGCCGGGTCGAAGACCGGCGCGAAGAAAGGCGGCCCGGAAGTCCGGTAGACCGCCCCCGTCCAGCGCGTGGCGTTCTCCCAGCGCCCCTGCTGGATCGTGAACCAGATCGGCGTTCCCGCCGCGTCGTAGACGTACCAGGCGGCGAACGCCACGTGGGTCGCGCTCTGGTGGAACGAGAGCCCCCAGCCGGATTCGGCGGGCCGGTACCACTGGCCGGAGTGGTCCGCGAGCGGGCGGGGCGGCGGCGGGAAGACCGCGATGGCGGGCCGTTCGAGCACCTGGAAGTCGATCGTCTCCGACGGCGGCAGGACGATGTCGCCGTTCGCCGGGCGCACGATCACGCGCCAGGCCCCCGGGGCGAGGGAGCCCAGCCGGATGTCCACGATGCGCGGCGGGCCCGGCACGAGGCAGTTGTTCTGGTGCAGGCGCACCTCGATCGCGCCCTGCGAGTAGGCCACCGTCACCGCGTCCTCCGCGAAGACGCAGGAATCCACGGTCATTCGCAGGTTCACGGGGTCGAACGCGTAGGGTTGCTCGGGCTCGAGGCGGGAGGCGGCGAGCGCGGGAGCGGCCGCGGCAAGGCACGCGAGGCCGGCGAAGGCGAAGAAGAGGGTTCGGAGTCGCTTCATGGCGAGATCCTCGATCGGGTCATGGGCTAACGCGATTTTGCACCGGAACCGCTCCCCCCGGACGGCACGGGTCCCCGGCGCTTCAGCGGATGCCCGCCCGCATGAACGACTGCACGAACTGGCGCTGGAAGAGGAGGAACCCCACGAGCAGCGGCGCGGAGGTCATGAGCGTCGCCGCCGTGATGATCGACCAGTCGATGCCCTGGTCGCCCGAGGAGAAGACCTGCAGCCCCACCGTGACGGGGCGCGAGCCCACGGAGTTGGTGACGATGAGCGGCCAGAGGAAGTTGTTCCAGTGGTAGCTCACGGAGACCAGCCCGTAGGCGAGGTAGACGGGCTTCGCGAGCGGAACGTACACCTTGAGGAGCACCGCGAGCGGCCCCGCGCCCTCCACGCGCGCGGCCTCGTCGAGCTCCCGCGGCACCGTCTTGAAGGTCTGGCGCAGCAGGAAGATCCCGAAGGCGGAGGCCACGTAGGGCAGCGCGATCGCGGGGATCGAGTCGAGGATGCCCAGGCGCCACATGGTGCGGTAGTTCTCCACGATGAGGACGTCGGGCATGATCATCAGCTGCACCAGCACCAGCAGGAACGCGATCTCCTTGCCGGGGAACTCGAAGCGCGCGAAGGCGTAGGCGGCGAGCGTGCACAGCACGAGCTGGCAGGAGAGCACCATCGTCACCAGCGCGAAGCTGTTCAGGAAGTAACGCGCGAAGGGCGCGGCCTCCCAGGCGCGCACGAAGTTCGAGAGCGTGAGCGGCGCGAGGAGCTCGAAGCGCGCCGAGAACTCGGAGGGGTGGAACGCCGTCCACACGGCGTAGGCGAGCGGCAGGATCCAGAGGATTCCCAGGATCCAGGCCGCCGCGGTCTCGAGCGCGAGCCACGGCCCCCGCGGTTCGTAGAGCCGGCTCACTGGTAGTGCACCTTCCGGTCGAGGAAGACGAACTGCCCGATGGCCGCCGCCGCGAGGATCGCCAGCAGCACCAGCGTGAGCGCCGCGGCGTAGCCGGTGTCCCAGAAGCTGAAGCCCACCTGGTAGATGTGGAAGAGGAGAAGCGAGGTCGCGTTGTTGGGCCCGCCGCGCGTCATCACCACGATGTGGTCCACGAGGCGGAAGGAGTTGATGACCGCGTTCACCAGCACGAAGAGCGTGGTGGGCATGAGCAGCGGCAGGACGATCCGGCGCAGGTAGTAGCCGCGCGGCGCGCCCTCCAGCGCCGCGGCCTCCGCGAGCGAGGGCGGGATCGACTGGAGCGCGGCGAGGTAGAAGATCATGAAGAAGCCGGCGTCCTTCCAGATCGCCACCACCATCACGCAGGCGAGCGCGGTCGACTCCGTGCCCAGCCAGTTGTGGGTGGCGAAGCCGAGCGAGGTGGTGAGCTTCTCGAGCAGCCCGTACTGCGGCGTGTAGAAGAAGAGCCAGATGTTGGCCACCGCGATCATCGGCAGGATCGTCGGCGTGAAGAACGCGACGCGCAGCCAGGTTCGGCCGCGCATCGCGGAATTCACCCACAGCGCCATCACGAGCGCGAGGGTGATCGAGAGCGGGATGGTGCCGAGCGAGTACCAGACGTTGTTCCAGAGCGACTTCCAGAACACCTCGTCGGCCACCATCACCTGGTAGTTCTCCAGCCCCACGAAGGGGCCGGGCCTGCCGGCCCGGGAGGTCGCGTAGAAGCTGTCGACGATCGTCGCGACGACGGGGTAGTGCGTGAAGAGCGCGAGCAGCGCCGCCGCCGGCAGCACCAGCAGCCAGCCGATCACGCCCTGGCTACGCATGGCCCCGCGCCCGCGGGCCGCCTAGCGCCGGTAGGCGCGCAGGATGCGCGCGGCCTCGGCCTGCGCGTCCTTCATCGCCTCCGCCGGGCTCTTCGCGCCGGTGAGCGCGGCCTGCAGCCCGTCGTTGAGCGCCTTGGTCACGCGCTGGTTCTCGTGGGTGGAGAGCTCGGCGACCGAGAACTTCAGCTGGTCTCGCGCGATGGCGGCGACCGGGAAGTCCTTCACGTACGCCTTCATCTTCGCGGTCTCCCAGGCGTCGGGGCGCACGGCGACGTAGCCGGTGTCCATGCCCCACTGGGCGGCGCGCTCCGGCGTGGTCATGAACTTGGCGAACTTGACCGCCGCCTCCTGCTCGGCCTTCGGGGCCTTCTTGAAGATGTAGAAGTTGCCCCCGCCCGTGGGCGAGCCGCGGCGCTTGGCCGCCGGGAGCATCGCCACGCCGAAGTCGAACTTCGCGTTCTTCTTCACGTTCGTGAGGTTGCCCGTCGTCGTCCACATCATCGCGATCTTCTTCTCGAAGAAGTCCTTGGGCGTGGTGCCCCACTCGATCACGCCGGGCGACATCACCTTGTGCTTGCGGCCGAGATCGACCCAGTACTGCAGCGCCTCGACGACCGCGGGCTTGTCGAAGTAGGTCTCGTTGCCGGCGGCGTTCATGAGTTCCACGCCGTTGGGGGTGGTGAGCCCCTGGAAGAGCCAGTACGGGAAGCCCGAGGAGGGGATCTGCACGCCCCAGCGCGTCACGTTGCCCGAGGCGTCGCGCACGGTGAGCTTCTGCGCGTATTCGAGCATCTCCTTCCAGTTCGCCGGGCCCTTCTCCGGGTCGAGGCCGGCTTCCTTGAAGATCTCCTTGTTCCAGTAGAGGACGATGGTCGAGCGCTGGAAGGGAATGCCCCAGGTCTTGCCGCCGGTCCGGCTGTTGGCCATGAAGGCCGGGAAGAAGCTCGCCAGCCACTTCTTGTCGTCCGCCGTCTTCGCGAAGTCGTCGAAGGGAACGACCGCGTCCTCGTCGATGAGCGTGTACATGTCCGTGGACAGGATGATCGCGGTGGCCGGGGGAGTCCCGGCCTTGTGCGCCGTGATCGCCTTCACCACCGTCTCCTGGTAGGTGCCGGCGTAGACGGGCTTCACCTTGATGCCGGGGTTCTCCTTCTCGAAGTCGGCGGCCATCTGGTCGACGATCTTCGTGATGGGGCCGCCGACGGCGACGGGGTAGTAGAACGAGATCTCGGTCTGCGCGAGCGCGGCGGCCGCCAGGCAGGCGAAGCCCGCCGCGATCGTGCGCCAGGTGTTGCGGACGCTGGTCATCGTGTTTCTCCTCGGGGTTGCCGGCCCGGGCTCACGCGGGAATGCGCTCCCCCGTCCGGGCGTTGAAAAGGTGCTGATGATCGGGGCGCCATGTGACGCGAATGCTGTCGCCCGGCGCGAGCGGCGCGTGGCGCGGCAGGCGGATGAGGAAGGGCTGGCCGCCCGCCTGCGCGGCGACGATGGAATCCGCCCCGTGGTACTCGACCGTGTCCACGCGCGCGGGCAGCGCCCCGTCGGGGGCCACGTCGATGTCCTCCGGCCGCACGCCGAGCGAGGTCTCGTCCGCTCCGGCCCCGGCCCAGGGCGCGCGAGCCTCGGTCCCGGCGAAGTGCCAGGCCTCGCCGCGGCGCTCGAGCCTCAGGAGGTTCATCGGGGGCGCGCCGATGAAGCCCGCGGCGAAGGCGGTCCGGGGCGACTGGTAGAGCTCGTCGGGGGAGCCCACCTGCTCGATGCGCCCGTCGCGCAGCAGCACCACGCGGTCGGCCATCGTCATGGCCTCCGTCTGGTCGTGGGTCACGTAGACCATGGTGATGCCCAGGCGCCGCTGCAGCGCGCGGATCTCGCGGCGCATCTCGCCGCGCAGCTGCGCGTCGAGGTTCGAGAGCGGCTCGTCCATGAGGCACACGGGCTGCTCGGCGATGATGGCGCGCCCGAGCGCCACGCGCTGCTGCTGGCCGCCGGAGAGCTGCGAGGGCTTGCGCGCGAGGAGCGGGGCGAGCCCCAGGAGATCCGCCACGCGGGCGAGCCGCGCGTCGCGCTCGCCGGGGGCGACCTTGCGCACCTTCAGGCCGAAGACGATGTTCTCGGCGACCGAGAGGTGGGGGAAGAGCGCGTAGGACTGGAACACCATCGCGAGCCCGCGCTGCGCGGGCGGCAGCTCCGTCACGTCGCGCCCGCCGATGCGGATGCGGCCCGCGGTGGCGGTGTCCAGCCCCGCGATGAGCCTGAGCGTCGTGGACTTGCCGCAGCCCGAGGGACCGAGGAGCACCACGAAGGAGCCGGGTTCGGCCTGGAACGAGATCGCGTCCAGGGCCCGGACGGCGCCCCAGTGCTTGCTCACGGATTCGAGTTGGATGGACGACACGATCTCTTCCGGCGGAGGGCGCTGCCCAGGTCCCGGGCGCGCCGTTCTTTCCGGCCGAGTCTGCCTGAATCCGCGGGCCGGGGGAACCGTCCCGGCGCGCCGGCCCGCGCGCGCGGCGCTTACTGCGGTGCAGCATGGAGTTTGCTAGACTGCCGCGCAGGATTTTCCCGCGCCCGCCGCCGCCATGACCCAGCTCGTCGTCTACACCCTCGGCTACCTCGTCGTCACGATCGCGATCGGCCTCTACGCCGCGAAGTTCGTCACGAACGCGAAGGACTACCTCGTCGCCGGCCGCAACCTCCCGCTCTACATGAACGTGGCGACCGTCTTCGCCACCTGGTTCGGCGCGGAGACGGTGCTCTCGGTCTCGGCGACCTTCGTGGTGGACGGTCTCGGCGGCGTGCCCGCGGACCCCTTCGGGGCCACCTTCTGCCTCATCTTCGTCGGCCTCTTCTTCGCCCGCGCCTTCTACCGCCTCGACCTCCTCACCATCGGCGACTTCTACAAGAAGCGCTACGGCAAGGGCGTGGAGGTCCTCACGAGCCTCGCGGTGACGCTCTCCTACCTCGGCTGGACCTCGGCGCAGCTCACGGCGCTGGGCATCGTCTTCAATTCCCTCTCCCAGGGCGCGATCTCGCTCGACCAGGGCATCCTCATCGGCGCGGTGATCGTGCTCGTCTACACGACGATGGGCGGCATGTGGTCGGTCGCGCTCACGGACCTCTTCCAGTCCGTGGTGATCGTGGTGGGCCTCCTCTACGTGGCCTTCCTCGCCACCGGCATGGCGGGCGGCTTCGACGCGGTCGTCACCCACGCGTCGCAGGCGGGAAAGTTCGACTTCCTGCCCAAGGGGGGCAGCAAGGAGTGGTGGGCCTTCGTGGCGGCGTGGACCACGCTCGCCATCGGCTCCATCCCGCAGCAGGACGTGTTCCAGCGCGTGACCAGCGCCAAGAACGAGAAGACGGCCGTCCGCGGCACGCTCATCGGCGCCGCGGCCTACTTCGCGCTCGCCTTCGTGCCGATGTACCTCGCCTACTCCGCCCTCCTCGTGAACCCGGAGATGGTGGGCGGGCTCCTCAAGCAGGAGGGCCGCGAGGTGCAGCTCATCCTGCCGAACCTCGTGCTCATGCACATGCCGCTCTTCGCGCAGGTGATGTTCTTCGGCGCGCTCCTCTCGGCGATCCTCTCCACCTCCTCCGGCGCGCTCCTCGCGCCGACCGCGCTCTTCACCGAGAACGTGGTGAAGCCGCTCTTCGGGCAGATGAGCGACAAGCGCTTCCTCCTGGCGCTGCGCGTGATCCTCGTCTTCTTCACCGCGGGGGTGCTCGTCTTCGCGCTCAACAACACGAGCACCATGTACGAGATGGTGCAGAACGCCTACAAGGTGACCCTGGTCGGCGCCTTCGTGCCGCTCGCCTGCGGCATCTACTGGCACCGCGCGAGCACCCAGGGCGCGCTGCTTTCCTCCCTCACGGGCCTCGCGACCTGGGCGATCTGCGAGCGCTTCTTCGCCGAGGCCGACGTGCCCCCGCAGATGTGGGGCCTCTTCGTCTCGGCCCTGGGGATGGTCGTCGGCTCCTACGCGCCGCAGCTCCTCCGCGACGCCCGCCAGGACGCCTTCGCGAAGCGCTAGCGCGCCGCGCCCGCCGCCGGCGGGTTGACAAGCGGCCGCACTCCGGGGAATATTTCCCGCAAAACGGGCCGCTCCCCCCGCGGGGATCCAGCCAACCCGCACACGGAAAGGCGCACGCACTCGGATGGGGCGGCTTCTCAAGCCATCGTCGGCACTTCTCGCGAGCATCGCGCGCATCCTGCGCCCGCTCGCGCGGCTGATGGTGGCGAACGGGATCACGCTCCCCGCGGCGGTGGAGATGCTCAAGGAAGCGTACGTGAGGACGGCGAGCAGGGACTTCCCGATCGGCGACGAGCCGCCGACGGACACGCGCGTGAGCCTCATCACCGGGGTGCACCGCAAGGACGTGAAGCGCATCCGCGAGGGCGGCGGCCCGGCCACGGCGGACGAGACCGCCGCGCTCAACGTGCTCTCCGAGGTGGTCACGCGCTGGGCGAACGAGCGGCGCTACCAGGGCCGCGACGGCCGGCCCCGGGCGCTGCCCCGCTCCGGCGCCTCGGGGCTTTCCTTCGCGAGCCTCGCCTACGGCATCTCGAGCGACCTGAAGCCGCGCCCCATCCTCGACGAGCTCCTGCGCCTGGGCATGGTCTCGCTCGAGGCCGACCGCGTCGTGCTGAACGTGGGCGCCTTCGTGCCGGCCAAGGCGGGCGAGGAGAAGGCGTTCTTCTTCGGCGAGAACGCGGCCGACCACCTCGCCGCCGGCGTGCACAACCTCGCGGGGAAGTCGCCGCCCTTCCTCGACCAGGCCGTCTATTCCGACGACCTGAGCCCCGAGGCGGTGAACGAGCTGCTCCACCTCTCCCGCGAGCAGTGGTCGGACGTCCTGAAGGCGATCGTGCGCCGCACCGCGGAGCTGGAAGCGCGCGACAAGGCGGCCGGCCGCGCCACGCAGCGCCTGAACGTCGGCATGTACTTCTATTCGGAGGACCGGGAGCCCCCGGCGAAACCGGAACGATGAGCCGAGCCCGGGTGTGCCGTCACGCCGTGCGCCTCGCGGCCGTCCTCGCCTGCGCGCTCCTCGCGGCGGCCTGCGACATGGCGCCCCAGGCCGTGCGCTCCGGCGGCACCGGCAGCCCCATGTCCGCGTCGGCCTCGGGGCCCATCACCGGGCTGGGCAGCATCGTGGTGAACGGCATCCGCTTCGACGAGACGGGTGCGCGAGTCACGATCGACGGCGTGCCCGACCGCACGGTCGCGGAGCTGCAGCTCGGCATGGTGGTCGAGGTGCGCGGCGAGGTGGACGCGGCCGCGCGCACGGGGCGCGCGCAGACGGTGGTCGCCACACCCCTCCTCTCGGGTCCCGCCGGCGCCATCGACCTGGCGAGCGGCGAGGTGACGGTCCTCGGCCAGCGCGTCGAGGTGAAGCCGGGCACCGTGCTCGAGGGCGCCTCCTCCCTCGCGTCGCTTCGCGCCGGCGACAGCGTGTCGGTGTACGGCTTCTGGGATTACTTCGGCGGCCACGTGGACGCGACGCGGCTCGAGGTCCGCGCCGCCGCGACCTCCCCGCCGACGGCGATCATCGGGCAGGTGGGCACCGTCACGGGCACGCGCTTCCTCATCGGCGCCCTCACGGTGGAGTCGGCCGGCGCGGCGCTCGCGGACCTTCCCGGCGGCATCGCCCGAGGCGCCTTCGTGGAGGCGCGCGGGGCGCTGGACGCGGGCGGCGTCCTGCAGGCGAGCCGCATCGCGGGCCGCGCGGAGTTCAGCCCCATCGAGGGCGCCTTCACGGAGATCGAGGGCTATATCACCGATTTCGCCGGGGTCGCGGCCTTCCGCGTGCTCGGGCTCGCCGTGAACGGCGCGGCGGCGCAGCTCACGGGAGTTCCCGGCGCGCTCTCCAACGGCGCCCTCGTGGAGGTCGAGGGCAGGATCGCCCAGGGCGTCCTCGTGGCCGCGCGCATCGAGGTGAAGGCGGGCGTGCAGCAGCCGGCCGCCCCCGCGCCCACCACGCTCGCCGGGGCGATCTCGGACTTCGTCTCCGCGGCGAGCTTCCGGGTGCGCGACCAGACCGTGGACGCGAGCGCCGCGGCCTTCAGCGGCGGGACGGCCGCGAATCTCGCCAACGGCCGCGTGGTCGAGGTCACGGGCTTCATCATGGGCAACACGCTCGCCGCGGCGAGCGTCGCCTTCGCCGAGGCGCCGGCGCCCGAGGGCTCGCGCCTCGCCGTGAGCGGCGCGATCGAGGCCTTCGCCTCCCCGGCGAGCTTCCGCGTGAACGGGCAGGCGGTCTCCGCGGGGCCGGGCACCGTGTACTCGGGCGGCACCGCGGCCGATCTCGCCAACGGCCGGCGCGTGGACGTCGACGGCCTGCTCGCCGGGGGCGTGCTCTCCGCGGCGCTCGTCTTCATCCACCCGGTGGAGGCGGCCACGACCGTCACGCTCGCGGGCGCGATCACGGACTTCGTCTCGGCGATGGACTTCCGGGTGAACAACCAGGCGATCACCACGACCGCCGCGACCACCTACCGGGAGGGCACGGCGGCGGAGCTCGCGAGCGGGCGGCGCGTGGAAGTCACCGGGTCGCTCGCGAACGGCGTCGTCACCGCGACCACCATCCGCTTCACCGACGAGCTCGAGCCCGCCGAGGACCGGGAGCTCGAGGGACTGGTGAGCGAGTTCGAGTCGGTCGCGCGCTTCAAGGTGAAGGGCCAGCTCGTGGACGCGAGCGCCGCGAGCTTCGAGAACGGCCGCGCCTCGGACCTCGCCAACGGCCTCAAGGTCCACGTGAAGGGCCCGGTCTCCCAGGGCGTGCTGGTGGCGCGGACGCTGGAGATCGACCGCTAGGCCGCGACCCGGTCGCCGTGGTGGGTTTCCACCATCACGCCGATCCTGCGCAGGAAGGGCGTGGGAAGCTCCCCGCCCGCGCACACGATCACCGCCTGGTTCGCGAGGCGCACGCGCTCGCCGCGCCGCTCGAGCACGACCTCGCCGTCCTCGATCGCGGACACGGTCGATTCGAGGAGCACCCGCACGCGCCCCGCCGCCTCGGCGGCATCCAGCCGCTTGCGGTTCGCGGGCTTCACGCGGCCGAAGGCCTCGCCGCGGTAGGAGAGGCTCACTTCCGTGCCGGGCTCCTGCGCGACCGCGAGCGCCGCCTCCAGCGCGCTGTCGCCGCCGCCCACGACGAGGACCGGCTGGCCGCGGTACTGCTCGGGGTCGAGCAGGCGGTACACCACCTTCTCGCGGTCCTCGCCGGGAGCGCCGAGCTTGCGCGGCGTGCCGCGCCGGCCGAGGGCGAGGAGGACGCTGCGCGCGTGCAGCACGCCGCGCGAGGTCGTCACGCGGAAGCCGCCCGCGCCGTCGGGATCGATCGCCGTCATGCGCTCGCCGAAGCGCACGCCGAGGCGGAAGTCCTTCACCACGCGGTTCCAGAAGGCGAGGAGGTCCTCCTTGGAGATCTCCTTCAGGTGCGCTCTTCCGACGAGAGGCAGGTTCACCGGCGCGGTCATGGCGATCTTGCGGCGCGGGAAGTGCAGGATCGAGCCGCCGAGGTCCGGCTCCTGCTCGATCGTCACGTAGGCCAGGCGCCGGCTCGCCGCCGTGAGGGAGGCCGCGAGCCCCGCGGGCCCCGCGCCGACGATGACCACGTCGAGCGGCGCCGCGCCGCGCGGGCGCTTCGCGATCGATTCGATCGCCTGGCGACCCTGCTCGGCGGACTTGCGGATGAGGCCCATGCCGCCCAGCTCGCCCGCGATGAAGATGCCGGGCACGTTGGTCTCGAAGTCCGGGCTCACGCGCGGGATGTCCACGCCCCGGCGCTCGGTGCCGAAGACCAGGGTGATCGCCTGCACGGGACAGGCGGCCGCGCAGGCGCCGTGGCCGATGCACACCGAGGGGTTCGCGAGAAAGGCCGCGCCCTGGGCGAAGCCGATCGCGCCTTCCGGGCAGGCCTTGGCGCAGGCCCCGGACCCGCAGCACCGGGCCGCATCGACCACCGGGTGCAGCGAGGCGGGCTCGGTGAGCCCGGCGGCCTTCGCCTCGCCCCAGGTCCGCGCGCTCTCGCGCTCGCGGCGCCCGCGGCCGTGCAGGTGCCAGAGTGTCGCGAGGAGCAGGGGGACGGCGTAGACGAGCCAGGGGGCGAGTTCGGTCGGAGTCATGGTTTTCGGGGCCCCGCTTTACAGGTTGGAATTGTTGCGGTAAATTTTCCCGCACTATGGCCACATTATTCTTCACCTCGCTCTCCGCGGCAAGCCCGCCCCTGCGGCGGGTCTCGCGCGCGGTCGTCTCCTTCGCCCTCGCCGGCCTCGCGGCCGCGGCGCTGGGCGTGGCCTGGTTCAGGCCCTACACGCCCGGCTCCGACACGGGCTACGCGCTCGGCCTCGGCGGCGGGCTCATGATGCTGGCGCTCCTCGCCTACCCGCTGCGCAAGCACTTCCCGGCGCTCGCGAGCCTGGGGCCCATGAAGCCGTGGTTCCAGGCGCACATGGCGCTCGGCATCCTCGGGCCCCTGCTGGTGGTCTTCCACACCGGCTTCACCGTCGCCTCGGCCAACGCCGCGGTGGCGTTCGCCTGCATGGTGGTCGTGGCGCTGAGCGGCTTCATCGGGCGCTACGCCTACCGCCGCATCCACCACGGCCTCTACGGGCATCGCGCCACGCTCCAGGACATGGAGCGGCAGATGGAGAACTCGGGCCGCGGGCTCGCCTCGTTCGTGCGCGCCTCGCCCGCGGCGCAGGCGGCGCTGGAGCGCTACCGGGAGGAGGCCTTCGACCGCTCGGGGGGATTCCTCGCGCGGGCGCGGCGCTTCGTCTTCCTCGCGTCGCGCGCGCGGCGCCTCGCGGACGAGCTCGACCACGAGATCCTCGCGGTCGTGCGCAAGCACGGCCCGCACATGGGCTGGAACGGCCTCGAGCAGACGCGCCGCGCGCGTCGCGGCTTCGCGCTGGTGCGGGAATACCTGGGCGCGGTCCGCTCGGGGGCGCAGTTCGCGGCCTACGAGCGCATCTTCTCGCTCTGGCACGTGCTGCACATCCCGCTCGTCTACCTGCTCGTGGCGAGCGCGGCCTACCACGTGCTCGCGGTGCACATGTACTGATGCCCTCGCTCCGGGGCCGCGCGGCGGCCGCGCGGTTCCTCGCGGCGGCGGCGCTCGCAGCCTCCCTGCCCGCCGCGGCGCAGGTGCTCGAGTCCCTCGTGATGCCCGGCAAGGTGATCGAGGGGCACGCGAAGCTCGAGGCGCAGTGCGAGAGCTGCCACCGCCGCTTCGACAAGGCGGCGCAGTCGCGCCTGTGCCTCGACTGCCACAAGGACGTCGCCGCCGACGCCGCCTCGCGCAAGGGCTTCCACGGGCGCTCGACCGAAGCCGCGGGCCGCGAATGCCGCGCGTGCCACACCGAGCACAAGGGCCGGGAGGCGAGGATCGCCGCCTTCGACGCCGCGCGCTTCGACCACGGCGCGACCGACTTCGCGCTCCGGGGCGCCCACGCGAAACCGGGCCTCGAGTGCGCCGCCTGCCACGCCGAGGGCCGCCGCCACCGCGAGGCGCCCGCCGCGTGCGTCGAGTGCCACCGCAAGGACGACGCGCACAAGGGCTCCCTGGGGCCGCGCTGCGCCGAGTGCCACGACGAGCGCTCGTGGAAGGAAACCACCTTCGACCACGACAGGACCGCGTTCGCGCTCTCCGGCAAGCACGCCGTCGCGAAGTGCGCCGCCTGCCACGAGAAGACCTACAAGGAAACGCCGAAGGAGTGCGTCGCCTGCCACCGCAAGGACGACGCGCACAAGGGCCGCTACGGGACGAAGTGCGGCAACTGCCACGACGCGCGCAACTGGGAGAACCGCTTCGCCCACGACACGCGCACGAAGTTCCCGCTGGGCGGCAGGCACCGGCTCGCCCGCTGCGAGAGCTGCCACAAGGCGGGGATCCCCGGCGAGAAGCTGCCGCTCAAGTGCGGCGGCTGCCACAAGGGCGACGACGTCCACAAGGGCAGCCTCGGGGAGGCCTGCGAGCGCTGCCACGACGACCGGGCCTGGAAGGCGGGCGCGTTCGACCACGCGCGCGAGACGAAATTCGCCCTTCGCCACAAGCACCGCGAGGCGAAGTGCGAGGCCTGCCACGTGCCGGGCAGGCGCGGCAAGCTCGCGACCACCTGCGTCTCCTGCCACGGGGCCGACGACGCCCACGCCGGGCGCTACGGGCCGAAGTGCGAGACCTGCCACGGCGAGGAAAGCTGGCTCGCGCTGCGCTTCGACCACGACCGCGACACGAAGTACCGGCTGGCGGGCAGGCACCGCGGGGCGAAGTGCGACGGCTGCCACCGCGGCGACCTCTACCGGGAGAAGGCGCCGCGCGAGTGCATCGGCTGCCACCGCAAGGACGACGCGCACCGGGGCCAGCAGGGGGAGCGTTGCGGCGAATGCCACGGCGAGACGGACTGGCGGCAGGCGCCCTTCGACCACGCGCGCTCGCGCTTCCCGCTCCTCGGGGCGCACCTGAAGGTCGCCTGCAAGTCCTGCCACCGGACGCCGCTCTTCAAGGACGCGCCGGGCGAGTGCGCCGCCTGCCACGGGAAGGACGACGTCCACCGCGAGGCGCTGGGGCCGAAGTGCGGCGAGTGCCACAACGCGCGCTCCTGGCTCTCCTGGGACTTCGACCACGCGCGGCGCACGGGCTACGCGCTCGAGGGCGGGCACCGCAAGGCGAAGTGCGCCGCCTGCCACGTGCGCCCGGCGAAGGAGCGCGCCCCGACGCCGCGGGCCTGCTTCGCCTGCCACCGCGGCGAGGACGTGCACGGCGGCGCGTTCGGGACGCAGTGCGAGCGCTGCCACGTCGTGCGCGACTGGCGCGAGGTGGGCGTGCGCGGCGGCGTTGTCGCTCCCGCCCGACAGCCGCGCGGCGGGGGCTAGGCAAGCGCCGCGCGATCGTCTATCTTGCGGCTGCGGGAAATATTCCCGCATCGTGGAGGGCCCCCGGAAATCCGAGAAGCGGCCCGCACGGCGAAGTCCGCGCACCCGGCCGGTTCCCGGCCGGATTCCGCCCGCAGCACGGGCCGTCGGGGAGTGCGCGATGAGGAAGTTCCGATCCGGAAACTGGCTGCGGCTCGCCGCCGCGGCGGGAATGCTCGCCCTGGCCGGGCACGCGGCGGCCGCGCCGGCGGCGCCCCGCGCCTTCGACCACGTCTCCACCGGGTTCCCGCTCGCGGGCGCCCACCAGCAGGCGCGCTGCGAGTCCTGCCACGTGCAGGGCCTCTTCCGCGGCACGCCCCGCGACTGCGCCACCTGCCACGCGCCCGGGAGCCGCTTCGCCCGCACCGCGAAGCCCGCGGACCACGTCGCCACGCCCGCGCCGTGCGACACCTGCCACCGCTCCACCGCCTGGACACCCGCCAGCTTCTCCCACGCCGGCATCGCGCCGGGCGCCTGCGCCACCTGCCACAACGGGCAGAAGTCGCCCGGCAAGCCGGCGAACCACGTGGCGACCACGGCGTCCTGCGACGCCTGCCACCGGACCGCGGCGTGGAAGCCGGCCGCCTTCGACCACGCCACCGTTTCGCCGGGCTCCTGCGGCGGCTGTCACAACGGCTCCATGGCGGCGGGGAAGGGCCCCGCCCACGTTCCGACGACGCAAGCCTGCGATGCCTGCCACCGGCCGACCGCGTGGAAGCCCGCGACCTTCACGCACTCCGGCATCGC
>CALEJW010000231.1 GCA_937898635.1 uncultured Pseudomonadota bacterium | reverse complement strand
CCTTCAGCGGGCCGGATACCCGCTGAAGGGAAGCGTCCCCTTCCTGTTCTGCTTCCCGCTGCCGCGCGTCGCGCGGCCTAGCTGATCACCAGCGCTTGCCCCAGGCGAGGCCGAGGGAGTTCTGGTACATCTCGATGGTCTCGACTCCGCCCTGGCCCGGCGCGAAGGCGTTGAAGAACGAGAAGCCGCTGACGGAATTGCGCTTGGCGTGCATGTAGGCGCCCGTGATCTCCGAGGAGGCGTCGATCGCGTAGGTGAAGCCGAGCGTGTAGTGGTCCCTCACGACGCCGGGGGCGAGGATGTTGAAGCTCACGTCGCGCCCCTGGATGGGGTTGTCGGTGCGCCCGAAGCCTGCGCGCAGCGCGAGCGCCGGCGTGGCCTGGAACTCGACGCCCAACTTGAACACGTCCACGTCCTGCCAGCCGAAGCCGGGTCCGCCGTCCGAGCCGAGGGGCGCCTGGTTCGTGCTCGGGTTGCCCACCGAGGCGATCCCGCTGTACTTGATCTTCTTGTAGTCGAAGGCGACCACCCAGCCCGGCATGGGGCGCACGGCGATGCCGAGGTTGTAGTGCTCGGGCAGGTCGAAGTCCCCGCTTCCCGCGAAGAGCCCCTTGTAGTCGTCGAACTCGCCCATGCGCATCTTCGAGGCGTAGCTCGCGCCGATGGTGACGGCCGGGGAGATGCGGCCCATGTAGCCCACGCGCACGCCGAAGCCGGTCGAGTTCTCGTGGTCCCGGTTGGTCACGTTGCCGGGCGCCTGCGAAAGCTGGGTGAAGAGGTGCGCGCCCTGGAGGCGGAACTTCTGGTAGCCCAGGAGCGGCGAGATGCCCACCGAGTGGTCCGGCGCGAACTTCCACGCGAGGGTGGGCGCGACGATGAGCTGCTCCAGGTTCACGCCCAGGCGTCCCAGGCCGCACAGGCCGTTGGCCGAGGGCGGCCCGCCGAAGGCGGTGCAGTCGAGCTGCCCGCCTTCGAAGTCCGTGTTCATGCCGCCGTTGCCGTAGACCGTCACGCCGAGGGAGACGTCCGGCGAGTACATCGTGTTCCAGGCGAACTCGGGGATCGCGAAGAGGTTGCTGTCGCTATCGACCGAGAAATCGAGCATGCCGCCCCCGCTGCCGGTGCGCTTCACGTTGCGGCGCGGGCTGAAGAGGTCTACGCCCACGTCGAGGCGGTTGCCCGCCCAGACCATGGCGGCCGGGTTGTTGGCGCCGCCGAAGCCGTCCGCGGCGAGCGCGGTCGAGGCGCCCGCCATGCCCTTGGCCTTCATGCCGTAGCCGTGGGAGAAGTAGCCGTCGGTCGCGACGGCCACCAGGGGGAGCGCGCACGCCGACACGGCGAGCGCGCGGCGAACCGCGGTCGAGATCGTTTTCATTTTCTGGTTTCCTCCGAGGGTGGATGCGGATGCGTGGCGAGTCGGGGCTTCAGACGAACAGGCAGATGTCGGTGTTGCCGGCGAACTCGAAGAAGGTGGAGGCGCCACCGTACTCGATGCCGTCGATGAAGTCCTCGCGCTTGAAGTCGAAGAGGTCGACGGTCATCTCGCAGCCGATGAACTTCACCCCCGACTCGAGGCAGGCCGTGCGCAGGTCCTCGATCGAGGCCACGCCCTTCGACTTGATCTTCTGCTTCATCATCATGGTCGCCATCGACTCCATCCCGGGCAGCGCCGCGACCAGCACCGGCATCGGCACGGGCATCGGCATCGCGGGGTTCGCGAGCGGGCTGATCTTCACGCCCGAGAGGTCCTTCTTGAGGAGCGTGAGGCCGTAGAAGGTGAAGAAGATCTGGACCTCGTAGTCCAGCGCCGCGGCGGTGGAGGCGAGGATGAAGGGCGGGTACGCCATGTCGAGCGTCCCCTTGGTCGCGATCAGCGCCATTCTCTTTCCGCTCATGGCGCGCCCCTATTTCTTCTTGAGGAAGAAGACGTACTCCTTGCCCTCGGCCTGCGAGCCGAGCAGCTCGTTGCCGGTCTGCTTGGCGAAGGCCTCCATGTCCTTCACGCTGCCCGCGTCCGTGGAGATGACCTTGAGCACCTGTCCGGCGGCGAGCTCTCCGAGGGCCTTCTTGGTCTTGAGAATCGGCAACGGGCAGTTGAGCCCGCGCGCGTCGAGTTCCTTGTTGAAATCCATGGTCCCTCTCCTGGCTGTGTCCGTGGCGTGCGCCAAGCCCTGCCCGGCGCCGGCAATCCCGCAATTTCGCGGCCGGGCCCCCGGTGGGTCTATACCCGCTAAGGGTGATTCCCCACCCCCCATGTGGGTAATGTATACCCGCGCACGGGGGATGCCGATGGCCCTACGACCTACGCTACACTGGATCGCGGCGCCTCGTCGGGGCGCGCGGACCGTCGCGGGGAGGAAGCGTGGCCCACCGGATGTCGCTGTCGCGGGCGGCCCATCTCGTCGGCGTGCACCGCAGCGCGCTGCAGAAGATGATCCGCGAGGGGCGCCTCGCCGCCGAGGAGGGCATGGTCACCGCCGAGGAGCTCATGCGCGCCTTTCCGCGCGCGGACCTGCAGGCCTCCGGCGCCATCGAGTGGGTCAACCGGATCAAGGAGGAGTCCTTTGGCAGGCGGGTCCGCGAGCGCATGCTCCCCTCCCAGGAAGTCCTCGCCCAGCGCCTGTTCTCCCAGGGGCTCGAGCTCGCCGGGCTGCGCCGCACCGTCCAGCGCTACCACGCCCTCCTGGAGGAAATGGGGGCGCTGCTGCGCGAGGGCTTCGCGGGCCACCCGGCGCAGCCCCGCGCGCTCGCCGCGCTCTCCGAGGGCATCGGGCGCGCGCTCGCGGGCGACGCGGCCGACGACTTCGCGGCCCTCGACGATGCGCTGCGGGTCATGACGCCCCGGGTCGAGGTCCGCCCGAGCGGACGCGAGTTCTTCGTCGAGGGCCACGACTCGATCCTGCAGTCGGGCCTGAAGGCGGGCCTGCGCCTGTCCTACGGCTGCGGGAACGGGACCTGCGGCCTGTGCCGGGCGCGGGTGGTCGACGGGGAGGTGCAGCGCATCCGGCCCCACGATTTCCCGCTCTCCGAGGCCGAGCGCGCCCAGGGGCACATCCTCATGTGCGCCTACTGCGCCGTGACCGACGTGAAGATCGAGACCCTCGAGGCCGCGGGCCCCGAGGACATCCCGAGGCAGGAGATCCTCGCGACGGTGCGCGCCGTCTCCGCCCTGGGCGAGGACACGCGCCTGCTGCACCTCCAGGCGCCGCGCTCGAACCGCCTGCGCTTCCTCGCCGGGCAGTCGGCGAGCCTCGGCGCCGCCTCGCCGGCCGGCGACCTGCAGGCGAGCTACCCGATCGCGAGCTGCCCCTGCGACGACCGCAACCTCCACTTCCACGTCGGCCGCGACGAGGCGGACCCGTTCGCCGCCGGCCTCTTCTCCGGCGCCATCCGGCCGGGCGAGCGCGTGACGCTCGTGGGCCCGGAGGGCAACTTCGTGCTCGCGGCCGAATCGGCGCGGCCGCAGGTGTTCGCGGCCTGCGACCTGGGCTTCGCCCCGGTGAAGAGCCTCGTCGAGTACGCGCTCTCGGCGGACACCGCCTCCTCCTTCACGATCGCCTGGCTCGCCACGCGCCGCGACGGGCACTATCTCGCGAACCAGTGCCGCGCCTGGGCCGAGGCGCTCGACGACTTCGCGTGGCTCCCGCTCGCCAGCGAGGACGCGTCCACGGGCGCGGTCGAGCTCGTGGCCGCGCTGCGCGCCGGGACGGACCTCGCCGGCGCCGACGTGTACGTCGCGGGTCCCGAGGAGTTCGTGCGTTCGGCCGAGTTCGAGTTCCGCTCGGCGGGCGTACCCGCGGCCTCGCTCGCCGCGCTCGCGCTGTGAGGACGGGACGGTGAGCCCCGCAGCGCAAGGGCGGACGATTCCCATCGCGCCCGCCGGCGGCGACGTCGAGGGCGCGTGCAGCGGTGCGGAGTCCTTCGCGCTCATGGTGCTGGGCGACTCCATGGAGCCGGAGTTCGCCGAGGGCGACGTGATCGTGATCGAGCCCGAGGGCCTCGCCACGGACGGCGCCTTCGTGCTCGCCCGCCACGACGGCGAATGGATCTTCCGCCAGCTCGCCGCCGACGGCGGGGGCTGGCAGCTGCGCCCCCTGAACCCGGCCTATCCGGCCATCGCTCTCGCGGACCTGTCGGCCGTCCGCGGCGTGGTGATCCAGAAGACGAAGCCCGGCCGGCGCCGCTCGACCACCCGCTACAGCGACTAGGACCGGAACCCCATGCCCTACTTCATCTACAAGGTCTTTCCCTTCCACCGCCTGGAGAAGGTCGCCGAGATCGCCGCCTTCCCCGCCGCCTCCTCGCAGGCCAAGGCCCTGCGCAAGGACCCCGGACTCCCCGCGGACTGCAAGGTGAAGGTGATCTTCGCCGAGGACGAGCTCGGCGCCGAGACGCTCCTCACCGAGGTGCGCGAGACGCGGCCGCGCTTCGATGACGACGACTGAGGCGGGCGGCGCGCCCCCCTGCGCCTTCGCGAGGGCTCTCCTCGCCCGGCAGGCGGGCTGCCCGCTCGCGACCCTGGCGCTCGCCGGCGAAGCCGAGCGGCCCCTTTGCGGCTCCCCGGTGGCCCACGCGAACTGCGCCACCTTCCGCTCCCTCGTGCGCGAGCGCGCGACTTTCGCGCTGCGCCTGCCGCCGCCCGGCGCGGCGATCACCCACGCGAACGAGCTGCGCCTGCAATGCGGCGGCCTGCGCGGCCTCGCCGTCGCGCTCGGCGGCCGCGACGAGGCGCCGGGAGACGTCCACGCGCTGGTCGCGGCGGCGCAGGCGCGATTCGACGGCCTGCTCGGCATTCCCTTCGAGGCCGTCGTCGCCGCCGTCATGGGCTGGGAGGGCCGTCCGCGCGCCGCCGGGGGAGGCTCGCCCCGGTGACGCCGCCCTTCGCGCCCCTCCTCGCGGCGGTGCAGTCGAACTGCCACCTCTCGGACGCGCGGCACGCGCAGGACCACACGCTCTGCAACTACCTGCTCGCGATGCGCGAGTACTACCGCTGGGAGCACGAGCTGCCGCCGCAGGCCGTGCCGCCGCGCGCGGACGTCGGCCGCTGGATCGCCGAGCGCGAGGCGCTCTGGGAATCCCTTGCGCAGGCCGACTGGAAGCGCCTGCCCCTCGCCTCGGGCACGGCGGACCCGTTCGACGTCGAGGCGGTGAACGCCGAGCTGGTGCCCGCGGGGCTGCTCTACGGCGCGGGCCGCGGGCGCTTCGGCAAGCCGCACTTCTTCCTCGCCCGCCTCTCGCGCCACGAGCGGCGCGAAGGGGTTCGGATCCTCGAGGCGGGCTGCGAATACGCGCGCGACCTCGACGCCGCGCCCGCCGTCCTGCAGGGCGAGACGATCGTGCTGCGCCGCGAGGCCTTCGAGCGCTGGCTGTGGCTGAGCGCGGAGACCTGGGAGTCGCGCGCGCCGGAGGGCGACATGGCCGCGGCCCTCGACGCCTACGGCTACGGCCGCGGCCGCGACGGGGCCGTGGCGCGCATGGCGGAAGCCGAGCGCGAGACGCTGATCCTGCACGAGCTGGGGGAACTCGCCGCGGGACGCCTCCTCGGCGAGGACTGGGAACGGATGATGCAAGGGCCCCTCGACCGGCGCCTGGAGATCACCGCGCGCGCCGTCCGCGACCTCCTCGCGGACTCCCTCGTCACGCTGCCCACGCTGCTCGCGCGCGACGCCGGTCCTTCGCTGCACTTCTGGTTCGCGACCTTCTCGGGACTGCGGCGCGAACTCTTCCCGCGCCTGGAGGCGGCGCGCTCGGAATGGCGCGCCGGCGGCCGCCGGACGGCGCTCGAGGAGGCGATCGGGGCCGGTCGCGAGCACTGGCTTCGCGTCGCGCGCGACCTCGCGGCGCACGGCGGCGGGGCCGGGCGGCGGGTGCCCGAGCCGGCGGCCATCGCGCTCGCCTGAGCGGGGTCGCCCCCCTCAGGAGCTGCGCGCCAGCACTTCCTTCGCGGCCGCCCGGAATTCCTCGGCCTGCGCCTCGTCGATCGTGAGGCGGATGAGCTTGTAGCAGGCCTCGACGGCCGCGACGAGTTCCTCGCGCGAAGTGCCCGCCTCCTCGATCTTCTTCACCACCTTGGCCGAGCGCTCGCCGAGGATGCTCTCGGCGAGGCCCAGGAGCGAGCGGTGGGCGGGGCTCGCCGCGACGGCGCGATGCGCCGGCGCGGAGGCGGTACCCGGGCCGCGCGGAGCGACGAGACCCCGCGAGACGAGCTCGCGAAGCGCCGCGAGGAACTCCGGGATGATCGCGCCCTTCTTCTCCAGCTCGACGACCGTCGACTGGCCGTCGACGAGGATCAGCGCGAGGCGCAGCGTGCGCGGCAGGTCGTGCCCGCGGTGGTTCAGTTCCTCGAGGCCCTTCGGCGTCTTGGCGAGAATGGCGTCCGGGTCCATGGGCTCACCCCGCGAGTTCCTCGATGATGCGGTAGATGAGCTTCACGGTGATCACCACGTAGATCGCGCCGAAGAGGAAGATCAGCGAGACGATCACGTTCGTGAGCACCGCCGGCAGCAGGCTGAAGAACGGCGTCACGAGGTAGCCCAGCGTGAAGAGGATCACGAGCGAGGTGAGGGTCTTCCAGGTGCTGCCGACCACGCCTCCGGGAACGTTCTTGCGCAGGGACAGAACCAGCCACAGGCAGTAGAACATGACCAGGATGGCCAGCACGCTGACGATGATGCTGATATCGAACTTCACGATTTGCTCCTTTTCTTGTTTGGATGCTTCGTTGAATGCGCCTTGCCCTTCGATTGCGGGTCAGTACCCTCCCTTGCCGTAGGGCTGCGGAAGCCCGGCCACCTTGCAGCCCTGCTTCGCCGGCCCCATCGGAAAGAGGTCGTAGAGGGATTTCGAGTCGCAGCCCGGCAGGACGTCCTGCAGGTCCTTCACCATCGTGCGGAAGTTGGGCGTGTGCCCGTGCTCCCGGTACTGCTCGCGCAGGTAGTCGATCACCTTCCGGTGGTCCTCGGTGAGCGCGATCCCGTCCGCCGCCGCGATCACCTCGATCGCCTCGTCGCTGTAGTCCGCTTCCTTGAGGTAGCCGTCGGCGTCCGTCTCCTTCTCGATGCCTCCGATCACGTATCCCATGTCGCTCCCTGTCGTCGTGGTTGCCGGCCCGCGCCGGGGCCGGTTCGGAAAGAATTCTCCATCAGTGCCCACCTCCGATCCAGCCGGAGGCGGCGAACGCGATCACCAGGATCTCGACCGCGCAGATCGAGAAGAGCAGGCGCTGGCCCGCGGCCCAGTAGAGGGGCATCACCGCCGCGAGGCAGGGCACCGAGCAGAACGCGAGGATCGCGATGCCCGCGAGGGTGAGGACGTCGCCCCTCCCCGCGAGGGCGATCCAGCCCCAGCCCGCCGGGATGCCCGTCTCCGCGAGGAAGCGGTCGGCGGGCAGGGTCCAGAGCGCCGGCAGCGCCTCGTGCGGCACTTGCGGGGCCACCAGGCCCGACATGTAGAGGCCGAAGAGGACCACGAGCAGCGCGAGACCCGCGGTGGTCCCGGCCGCCAGCAGGCGCGCGTAGCGCGCCTGGTCGGGGGCCGCCCGGGTTGCCTCGCTCACCGCCGGCTCACTTCGGGCAGCCGGCCGTGTCGCCCGGCACCTTGCCCACGAGCAGCAGGAAGCCCTCGAAGGGGCCCATGTTGCCCATCGCCTCGCCCATGGGACCGTCGAAGCTCAGGCGCCCGAACATCATCGCGCGCATGGGGCCGTAGTCGCCCTTGCCCATCTCGATCCAGCGCTTCGTCTCGGCGATCATCGCGTAGTCGACGTCGAGGTCGAGCTTGTCGCTCGAGCGCGCGCCGGAGACGCACAGGGCCTTGCCCTCCTTCGCCGTGATCCGCAGCTCCACCTTCGGGCTCGCCGGGCAATCCTTGCGCGCCACCTGCAGGGCCTTGTAGCCGCGCTTCTTGTCGTTGGCGGCCCAGCCGCTCTCGTGGAGCCCCTGGGTGAGCGTGGCGTCCTGGTTCCACGCCGTGCAGGCTTCCTTCGCCCATTCGTCCGACATGAGCTGCGGGGCCGCCATCGCGGTCCCGGTC
The DNA here is from genome assembly GCA_937898635.1 of uncultured Pseudomonadota bacterium. GTDB lineage: Bacteria > Pseudomonadota > Gammaproteobacteria > Burkholderiales > Usitatibacteraceae > FEB-7. The sequence continues at coordinate 17,631 of CALEJW010000231.1, read as the reverse complement.
GCCGCGAGCATCGCGGCCCCCATCCAGATTGCTGCGCGCATCTTCTTGCTCCTTTCGGTCGGTTGATTCATGACGGGATCAGGGCCATATCGCCAGCCCCTTGAGAAGTGCGCGCAGGCCCGCGAAAGCGAGCAGGGCGAGCACCAGTTTCCGGACGGCGGGCGCGGGCAGGACCGCGAGCAACCGCGCGCCGATCTTGGCCCCCAGCATCATGCCGATCACCGAGGGCACGGCGATCATCGGCAGCACCGCGCCCTTGTTGAGGTAGACCCAGGCCGCGGAGCTGTCCACGAGGGACAGGATGAAGCTCGAGGTTCCCGCCGAGACCTTCAGCGGCGCGCCCATGAGCAGGTTCAGCGCGGGCAGGTTCGCCCAGCCGGCGCCCAGGCCGAACATGCCCGCGAGGATGCCGATGAAGAAGAAGACCGCCAGCCCCGCCGGCGTCCGGTGCACCTGCCACGGAACCTCGCGCCCGGTGTTGGGCTCGACGAAGACGCCGTTCATGCCGAGCGCGGCGGAGATGGGATCGGGCGCGGCGACCTCGGGGAGCTCCGAGCGCTTCGAGACCGCCATCAGCACGACGATCGCGAGGATGGTGCCGCCGAGCGCCACCTGGACCGCGTTGGTGGGCAGGGCGAAGCCGATCATCGCGCCGAGGATGGAGCTCGCGGAGGCGACGACCGCCAGCGGGAGTGCCAGCCGCAGGCTCGCGAGTCCCGAGTGCAGCAGCGCCGGGCCCGCGGAGAGCGCGCTCGCGAGCGCGACGAGAAGCCCCGCGCCGCGCACGAAGTCGAGGTGGAAGGGAAAGAACCCGCCCACGATCGGCACGAAGAGCACGCCGCCGCCGACCCCGGCGGGCACGGCGACGATGCCGAGGAAGAAGCACACCACGAAGAGCGAGAGCGGCCATCCCCACCAGGGCATCGCGGATTCGGGCGGCGCGGCGGCCGCCCACGCCTCGGGGGCCATCGCGAGGGCGGCCGCGGCGACCGCCAGCGCGAGGAGTCGCTTCACCGTCCCTTTCCTCCCGCCCGGTAGGCCACGTCACCTGGCGCGGCGGCCATGCCCGGATAGGCGCGCATCGCCGGCAGGTCCGCGGCGAGGGTCTTCTCCTCGCCGTCGTCGGCCTTGCGGATGCGCACGCGCACGTCGTACCACGCCGCCTGCCCGGTGACCGGGTCGGAATTGGAGAAGCGGTGCCCGTCGGCGTCGGGCGGCAGCTCGTCGCTGATGAGCCCGTTCAGCAGGAAGCCGCGGCGCGACTCGTCGGCGCCGGGCGCGAGGTTCCAGGCCCCCGGCGCCTTGCCGATCGCGTTCCAGGTCCACACCGTGCCGGGCTCGACCGCCTCCGACAGGCGCGCGACGCAACGCACCTTGCCCCAGGCGGACTCCACCCAGATCCAGTCGCCGTCGGCGATGCCCTGCGGCGCGGCCGCGACGGGGTTCACGAAGAGGCTGTTGTGCCCGTGGATCTGGCGCAGCCACGCGTTCTGCGAGTCCCAGGAGTGGTACATCGCCATGGGGCGCTGCGTGACCGCCGAGAGGGGATAGCGCGCCTTGTCGGTCGCCTGCGCCTCGAGCGGCTCGTAGTAGAAGGGCAGCGGGTCGAAGAACGCGTCCACGCGCGCGCGCAGCGCCTCCGGCGGGCGCCGGGAGAGGCCCTTGCCCCGGGCGGCGAGGCGGAACTTCTGCAGCACCTCGGAATAGAGATGGATGAGGATGGGCTCGTCGTAGCGCGTGATGCGGTTGCGCAGCGACCACTCGAGGTAGCCCTGGTTCCAGTTGCGCATGTACTGGTAGCTCTTCGGCAGGTGGTACCGGAACACGCAGTTGTTCTGCGCGTACATCTCCCACTGCCGCGGGTTGGGCTCGCCTCTCAGGCTCTTCTCGCCGCCCTTGCCGCGCCAGCCCGCGAGGAAGCCGATGCCGGAACCGGGCTCGGTCTCGTAGTTGAGGATGAAGTCGGGATAGTCGCGGTACTTGCGCCGGCCGTCCTTCGCGACGAAGGCGGGGAGCTTCAGGCGCGTGCCCAGCTCGATCAGGACCTCCTGGAAGGGCTTGCACTCGCCCTTGGGCGGCACCACGGGGATGCGGACGGAATCGACGGGGCCGTCGAACTCCGAGATCGGGCGGTCGAGGAGCGACATCACGTCGTGGCGCTCGAGGTAGGTCGTGTCCGGCAGGACCAGGTCCGCGAACGCGGTCATCTCCGACTGGAAGGCGTCGGCGACCACGATGAACGGGATGCGGTACTCCCCGTCCTCGCCCCGGTCGTTCAGCATCCGCCGCACCTCGTCCACGTTCATGGTCGAGTTCCACGCCATGTTCGCCATGAAGACGAGGAGCGTGTCGATGGGATAGGGGTCGCCGCGCCACGCGTTCGTGATCACGTTGTGCATGAGCCCGTGGACCGCGAGCGGGTACTCCCACGAGAAGGCCTTGTCGATCCTCACCGGCGTGCCGTCGTCCTCGACGAAGAGGTCGTCGGGCTCGGCGGGCCAGCCCAGCGGCGCGCCGTCGAGGACGGAGTCGGGCTTCACCGCGAGCGGCGTGGCGGGCGTCTTCGCGCAGGGCGGGATGGGCCGCGGGAACGGCGCCTTGTGCCGGAAGCCGCCGGGGCGGTCGATCGTTCCCAGGAGCGTCATCAGGATCGCGAGCGCGCGGATCGCGTGGAAGCCGTTCGAGTGCGCCGCGAGTCCCCGCATCGCGTGGAAGGCGACCGGGTTGCCGGTGACGGTGTCGTGCTCCTTGCCCCAGCTGTCGGTCCAGGCGATCGGCAGCTCGATCTTCTGGTCGCGCGCGGTGATGCCCATCTCGTGCGCGAGGCGCCGGATGGTCGCCGCCGGGATGCCCGTGACGCCCGCGGCCCAGTCCGGCGTGTAGTCCTTCACGCGGTCCTTGAGGAGCTGGAAGGACGGGCTCACCTCGGTGCCGTCGTGGAGCCGGTAGCGCCCGAGCAGGAAGGGATCCGCGCCCTCGGTGTGCGTGAGCACCGGCTTGCCGCTGTGGCGGTCCCACCAGAGCTTGTTCTGCGGGTCGAAGCAGCCCTCCTCCTCCGGCACCTCGGTGCGCACGAACATGCCGAACTCGTCGCTCGCCTCGTCCAGGTTCACGAGCTGCCCGGCGTTCGTGTAGCGCACGAGGAAGTCGCGGTCGTAGAGCCCGAGCTCGATCAGCTCGTGCACGATCGCGAGGAGGAGCGCCCCGTCGGTGCCCGGGCGGATCGGCACCCACTCGTCGGCGATCGCCGAGTAGCCGGTGCGCACGGGGTTCACGGAGATGAAGCGCCCGCCGTCGCGCTTGAACTTCGAGATCGCGATCTTGAGCGGGTTCGAGTGGTGGTCCTCGGCGGTGCCGAGCATCACGAAGAGCCGGGCGCGCTCGAGGTCCGGGCCGCCGAACTCCCAGAACGAGCCGCCGATCGTGTAGATCATCCCGGCCGCCATGTTCACGGAGCAGAAGCCCCCGTGGGCCGCGTAGTTGGGGGTGCCGAACTGGCGGGCGAAGAGCCCGGTGAGGGCCTGCATCTGGTCGCGGCCGGTGAAGAGCGCGAACTTCCTCGGGTCCGTGGCGCGGATCCGCCCGAGGCGCTCGGCGAGGGTGGAGAACGCCTCCTCCCACGAGATCGGCTCGAAGTCGCCCGCGCCGCGCTCCGCGCCGCTCCTGCGGCGAAGCGGCAGCGTGAGCCGGGCGGGCGAGTGCTGCTTCATGATGCCCGAGGCGCCCTTCGCGCAGATGACGCCCTGGTTGATCGGGTGGTCGGGATTGCCGTCGATGTAGCGGATCTCGCCGTCCTTCAGGTGGACGCGGATGCCGCAGCGGCAGGCGCACATGTAGCAGGTGGTCTTGCGGACCTCCGTGCCGGCCGCCGGTCCTTGCGCGGGCCTGGCGGTGTCAGTAGATTGTGCGACCATGGTTTCCCCGTTCATCGCCGGCGAGATTCGCCGGATGCGGCACCGCCCCTTCCGCTGATCATCCCCCGTCCCGCGTGCTCGTCTGCATCGTCTCCGACAGCCACGACCGCGCCGAGCCCCTGGCCGGCGCCGTGACCGCGGCCCGCGAAGCGGGCGCCGAGGCCGTCGTGCATTGCGGCGACGTGATCGGCACGCACACCCTGCGTCCCCTCCTCGCCCTCGGGCTGCCGGTCCACGTCGTTCACGGCAACAACCTCGGCGACGCCCAGTCGATGTGGAAGCTCTGCGAGCGCTCGGACGGGCTGATCCACTACCACGGCCAGGATGCCGAGCTCTCGCTCGGCGGCAGGCGCCTCTTCGTCACCCACATGCCGCAGCACGCGCGCGCCTTCGCGTGCACCGGCGCGTACGACCTCGTCTGCTGCGGCCACGACCACCGCGCCTACGTCGAGCAGGTGGCCAACGTCGCCGGGACCCGGACCTGGCTCGCGAACCCGGGCACCGTGGCCGGCCTTGCGGGGCCGGCCACCTGGATCCTCGCGGACCTGGGCGACCTGCGCTTCGAGATTCGCGGGCTCTAGGCTCCCGGGCCGAAGACGATTCCGAGGCAAGCCGCCGGCGAAGTCCATCACCCCAAAGGGGTATTCGTTTCCCATCGGAGTGATTGACCGACCCGGGTGGGTAGGACTTATGTTCTGCGACTACGGTAATCCTGCCCGCCGGAGAAGCGGGAGGATTGCGCGTGGTCAACTTGGAGGAGAAATGGCGACGCTCTTCGCCGCGAAACAGGCGTTCCCGGTGGTGCACGCCGGATGCGGCGGCAAGGCGCCGTCCCGCAGGCCGTGCCGTCCCGGGAAGGCGGCCGCCGGTCGCACGCCGCCGGAACGAGAAGGATTCTCACGCGTCGCCGTCGGGCCTTCGGCCCGGGCCGCCGCCCCCCGATTCGCTTCCCCCGCTACGGGATGCTTCAGCCCGGGCGCGTCCGCGCGCCCGTCCAGGAACGGCGCAGAAAAAAGAAGGAGGTCTTGATGTTCGCCAGCAATCCGTTTGCCGAGATTTCGGGGTCGGTGCCGCCCGCCGTCATGCAGGCCTACGTCGTCGCCATGATCGTCCTGGTCGCGGCGGGGACGCTCTTCGACGTGATCCACAAGGGCAGCGCCAGGTACTTCTTCGAGAACTGGCGCAAGACCCAGCGCAAGGGGTTGAAGCCCGTCGAGACGGGCGAGCTGGTGTCGATCGCCGTGAAGACCGGCGTCGTCGACGTCCTCACGTCCGGGGAGTTCTGCAACCCGCGCCGCCGGCTGGCCCACCTCCTGACCATGTACGGATTCGTGACCTACGTCGCGACCACCGCGATCATGATCTTCGCCTACCCGAGCGCCGCCACCCCCGCGCCCGCGATCCTGCCGCAGTTGTGGTGGCTGGGCGGGCTGATGGTCTGCGCGGGCGGGTACTGGTTCTGGTTCTTCATCCGCGTCGACGTCGCCGCCGAGGGCCAGTCGCCGCTGCGCGTCATGCACGCCGATCTCTTCATCCTGTCGCTCCTCGCCAGCGTGACGCTCGGCCTCGCCTGGGCGGGATCCGGCGGCGGCGCGGGCGTCCTGTTCGGGCTGTACATCCTCGCCACGACGGTGCTCTTCGGGTCGGTGCCGTGGTCGAAGTTCGCGCACATGTTCTTCAAGCCCGCGGCGGCCTTCGAGAAGCGCGTCTCCGAGGCCAACGGCTCCGCCGAGAACCTGCCGACGCAGACCCGGGACGATCCGGAGCAGCGGGAGAGGCACTCCATGGAGCTCTTGAAGAACGCCCCGATGAACATGGGGCTCGGCATCAAGCGCGAAGCGCCCCGCCACTACTGAGAAGCCGCCCGCGAGTTCTCGCTGGAACAAACAAGGAGCCGGAAAACATGCCTACCTTCGTCTACATGACAAGGTGCGACGGATGCGGACACTGCGTCGACATCTGTCCCTCGGACATCATGCACATCGACAAGACGTACCGTCGCGCCTACAACATCGAGCCCAACATGTGCTGGGAGTGCTACTCCTGCGTCAAGGCCTGCCCGCAGCACGCGATCGACGTGCGCGGCTATGCCGACTTCGCCCCGCTCGGCCACAGCGTGCGCGTCCACCGCGACGAGGAGAAGGGCACGATCGCGTGGAGGATCAAGTTCCGCAACGGCACGGAGAAGAACTTCCTCTCGCCCATCACCACCAAGCCCTGGGGGACGGCGATCCCCAGGCTCGCGGAGGTTCCCGGGCCGAGCCGGGAGATGCGTGACAGCCAGCTCCTGTACAGCGAGCCGAAATACATCCGCCTGGACGACGGCGACCTGCATACGCTCAAGTCCGCCGGGCTCAAGCTGAAGAAAGGCGTGTACTACTAATGGCACACAACACCATCATCGAAGACGGCATCGACATCCTGGTCGTCGGTGCGGGCCTTGGCGGCACGGGAGCCGCCTGGGAGGCGAGGTTCTGGGGCCAGGACAAGAAGATCGTCATCGCGGAGAAGGCCAACATCGACCGCTCGGGCGCGGTCGCCCAGGGCCTGTACGCCATCAACTGCTACATGGGCACCCGCTGGGGCGAGAACAAGCCGGAGGACCACGTCCGCTACGCCCGCATCGACCTGATGGGGATGGTGCGCGAGGACCTGCTCTTCGACATGGCCCGCCACGTCGACTCCACGGTGCACCAGTTCGAGGAATGGGGCCTTCCCATCATGAAGGACCCGAAGACCGGTCGCTACCTGCGCGAGGGCCGGTGGCAGATCATGATCCACGGCGAGTCCTACAAGCCCATCGTGGCCGAGGCCGCGAAGAAGTCGGCGGACAAGGTCTTCAACCGCATCTGCGTCACCCACCTGCTGATGGACGACAGCAAGAAGAACCGCGTTGCCGGTGCCGTCGGCTTCAACGTCCGCACGGGCGACTACCACGTCTTCAAGGCGAAGACCGTGATCTGCGGCGCGGGCGGCGCCTCCAACATCTTCAAGCCGCGCTCCGTGGGCGAAGGCTCCGGGCGCACCTGGTACGCCCCCTGGTCGTCCGCGTCCGCCTACGGGCTCATGATCGACGCCGGCGCCAAGATGACGCAGATGGAGAACCGCATCGTGCTGGCCCGCTTCAAGGACGGCTACGGCCCGGTCGGCGCCTACTTCCTGCACCTGAAGACCTATACGCAGAACTGCCTGGGCGAGGAGTACGAATCCAAGTGGTTCCCCGACCTGCAGAAGATGGTCGGCAAGGAGTATCTGGACCCGGAGGCCTCGCACCTGACCCACCGGCCCATCCCGACGTGCCTGCGCAACCATTGCATCATCAGCGAGGTGAACGCCGGCCGCGGCCCCATCCACATGGTGACCATGAAGGCTTTCCAGGATCCGCACCTGGAGGAGGTCGGCTGGGAGAACTTCCTCGGCATGACCGTCGGCCAGGCCGTCCTGTGGGCCGCCACCGACGTGGATCCCAAGAACGAGAACCCCGAGCTCACCACCTCGGAGCCCTACGTCATGGGGTCGCATGCGACCGGCTCCGGCGCCTGGTGCTCGGGTCCCGAGGACGTCTCCCCTCCGGAGTATTTCTGGGGCTACAACCGCATGACGACGATCGAGGGCCTCTTCGGCGCCGGCGACGCGGTCGGCGGCACGCCGCACGCCTTCTCGTCCGGCTCGTTCACCGAAGGCCGTCTCGCCGCGAAGGCCGCGTGCCAGTACATCGACGACGGGAAGGCCGAGGGCATCGTGGTGTCCGACGAGCAGGTCGCGCGCCGCCGCAAGGAGATCTACAAGCCCCTGGAGCACTACAAGACCTACCGCAACGCGATCGTGGCGGGCGACGTCAACCCGCACTACATCAATCCCAAGCAGGGCCTGGACCGCCTGCAGAAGCTGATGGACGAGTACTGCGGCGGGGTGACCGTCAACTACATGACCAACGAGAAGCTCCTGAACATCGGCCTGAAGAAGCTGAGGATCATGGAGGAGGACCTGGAAAGTCTCGCCGCGAAGGACATCCACGAGCTGCTGCGGGCCTGGGAGCTCAAGCACCGTCATCGCGCCGCGGAGTGCGTCACGCAGCACACGCTGTTCCGCAAGGAAACGCGCTGGCCGGGCTACTACTACCGGGGCGACGCCATGAAGGTGGACGACGAGAACTGGCACGTGCTGACCGTTTCGCGGCGCGACCCGGAGACCGGCGAATACACCATGGAGAAGGCGCCCTGCTATCACCTGGTTTCGGAAAGCGAGTAGCGATCGGCCCGCGCGCAAGCTCGCGCCGGCCACCCGCCTGTCGAGAAAGGCAACCGCATGTCGAGTGTCGTGAGCCCCATGAAGCCGGTTCCTTCCGGTCGCGATGAGCCGCGCGTGAACATCGTCGACAAGACCGACGAGGAGATCCTGGCGATGGCCGCTCCCCTGTGGCGCGACCTCGTCAGGAGTTCGAACGAGGGCAAGTACGGGGAGTTCGCGAGGAACTTCTCCAGCGCCCTGGCGCTCGCCATGAACCAGGTCGTCGCCGGGCACCAGTTCGCCAACAGCGAGCTGGCGAGAAACCTCGCCGAGGACCTCGACCCGCTCGGCATCATCCGCCGCGGCGAGCACGTGACCGTGCTCTACCGGCAGCGCAGCACGAAGAAGCCCGGCGAATGGCTCGGCAGGCTCGTCCTCGGCTACGAGGACGGCTCGGTCAGGATCTTCGGCGCGTCCATCTTCTGAGCCTCGCGTCCGGAACCGACATGAGCGAATCCATCCGGGACGGCAAGTACGTCGAGCTGTCCTACAAGGTGACCGACCGGAAGACGGGGCACGTCCTCACCCGGGTCGAGTTTCCCCTGGGCTATGTCCACGGGCACAGCGAGATCCTGGCCCCTTCCGTCCACCGGGAGCTGGAGGGCCGGTCCGCGGGCGAGGTCATCGAGGTGCCGATCGACGGCAACCAGATCTTCGGCCCCCGGGACGAGTCGCTCGTCTTCACCGATCTCGTCGAGAACGTCCCCGAGGAGTACCGGCAGGTCGGCACCTCCATCCTCATGGAGAACGACAGGGGCCAGACCCGCAGCTTTCTCGTGACGCGGGTGGACGACGAGACCCTGACGGTCGACGGCAACAACCCGCTCTGCGGCAGGGCGGTCGTCTTCACGCTCGAGATCCTGGCCGTGCGCGACGCGACGCAGGAAGAGGCGAGCGCGGGCGGGGCGATCGTCGCGGGCGCGGGCGTCGACCCGTCGCTCCTGAGGCCGGTTTGAGCAAAGCGCCACCGAGAGGCATCCCGAACAATGGCCGGCCCTGGCTGCCGGCACCCGCAATCCGGATTTCACGGCAGGAAAGGTGACCCATGAGCGAGCAGAAACCCATCACCCAGGTACCCGACGGCCACACGCCCTATTACACGACGCGCCAGAAGGCGCCGAACGAAAAGGGATTCGTGGGCTACGAAACCGTCTGGAAACCGCTCCAGAAGGAAGTCGAGTACCAGACGCCGAAGAAGCCCTAGGCATCACGCCGAAGCCGGGACGGGACCGACCGCCCGGCGGGGCCAGGACAGGCCGCCCGCCCGGGCGGCCTTCGTCTTGCGGATCGCCCTAGACGGCGACGTTCCGGTCGAGCCGGGCCAGCGCCACCACGAGGCCGACGGTGGCCACCGCCAGGAACACCGGCCCGAAGAGCCAGAAGACCAGCGGCACCGCGAAGAAGAAGGCGCGCATGCCGGCGGCGAAGTGCGCGCCGGCGCGGTTGAGCCTTCGCGCCACCGCCTCCGGGGAAAGCGCCGGGTGCTCCTGCGGCACGGGCACGTTCACCATGAACACGACGTGGTTCGCGAGGCGCACGGCCATCGCGAAGGCGAAGAAGGCCACGATGAAGTCGGCCAGCAGGCACATGATCTTCACGATCCAGATCTCGCTCGAGGTCGAGCCGAGGACGTTGATCGCGTGCCAGTTGCGGGCGATCCCCTCGGCCTGGCCCGAGAGCGTGAGCGTGCCGAGGATGAGGAACGCGGCCGTGGTCGCCATGAGGGAGGCGCCCATGATGAAGTTGCGCATGGTCTGGACCGCCATCACGTCCTTGGCGGGATTGGCCATCACGTGGCGCACCCACACCGCGCGCGCCAGTTCGTTCACGCCGTGGATGCTGCTCGTCGGATCGAGGCGCGTGCGGGCGCGCATCCGCACGTAGTAGGCGGCCACCAGGGCCGCGCTCGCCGCGACGGCGACCATATCGGGTCCGAATTCGCGAACCCAGGCGGCGGTGGCGCCCATCGTGACTCCCCGTGATTGTCCGGCGGCATCGGCAGGCGCGCCAGGCAGGCGAAATTATAGCGCGAAGGGCACCGGTCCTAGCCCGCGCCCGGCTTGCAGTACTTGCTGTTGCCGGCGTTCGGTCGCAGCACGTCGTTCGTGTAGTAGCGCGCCATGCCCAGCGCCCGCCCGGCGTCCATGGCGTTCGCCTCCAGCAGGTCGCCGGCATCCTTCACCCAGCCCTCCGCGCATTCCGACGCCGTGCGCGTGGAGCCGGCGCAAGTCGCGAAGTTCTCGAAAGCCGCCCGGTAGCGCGCGAACTCCGCCCGGGACATGGGCTTGCCGTGCCCGGGAACGAGAAGCCCGAAAGGGGTGGCCGCGATCCGCGCCAGCGCATTGCGCCACCCTTCGACGCACGCCGTATCCAGGAAGGGAACCGGCAGGGTGACGAGATCGCCCGAGGCGACGATCCCCGTTCCCGGATCGTGGAGCCACACGTCGCCCGCGGTCGGGCCGTTCCGGGCGAGGTTGACTTCGAGGCGGCGGCCCGCCAGCGTCATCGTGCCGCTTTTCCCGATGACCACGTCGGGACGCAACGCGTCGCCGTCGGCATAGGTGGCGAGGTCCCCGCGGATGTCCTCGGCCATCTCCTCGGGCACGCCCGGCGATGCCAGGTACTTCCGCGCGGCGGCCGCGCTGTCCTGGAAGAAGCCGGCGATGGCGCCGTCGATCGCGTCGCTCGCATGGACCCTGGCGCCGGGAAACGACGCCTTGAGGCCGGGGTTCCCGCTCACGTGATCGAGATGCCAATGGCTGTTGACGATGGCGACGATCGGGGCGCCCTCGGACCGTGCGAGTTCGAGGATGGCCGAGCGGTGCCAGGGGTGGCGCCCGGTATCCACGACGATGAGCCCTTCGCTTCCCCGCAGGACGAGCGTGTTGCCGTCCGGCTGCCGCTCGGGCGGGAAGGTTCCCGGAATCAGCCAGGCGCCCTCTGCGAGCGCCACGGGCCGGGAAGACGGAACCGGCCGTGCGCGGCCGGGCGCGTTGCCCGCCGGCGCCATCGCGGCCGCGTCGCGAAACCCCGCCAGGGCCGTGCGCAGCGGCCCCGGCTCGACGGCGTGCGGCCCCGGAATGGATTCGAGGCGCACGTTCGTGAAGCCGGCACGCTTCAGCTCCGACAGGACGTGGCGATGATCGGCGGGCGTGGCGACGGTGTCCCCTTCCCCGGACTGCAGGAACACGGGGATGCGCCTGAAGGCGTCGTCGAGGACGCCGAGTCGCGTCGCGGCCGGGACCAGCGCCTCCTCGTTGATGCCCGCGAGGTAGAGGCCGATCACCGTCCGTCCCTCCCTGGCGAACGCCGCGGCCAGCCAGCACGAGTACTTGGCGCCGCCGGAAAAGCCGCCGAACGCGAGCGGCGCCTGGCCGCCTTCCGGCCACAGCTTGCGAAGGACGGCGAGCGCGGCGGTATTGATCGCCAGGCGCAGGGGCACCTCGTCCTTCACGGACGCATCGGTCCCGGCGGGGTCGGCCGCCACCACGATCCACCCGCCGGCGAGCGCCGCCTCGCCGTACGCGCGAAGCAGGCGGCGACTCGAGTTGAAGCCGGGATCGGAGGTCGCGCTCACGACCAGCACCGGCCAGTCGCGCCCGCCGTCGAACCGGGCCGGCACCGCGATCGTGACCCGCGCGCGGCTCACGGGAGACAGTTCGCCGCGCCCCGCCATCTTCCGCAGGGCCTCGGGCAGTTCGACATCGAATTCGGCATGGCCGCCGGGGGAGAGTCCCGGTGCGGCGAGCGCCGCGGTGGCCGCCCATGACGCGAGCAGCGTCGTCAGGAAGCGCGTCACCATCGCGGCATCGCGAAAATGCCGCTGCGGCGAGCCTGCGCGGATTCGTTCATGGGCGGCATGGGAAGGAAAGGGGCCCGGGTGGTGACCCGGGCCCCTTCATGAACTGGTGGGCCGTGCAAGATTCGAACTTGCGACCAACGGATTAAGAGTCCGCTGCTCTACCAGCTGAGCTAACAGCCCGGAAATCGGAGTGGGACGATGCGCCCGCCGGGGGAAACGTTGGTAGGGCGTACTGGATTCGAACCAGTGACCAACGGATTAAAAGTCCGCTGCTCTACCAACTGAGCTAACGCCCCGGAAAGCGGGAAATTATAGCTTTCCGGGCGATCACGGGTCAAACCGGGCAGCCCCCTCACGCCTCCCGCATGAGGCGCCAGTACTGGACCTTCATCGTCGCCCAGGACCCCGCGATGATGGCGAGGAGCGCGATCACGGAACCGGCCGCCAGCGTCGAGAGGCCCGTGATCCCCTGGCCGATCGTGCAGCCCAGGGCGAGCACGCCGCCGAACCCCATGAGGATGCCGCCCAGCACGTGGCTCGCGGTGTCCTCGGCCGAGGCGAATCCCTCCCAGCGGAACGTGCGCGTCGCGAGCGAATAGGCGGCGGACCCCGCCACCACGCCCAGCGCGAGGGCGATGGTGAAGGTGAAGGCGAGCGACTTGTCGCTCCAGAGGAGCAGGATCTCCAGCAGGTAGGCCGCCGGCGCGATGAAGGACAAGGACTCCACGGTGCGGCTGTTGGTCCCGAAGTAGGTCATCTCGAGCGTGTCGGGGTTCTCGCCGAAGCCGACGTGGCCCGTGAGGTACCAGCCCGCCACGACCGCGAGGCCGATCACGGTGCCGCCGAGCACGTGATCGAAGCTCGTGCGGAAGTCGCGGTCCTTGAAGACGAATACGGCCATCGCCACGACCGCGGCCGCGGCCACGCCCAGGAGGGCGCCCTTCCGGCCGACGCCGGAGGCGGCCGCGAGGAGCGAGGGGAGGTCCTGCCCCGCGACCCCGCGGGCCGCGAGGTCGATGGACACGGGATCGAGCCAGTTCACGCGCCAGACCCCGAAGAGGCCCTTGATCGTCATGTAGGCCGAGACGGCGAGGAAGACGAGGACGACGACCGACTTGAGGCTTCCGCCGCCGATCCGCACGAGCGTCTTGTTGCCGCACCCGGAGCCGAGGGTCATGCCGACGCCGAACACGAACCCGCCCAGCGCGTAGGAGAGCCAGGAGAAGCCGGGGCGGGAGTAGATGGACTTCGAGAGGTCCACGAGGCCGGTGAGGTCGAGGGCGGTGGCCCCCGCGATCGCCACGGCCATCGCGAGGATCCACATGCGCATGCGGCCCCAGCTGCCCATGTTCACCACGTCGGAGATGGCGCCCATGGTGCAGAAGTTCGTCCGCTGCGCGACGGCGCCCACGACGAAGGCGATCGCGAAGCCGGACCAGGCGATGGTCGAGGAGAGGTTGGCGGTGGCGCTCATGGGGAACTCCCGGGTGTGCCCTCCATTATTCGGGATACCCCCCGGCACGGCCCATCCCTCTCATGGGCTAGGAGCCGATACCCATCCGGGCAGTCGGCCCCTTAAGACGGCCCCGGGCGGTAGCGGGTCGGGTCCGCGATGCCGGCCGCGGCGAACCCCTCGCGCCGCAGCCGGCAGGCGTCGCACTGCCCGCAGGCGCGCCCGTCGCCGTCCGCCTCGTAGCAGGAAACGGTGAGGGAGAAGTCCACGCCCAGCTCCGTTCCCCGGCGGATGATCTCGGCCTTGCCCAGGCGGACGATGGGGGCGCGGATCGCGACGGGAGAACCTTCCACGGCGCGCTTCGTGGCGAGGTTCGCGAGCGCCTCGAAGGCCGCGAGGTACTCCGGACGGCAGTCCGGGTAGCCGGAGTAGTCCACCGCGTTGGCCCCGGTGAAGATCGCGTCCGCCTCGCTCGTCTCCGCGCAGGCGAGCGCGAGCGAGAGGAAGATCGTGTTGCGGGCCGGCACGTAGGTGACCGGGATTCCGGCCGAGGGCGCCTTCGGCACGGCGATCGCCGGGTCGGTGAGCGCCGAGCCGCCGAAGAGCCCCAGGTCGACGCGCACGACCCGGTGCGAGGCGGCGCCCAGCGATGCGGCCACGGCGGACGCGGCGGCAAGCTCCGAGCGGTGGCGCTGGCCGTAGTCCACCGACAGCGCGTGGCACTGCCATCCCTCGGCGCGGGCCATGGCGAGGACGGTGGCGGAATCGAGCCCCCCCGACACCAGGACGACGGCCGAGGCCAACCGCGCCGCCTAGCGCCGCGTCGCCGCGAGGCGCGTGCGCGCCTTGCCTGCCGCTTCCGAGCCCGGGTAGCGGGCGATGATGTCTTCCAGCGTGTTGCGCGCCGCGCCGCCCTGGCCCTGCTCGGCCTGGATCGCGGCCACGGCGAGCAGCGCGTCGGGCGCCTTCGCGGACTGGGGGAAGCGCGCGAGCAGGCCCTCCTGCGTGGCGAGCGCGCCCTTGTAGTCCTTGAGGTTCGCCTGGCAGATGCCGATCCAGTAGGTGGCGTTGGGCGCGAGCGTGCTCTGCGGGTACTCGCGCAGGAAGGCGCGGAAGGCCTCCTCCGCCGCCGCGAAGTCGTTGCGGCGGAAGAGCCCGGAGGCCGCGTCGTAGGTCTTCACCTCGCGGGCGAGCTCCTCCTTGGTCACCGGGCGGGGCGCCGCGGCCGCATCGGCGTCGGCCGCCGGAGCCGCCGGCGCGCTTCCCGCCGCCTGCGCGGCGGCCCCGCCCTCGAGGCGCTTCAGGCGCGAATCGAGGTCGAGGTAGAAGTCGCGCTGGCGCTTCTGCACCTGCTCGTTCTGGTTGGCGAGCACCTCGATGCTGCCGCGAAGGCGCGCGATCTCGGCGTGGAGCCCCTCGATCTGGCGAAGGAGATCGACGACCCCGAGGTTGCGCACGCTCTCCTCGACCTTGCCGATCCGCTCCATCGTCTCGCGGGCGAGCTTCTCCTGCGCGGCGCGCGTGTCCTCGATGCGCTTCCTCGCCTCCTCGTCGTCGAAGAGTCCCGCGTGGGCGGCGCCGGCGGCGGCGAACGCGACCGCCGCCGCCGCGAGGCGGATGCTACTCACCGGCATACTTGATGTCGCTCCTGCGGTTCTGCGCCCACGCGGCCTCGTCGTGGCCGGTCGCGGCGGGCTTCTCCTCGCCGAAGCTCACGGTCTCGATGCGGCCGTCCTGGACGCCCAGCACCGTCATCACCTTCTTCACCGCCTCCGCGCGGCGCTGGCCGAGCGCGAGGTTGTACTCGCGGCTGCCGCGCTCGTCGCAGTTGCCCTCGATCTTGATGTTCGTGCCGCGCTTGTCCATCAGGTACTTCGCGTGCGCCTGCACGAGGCCCTGGAACTCCTCCTTCACCACGTTCGAGTCGAAGTCGAAGTAGACGCTGCGCTTCGAGAGGATGTTCTTCGGGTCCTTGAGCGGGTTGGCGGTGATCACGGGCTGCGCGGTGGGCGACGTCGTGGGCGTCGTTCCGGGCGTCGTCGGCTGCGTGGGCGTCGTGCGGTCGGCGACGGGGACGTCCTTGCGGACCTCCTGGCTGCCGCAGGCGGCGACGAGGGTGGCCATGGCGATGCTCAATACGATCTTCTTCACGGGTGGCTCCTTTGCGGGTAAAGCGCTCTAAGGCGGAAAGCGGGATTCTGCGCCCCGCTCAGTTCGTAGGCAACGGTCCCCAGGCGGGATCGCGGACGTCGCCGGCCGACGACACGAGGCGCTGGCGCACGCGGCCGTCGCTCGAGACGGCGGAGAGCTGGCCGCGGCCGTTCACCTGCGCCTCGTAGAGGATCATCTTGCCGTTCGGCGCGTAGCTCGGGGAATCGTCGAGGGCGCCGTCGGTGAGGACCGTCACCTGCCCCGTGTCCACCTCGAGCACGGCGATGCGGAAGCGGCCCGACTCGCGCTGCACGAAGGCGATCGCGCGCCCGTCCGGGCTGTAGCGGGGACGCACGTTGTAGGTCCCCTCGAAGGTCAGGCGCTGCGCGGGCCCGCCGCCGGCGGGCATGCGATAGATCTGCGGCGAGCCGCCGCGGTCGGAGGTGAAGGCGATCCACTGCCCGTCGGGCGAGAAGGTGGCCTCGGTGTCGATCGCCGGCGTGACCGCGAGGCGCCGCGCCTCGCCGCCGGAGGCCGGCACCACGTAGAGCTGGGAGATGTCGTCCTTCGTGAGCGTCACCGCGAGCTGCGAGCCGTCCGGCGACCACGCCGGCGCGCTGTTGTTGCCGCGGTAGTTGGCCAGCACGCGCGTGGTGCCCTGCGCGAGGTTCTGCACCACCACCACGGGCTTCTTCTGGTCGAAGGAGACGTAGGCGATGCGGCTGCCGTCCGGCGACCACGCCGGCGAGATGATGGGCTCGTTGGAGGCGAGCACCGCCTGGGCGTTGGCGCCGTCGGCGTCGGACACCTGCAGCTCGTAGCGGCCGCCGCGCTTCACGACGTAGGTGATCTTGGTCGAGAAGACGCCCTTCTCGCCCGTGAGGCGCTCGTAGATCACGTCGGCGATGCGGTGCGCCGTGGCGCGCAGCTGCGCGGGCGCCACCACGTACGAGAAGCTCGCGAGCTGGGATTGCTTCTGCACGTCGAAGAGGCGGAAGCGCACCTCGACCCGCCCGTCGGGCTGGTTCTCGATCTTGCCGATCACGAGCGCCTCCGACGAGCGCGCCTGCCAGTCGACGAAGTTCACCTCCGAGGGCTCCGTGGGCACCGGGCTCACGCCCACCGTGTTCACGAGCCGGAAGAGGCCGGTGCGGGCGAGGTCTGCGCCGACCACCGTGCTCACGGACTGCGCCGGCGGCGGGGCGTGCGCGTCCTCGCCCGCGAAGGAGAGGACCGCGACGGGGATCTGCCGGCCGCCCGAGGTCGTGATGTCGATGGTGAGCTGCGCGCGGGCGGCGAGCGCGGCGCAGGCGAGGAGGAGGACGGCGAGGAGTCTCTTCATGAAGTCGGGCCCTTGCGGGCCCACGGCCCGGCTAGCGTTCGTGCTTGATATTCAGGTTCAGGCTGCGGAATTGGCTGAAAAGTTCCGGGTCGCGCGGCACCGGGAGCGGCTGGGCGCTGCGGATCGCGCGCTCGATCGCCGTGTCGTACACGCGGTTCCCGCTGGACTTCACGATGACGATGTCGAGCACGTCGCCGCCCGGCAGGATGGTGATGCGCACCTGCACCTCCGGCTGGCCCCGCACGGTGTCCGGAACGTTGGCCTTGCCCCGGATTTTATCTTGGATGCGGCCCTTGTACCGGTCGATCTCGGAAATCCGGGCCTGCTCGGCGGCTTCGGCGGCCTCCTTCGCCCGGGCCTCGGCCTCCGCCCTGGCCTTCGCCTCGGCGGCCTCCTTCGCCTCGCGGGCCTTCCTTTCCTGCTCCTTCCTCTCGCGCTCCTTCCTCTCCTGCTCCTTCCTCAGCTGCTCCTTCCTCTCGCGCTCCTTCAGCTCGCGTTCCTTGCGCTCGAGCTCCTTTCGCTCGCGCTCGAGCTTCTCCGCGATCGCAGGGTCGGGCTTGGGCGGCTCGGGTTCGGGTTCCGGCTTCGGGGGCTCGGGCTTCGGGGGCTCGGGCTTCGGAGGCTCGGGCTTCGGGGGCTCGGGGTTCGGCGGCTCCGGCTTCGGGGCCGGCGTGGTCGT
>CALEJW010000230.1 GCA_937898635.1 uncultured Pseudomonadota bacterium | reverse complement strand
GGCTGCAGCAAGTACTGCAGCTTCTGTGTCGTCCCGTATACCCGCGGCGAGGAGGTCTCCCGCCCCTTCGAGGACGTGCTCGCCGAAGTGCGCGGCCTCGCGCGCCGGGGCGTGAAGGAAGTGACGCTCCTGGGCCAGAACGTGAACGCCTTCGCCGGCGCCATGGCCGACGGGGAGACCGCGGATTTCGCGCTCCTCCTCGCCCACGTGGCGGCGATCGAGGGGATCGAGCGGCTGCGCTACACCACTTCCCATCCGCTGGAGTTCTCGCAGCGCCTGATCGAGGCCTACACGAAGCTCCCGAAGCTCGTCTCCCAGGTGCACCTGCCGGTGCAGTCGGGCTCGGACCGGGTGCTCGCCGCGATGAAGCGCCGCTACACGGCGATGGAGTACAAGTCGATCGTGCGCCGCCTGCGCGACGCGCGCCCGGACATCTCTCTCTCCAGCGACTTTATCGTCGGCTTCCCCGGCGAAACCGACGCCGACTTCGAGCAGACGATGGCGCTCGTGGAGGAGCTTCGCTTCGACGGCGCCTTCAGCTTCATCTACAGCCCGCGCCCCGGCACGCCGGCGGCGAACCTTCCCGACGAGACGCCGGCGGCCGTGAAGCTCGCGCGGCTCCAGCGCCTCCAGGCGCGGCTGCAGGCGCTCTCCGAGGAGTACTCGCGCGCCATGGTCGGCTCGCGCCAGCGGGTGCTGGTCGAGGGTCCCTCGCGGAAGGATCCCGCGGAACTCGCCGGCCGCACCGACAACAACCGCGTCGTCAACTTCCCGGCGCCGCCGCGCCTCGTCGGCCATTTCGTCGACGTGGACATCACGCACGCGCTCCCGCACAGCCTGCGCGGCCGCGTGGCGCTGGACGGGGAAGGCCGGCCCGCATCGTGACAATCCGTGACACCAACCCCGCGGCGGCGTGCTATTTTCCGGCGCTGTCCGGCCCCCGCAATACGAGGAGTCCCATGAACGGCATGCTGCGCACCCTTTCCGCCGCGACCGCGGCGCTCGCCTTCGCTTCCCTTGCCTCCGCCCAGGCGCCCAACGGGCCCGCCGGCAAGGCCGCCGCGCCCGCCGCGCCGGGAGCTGCGCCCGCCGCGGCCGCCACGCCGCCGGGCCAGCCCAAGCCCTACAAGGAGGTGCTCAAGGACGCGAAGGCGATCCCGGGCTACTTCACGCTGCACCGCAAGGACGAGAAGGTGTGGATCGAGCTGAAGCCCGAGCAGTTCGACAAGCCCTTCTTCTTCTCGATGAACATCCCGCGCTCCGTGGGCGAGCGCGGCCTCTACGGCGGGCAGATGGGCGGCCCCTGGTTCGGGCCGACGCAGGGCAGCCAGATGGCGGTCTGGAAGAAGATCGGCAACCAGGTGCAGCTCATCGCGAAGAACACGGAGTTTTTCGCCGCCCCGGGCACGCCCCAGGCGAGGTTCGTGGAGGAGTCCTTCTCCGACAGCCTGATCGCCTCCGCGCCCGTCGCCGCGCAGCCC
Source organism: uncultured Pseudomonadota bacterium (assembly GCA_937898635.1). Classification (GTDB taxonomy): domain Bacteria; phylum Pseudomonadota; class Gammaproteobacteria; order Burkholderiales; family Usitatibacteraceae; genus FEB-7. The sequence continues at coordinate 34,854 of CALEJW010000230.1, read as the reverse complement.
GACCCGGACACGAAGGCCGTCGTCGTCGAGGGCAACGCGCTCCTCTTCGGGGACCTCCCGGGCTATTCCACGCAGATCGAGCAGGCCTTCCGCATGCCCTTCGCGCTGGACGCGAAGAACACGAGCTTCAGCCGCGTGACGAACACGGAGAACCTCACGAGCCTGCAGGTCAACGCCCACTTCGCGGTGCCGAAGATCGCGGCACCCCCGCTCACCCCGCCGCCCAAGCCCGCGCCGCCGCCGCCGAAGGCCACGCCGGACCCGCGCAGCTTCTTCGTGGGCTTCCAGTACAACTTCATGCCGCTGCCGGCCGAGCCCATGGCCGCCCGTCCCGCCGACGAGCGCCTCGGCCACTTCACCGTCTCGCGCGTGGACTACACCGACGACCTCTCCCCGAAGCTGCGCTCGCACATCGTCGCCCGCTGGCGCCTGGAGAAGAAGGACCCGAAGGCCGCGGTGTCGGAGCCGAAGGAGCCCGTCACCTACTGGATCGACCGGAACGTCCCGGAGAAGTACCGCAAGAGCGTCGCCGACGGCATCCTCGAGTGGAACAAGGCCTTCGAGAAGGCGGGTTTCCGGAACGCCATCGTGGTGAAGCAGCAGACGGAGCAGGACGACTTCGACACGATGGACTCGCGCCACGCCTCGGTGCGCTGGTTCACCGGCGCGGACATCGGCTTCGCCATCGGCCCCTCCCACGTGGACCCGCGCTCCGGGGAGATCCTCGACGCGGACATCGGGATGTCGGACGTGTTCGCGCGCGGCGCGCGGCGCCTGGTCTCGGAGGACCTCGCCCGGGTGTTCGGCGACGAGCCCCTGGCCGAGCCCCACGCCCACCGCGCCGCCCGCGGCTACCTCGCCTGCGACTACATGAACGAGTCGGCGCGCGAGATGCACTTCGCCTTCGACGTCCTCGAGGCGCGCGGCCTCGCCATGGACAGCCCCGAGGCCGAGTCGCTGGCCCAGGCCTACGTGAAGGACGTGATCATGCACGAGGTCGGGCACACGCTCGGCTTCCAGCACAACTTCCGCTCCTCCGGCATCTACACGCTCAAGCAGCTCCAGGACAAGGCGTTCACGAGGGCGAACGGCCTCACCGGCTCGGTGATGGACTACAACCCGTTCAACATCGCCGTGAAGGGCGAGCCCCAGGGCGAGTACGCCATGAGCACGCTCGGGCCCTACGACTACTGGGCGGTGGAATACGCCTACAAGGAGATCGATCCGGCCGCGGAGAAGGCGGAGCTCGCGAAGATCGCCTCGCGCTCGACGGAACCCGCGCTCGCCTTCGCGAACGACGACGACGCGGGCTACGGCACCCAGGCGATCGGGATCGATCCCGACGTGAACCGCTTCGACCTCGGCGCCGACCCGCTCGAGTACTACCGCCACCGGCTGAAGATCTCCCGGGAGCTCTGGGACCGACTGCAGTCCCTGAAGCTCGCTCCCGGCGAGAGCTACGAGCGGCTCACGAGGAGCTTCACGAGCGGCTTCTCGCAGCTCGGCCGCGTGGCGCCGCTCGCCGCCAAGTACGTGGGCGGCGTGCGCCACCTGCGCGACCGCGCCGGCACCGGGCGGCCCGCCTTCGAGCCCACGCCGGCGGCGAAGCAGCGCGAGGCGCTCGCGATGATCACCTCGGACTTCCTGCGCGTCGACAGCTTCCGCTTCAAGCCGGAGTTCGTGAGCCGCATCGGGATCGACCACTTCGACCGCCCGGCGAACCCGGACATCTCGATCGCCGCGGCGGTGCTCAAGGTGCAGAAGGCCGTGCTCGACCAGCTCATGGCCGACCGCGTCGCCGCCCGCCTCCTCGACTCCCAGGACAAGGTCGCGGACAAGTCGAAGGCGATGAGCCTTTCCGAGGTCTACGACACGCTGCAGGGCGCCATCTGGTCGGAGCTGAAGACGGGGCAGGACATCACGGGGATGCGCAGGAACCTCCAGCGCGACCACCTGCAGCGCGTCGCCGGCGCCCTGGTGAAGCCTTCGCCGGCCACGCCGGCCGACGCGCGGGCGCTGCAGCGCGAGAACGCGCTGGAGCTGCAGCGGCAGATCCGCGCCGCGCTCGCGAAGGGCGGCCAGTCGAAGGAGGCGAGGGCGCACCTGGGCGAGAGCCTCAACACGCTCACGGAAGCGCTCAAGGCCCCGCTGCAGCGCTCGGCGGTCTGACGATGGCGGCCCGATCCCTGGCCCGAGGCGGGGCTGTCCTCGCGACGGCCGGCCTTGCCGCCTGCGCGATGCTGCCGGCGCCGGCGCCCGAGCCGGCCGCGAAGCCCGCGGCGGCCGCCGCCGCGAAGCCCGCCACGCCGCCCGGCACGCCCGCCCCGTTCGAGAAGGTCGTGAAGGACGCCGCCGTCTCGGCGGGCTTCCTCGAGCTGCATCGCAAGGACGAGAAGGCCTGGCTCGCGATCCGCCCGGAGCAGTTCGAGAAGCCCTTCTTCTTCACCTGGAACATTCCCGCGAGCGTCGGCGAGAAGGGCCTCTACGGCAGCCAGATGGGCGGCGCGCGCCTGGCGGTCTTCCGCCGGATCGGCAACCAGGTGCAGCTCGTCGCGAGGAACGCGCAGTACTTCGCGGCGCCCGGGACGCCCCAGGCGCGCTTCGTGGAGGAGTCCTTCTCCGACAGCCTCATCGCCTCGGCGCCCGTGGCCTCCGCGCCGCACCCGGAGACGAAGGCGGTCCTCGTGGAGGCGAACGCGCTCCTCTTCGGCGACATCCCGGGCTACCTCACGCGGCTCGAGACCGCCTTCCGCCTGCCCTACGCGCTCGACGCGAAGAACACGAGCCTCGCCCGGGCGAACAGCACGGCGGCGGCCACGACCCTGCAGGTGCGGGCGCACTTTTCCGTGCCCAAGATCCCGGCCCCGCCGCTCGTCCCGTCGCACGGAACGCCGCGGCCCACCGGCCCGAAGTCGGTGCCCGACCCGAGGAGCGTCTTCGTCTCGTTCCAGTACAGCTTCGCCGCGCTCCCCGCCGAGCCCATGCGCCCGCGCCTGGCCGACGAGCGGATCGGGCACTTCACCACCGCGCGGCACGACTACACGGAGGATCTCTCGCCGAAGCTGCGCGTGAACTACGTGAACCGCTGGCGCCTGGAGAAGAAGGACCCGAAGGCCGCGGTGTCGGAGCCGAAGGAGCCCATCACCTTCTGGATCGACCGGAACGTCCCGGAGAAGTACCGCGGCGCCGTGGCCGACGGCATCCTCGAGTGGAACAAGGCCTTCGAGAAGGCGGGCTTCGCGAACGCGATCGTCGTGAAGCAGCAGTCGGCCGAGGACGACTTCGACACGATGGACGCGAAGCACGCGTCGGTGCGCTGGTTCACCGGCGCCGACGTCGGTTTCGCGATCGGGCCCTCGCACAAGGATCCGCGCACCGGCGAGATCCTCGACGCCGACATCGCCACGGGCTACGGCTTCACGCGCGGGCCGAGGCGCTTCGTCGCGGAGGACCTGCGCGCGCCCACCTCGGAGGAGCCCTTCGCGGCCTTCGTCGCCGATCCCCTGGAGGCGCACCGTGCGGGCCCCGACGGGCTGCACCTCGCCTGCGGCTACGCCTGGCAGTCGGCGCACGAGTTCGAGTTCGCCCTGGACCTCCTCGAGGCCCGCGGCATCGGCTGGGACAGCCCCGAGGCCGACGCGCTCGCCAAGGCGAACCTCAAGAGGAACGTCATGCACGAGGTCGGCCACACGCTCGGCCTGCGGCACAACTTCCGCTCCTCCACCACCTACTCGCTCGCGCAGATCGAGGACCCGGCGTTCACCCGGGAGAACGGCGTGGTGGCCTCGATCATGGAGTACTCGCCGCTCAACGTGGCGCTCGCCGGCGAGCGCCAGGGCGAGTTCGTCTCGGGCACGATCGGGCCCTACGACTACTGGGCGATCGACTACGCCTACCGGGAGCTCGACCCGGCCGGCGAAGCGAAGGCGCTCGCGGCGATCGCCGCGCGGTCCACGGAGCCCTGGCTCGCCTACGGCACGGACGAGGACGCGGGCTACGGCAAGCTCTACGCGGGAATCGACCCCGAGGTGAACCGCTTCGACCTCGGCACGGACCCGCTCGCCTACTACCGCAAGCGCGTGCGCCTGTCGCGCGAGCTGTGGGACCGCATCCAGGATCTCCCGCTCGCCCCGGGCGAGAGCTACGAGCGCCTCACGCGCAGCCTCGAGAGCGGGCTGCGGCAGGTCGCGGGCGTGGCGCCGCTCGCCGCGAAGTACGTGGGGGGCGTGCGCCACCTGCGCGACCGCGCGGGCAGCGGCCGCCCGCTCTACGAGCCCACGCCGCCGGAACTGCAACGCGAGGCGCTTTCGCTCGTCGCGAAGGAACTCTTCCAGCCCGCGAGCTTCGCCTTCAAGCCCGGCTTCGTGAGCCGCATCGGCATCGACCACTTCGAGCGTCCCGCGAACCCCGACTTCTCGATCGCCGCCTCCGTCCTGAACGTCCAGAAGGCCGCGCTCGACCAGCTCCTCGACGACCGGGTGGCCGTGCGCATCCTGGGCGCGCGGGAGAAGCAGGGGCCGGCGTCGAAGGCCTTCGGGCTGGGCGAGCTCTACGGGACGCTGCAGGAGGCGATCTGGTCCGAGCTGGGCGGCGGCGGGGACATTCCGCGGATGCGCCGCAATCTCCAGCGCGAGCACCTCACCCGCCTCGCCAACGCGCTCGTGAAGCCCTCGCCCGCCTCGCACCCCGACGCTCGCGCCCTGCAGCGCGAGAGCGCCGCGGAGCTCGAACGGCGGCTGCGGGCGGCCGTGGCGAAGGGCGGGCGCTCGAAGGAAGCGCGCGCCCACCTGGCCGAATGCCTCCACACGCTGTCGGAAGCCCTCAAGGCGCCGCTCGCCCGCGCCGGCGTCTAGCAGGCGGTCCCCGCCCGGGGCTGCCGTTACAATAGGCCTGCCGGTCGTCCCGGCAGGCCTATTTCGTCCGCCCTTGAGGAACCAGACCCAGGAAGTCGAGTTCGCGCCCGTCGACAACGCCCGCCTCGCCATGCTCTGCGGCGCGCTGGACGGGAACCTGCGCCAGATCGAGACGGCGCTCGACGTCTCGATCGCCCGCCGCGCGGAGCGATTCAGCGTGTCGGGAGAGTCCGCGCAGGTGGCGCTCGCCACGCGCGCGCTGCGCAAGTTCTACGACCTCGCGGCCGGCGAGCTTTCCCTGGAGGACATCCAGCTCGGCCTCGTGGAGGTCGCGCGCACGCCCGAGGGCGAGGCGCCGGCCTCGCCGGCGCTGCGGCTGCCCCGCAAGACCGAGCTCTCCGCGCGCACGCCGCGGCAGGCGCAGTACCTGCGCCAGATGCAGACTTTCGACATCACCTTCGGCGTGGGGCCCGCCGGCACGGGCAAGACCTTCCTCGCGGTGGCCGCGGCCGTCGATGCGTTCGAGCGCGACGCCGTGAAGCGCATCCTCCTCACGCGACCGGCCGTGGAGGCGGGCGAGAAGCTGGGCTTCCTGCCCGGCGACCTCGCGCAGAAGGTGGACCCCTACCTGCGCCCGCTCTACGACGCCCTCTACGACCTCATGGGCTACGACAAGGTGAACCGGCTCTTCGAGCGCGGCGCGATCGAGGTCGCGCCCCTCGCCTTCATGCGCGGGCGCACCCTCAACCACTCCTTCATCATCCTCGACGAGGCGCAGAACACGACGCCGGAGCAGATGAAGATGTTCCTCACGCGCATCGGCTTCGGCTCGCGGGCGGTCGTGACGGGGGACGTGACGCAGATCGACCTCGCGCGCGGCCAGACCTCGGGGCTCGTGGACGCGAGGAACGTGCTCACCGACGTGCGCGGCATCGCCTTCACGATCTTCCAGTCCGAGGACGTGGTGCGCCACCCGCTGGTCCAGGCGATCGTGGACGCCTACGAGCGCCGCGCGGGCAAGAAGAAGTGAGGGCGGGCCGGCCCACGCTCGTCGTCCAGCGGGCCTCGCGGGCCTCGCACATCCCGGGCGACGCGACGCTGCGACGCTGGGCGCGGGAGGCGCTGCCGCGCCGCGCCGAGGTGACGCTGCGCTTCGTGGCCGAGGCCGAGGGGCGGCGGATCAACCGGGAGTTCCGCGGCCGGGACCGCGCCACCAACGTCCTCACCTTCGTCTACGACGCGCCGCGGGGCGCGCTCGCCGGCGACCTCGTCATCTGCGCGCCCGTGGTGGCGCGGGAGGCGCGCGAGCAGGGCAAGGCCACCGAGGCGCACCACGCACACCTGCTGGTGCACGGACTGCTGCACCTGCAGGGCCTGGACCACGAGCGCGAGGAGGAGGCGCTGCGCATGGAGCGGCGCGAGCGGGCGATCCTGCGCCGCCTGGGGTTCCCCGACCCGTACGCGCTCGCCCCGGGGCGGCCCGATGGCCGCCGGCCGGGTCTGCTAAAGTAGCCGGGACTCCTTCCCCCGCTCGACCCCGAATGGACGACCCTCCCAAGCCGAGCCTGCTCGAGCGCCTGTCCTCGCTATTGCTGCGGGAGCCCGAGGACCGCGAGCAGCTGGTCGAGCTCCTGCACTCGGCCTTCGAGCGGAAGATCCTCGACGGGGACGCGCTCGCGATGATCGAGGGCGTGCTGCAGGTCTCCGAGACGCGCGTGGCCGACGTGATGATCCCGCGCTCGCAGATGGACATGATCGACGTCGAGGAGAGCCCGGAGAAGTTCATCCCCTACGTGATCGAGACGGCGCACTCGCGCTTCCCCGTCTGGGAGGAGAACCGCGACAACGTGATCGGGATCCTCCTCGCGAAGGACCTGCTGCGCTTCTACGCGGAGTCCGAGTTCAGCGTGCGCGACATGCTCCGCCCCGCGGTGTTCGTGCCGGAGTCGAAGCGCCTGAACGTGCTGCTCAAGGAGTTCCGCGCCAACCGCAACCACATCGCCATCGTCGTGGACGAGTACGGCGGCGTCTCGGGCCTCGTCACGATCGAGGACGTGATCGAGCAGATCGTGGGCGACATCGAGGACGAGTACGACTTCGACGAGACCGAGGACAACATCCTCGCCGACCGCAACGGCCGCTTCCGCGTGAAGGCCGTCACGGAGATCGCCGACTTCAACGCGCACTTCGGCACGGCCTTCTCCGACGACGACCACGACACGGTGGGCGGGCTGGTGCTCTCGCACTTCGGGCGCCTGCCCAAGCGCGGCGAGACGGTGGTGATCGACGGCATCGCCTTCCACGTGATCCGCTCCGACAGCCGCAAGCTCCATTCGCTCCTCGTCGAGCGGCGCGCGCCCCCGGCCCCGGCCGGGGAGGGCGGGTGACCGGCAAGGGCGCGCTCCCGACGCGCCCGGCCGTCGCGGTGCTCGGCTGGGGCATCGCGCTGCCCTTCGTCGCGGGGGCGGCGGCCGTGCTGGGCTTCGCGCCCTTCCCCGCGTGGCCGGTGGCCATCGCCTCGCTCGCCGTGCTCTTCCTCGCGTGGTCGCGAAGCGGTTCCGCGCTGCAGGCGGCCATCACGGGATTCGCCTTCGGGCTGGGCCTGGGCCTCGCCGGCGTGTCCTGGGTCTTCGTGAGCCTGCACCGCTTCGGCCACATGCCGGCGCCGCTCGCCGCCCTGGCGACCTTCCTCTTCTGCGCCTACCTCGCGCTCTTTCCCGCGGCGGCCGGCTGGCTCGCGCACCGGCTCCGCCCGGCAGGCTCCGTGCGAACGCTCGTGGCGATGCCCGCCGCGTTCGTCCTGCTCGAATGGGTCCGGGGCTGGCTCTTCACCGGCTTTCCCTGGCTCGTGATGGGCTATTCGCAGGCGCCGGCGAGCCCGCTCGCGGGCTACGCGCCGGTGCTGGGCGCCTACGGCGTTTCCCTCGCGACGGCCGTCGCCGCGGCGCTCCTCGCGGCCTTCGCCGGGAGCCCCGCGTGGTCGCGCCGGCGCGCCGTCCTCGCCGGAGGCTTCGCGGTGCTCTTCGCCACGGGCGCCGTCCTCGGCATGCTCGCGTGGACCACGCCGTCGCGGGAGCCCGTGTCCGTGGCGCTCCTGCAGGGCAACGTCCCGCAGCAGCTCAAGTGGCGCGAGGACGTGCGCGAGCGCACCCTGCGCGACTACTTCTCGCAGGCCGTGCAGAGCCCCGCGCAGGTGGTGATCCTGCCCGAGACGGCGCTGCCCGCCTTCCTCGACCAGCTTCCCGCCGGCTACCTCGAGTCCCTGCGCGACCACGCCCGCGAGAGCGGCAAGGACATCCTCATCGGCGCGGTCGAGCGCGCCGGGACGGGCGCGCGCCTCGACTACTGGAACAGCGTCGTGCGCGTGGGCGCGAGCGGGCCCGCCGCCTACCGCAAGCGCCACCTCGTGCCCTTCGGCGAGTTCATCCCGCCGGGTTTCGGTTGGGTGCTCGCGGTGCTCCAGATTCCCCTGACGGACTTCGCGCGCGGCGAGCCCGACCAGCCGCCCCTCGCCGCGGGCGGCACGGGCTGGGCGGTGGCGATCTGCTTCGAGGACCTCTTCGGCGAGGAGCTGATCGCGGCGCTCCCCGAGGCGGGCGTGCTCCTCAACGTGAGCAACGACGCGTGGTTCGGGCAGTCGCTCGCGGCCGACCAGCACCTGCAGTTCTCGCAGATGCGCGCGCTCGAGACCGGGCGCTGGATGGTGCGCGCCACCAACACCGGCGTCACCGCCGCGATCGACGAGAAGGGAAGGGTCGTCGCGAGGCTCGCGCCCTTCACGCGCGGCACGCTCGCCGCGAGCCCCGTGCCGCACGCGGGGGCCACGCCCTTCGTGCGCTGGGGAAACCTCGCCGCGCTCGCCCTCGTCGCGGCGCTGCTCGCCTTCGCCGCCTTCAGGCGGCCGGGCCGCCCGGGACTTCGCCCGCCGGGTGGGCGCGGACGATGAACTGGAGCGTGCAGTACTCCTGGAACTCGGCCTGGGTGAGGTTCTCGAGCTTCAGGCGCCCGGCCTGGAGCGAGACGCTCGGCTTGTCGCGATTGGCCTGGTAGACGGCGGCGAAGCGGGGATCGAGGTGGCAGCCCACCTCGTCCACGACGAAGCCCGTCTCCTGGAAGAGGCGCCGGATGTCGGCGAGCGTGAAGAAGCGGATGTGCGTGACGTCGAGGAGCCCCTGGGCGTCGTAGCGCCAGGTTCCCGCGTTGTGCAGCTGGTCGTGGATGGAGAGATTGCGCACGTTGGGCAGGCAGGCGGCCACCTGCGCGTCCGCGGTGAGGAGCGCACGGATGCCGAGCAGCGCGCGCCACGGATCGTAGAGGTGCTCGAGGACGTCGCCCGCGATCACGGTGTCGATCGTCGCCTCGCCGATCCCCTCGGCGGCGAAGTCGATGTCCTCCAGCCGCTTCTCGATCACGCGGTCGATGCGCGTGCGCGCGATCGCCGCCGCCTGCGCGTTGATCTCGATGCCGGTGTAGTGCACGCCCGGGAAGCGCTCGCGCACGAGCGCCCCCAGCCGGGCGGCGGCGCAGCCGAGCTCGAGCACGCGCCGGGGCGCGCGTCGCAGGCTCGAGGCGAGCGCCTCGTTCAGGCCGGCGAAGTAGGACGGGGGAGGGACGCAGTCCGGGCCGAGGCAGGTCTGCCAGGCCGGAGCGGGCGCCGCGGGAGCCGGCGCGTCTTGCGCAGGTGCGGACATGCGCCGGATTCTAGCAGGGAAGCTCCCTGCATCCCCCGGGAAGCCCGTAAAATGACGGGCTTTCGGGCCGCACATGATCACCTTCCAGGACATCATCCTCCGCCTCCAGTCGTACTGGGGCAGCCGCGGCTGCGCCATCCTGCAGCCCATCGACATGGAGGTGGGCGCGGGGACCTCGCACACCGCGACCTTCCTGCGCTCCCTGGGACCCGAGCCGTGGCGCGCGGCCTACGTGCAGCCTTCCCGCCGGCCCAAGGACGGGCGCTACGGCGACAACCCGAACCGCCTGCAGCACTACTACCAGTTCCAGGTGGTGCTCAAGCCCTCGCCGCCGGAGATCCTCGACCTCTACCTGGGCTCGCTGGAGGCGCTCGGCTTCGACCTGAAGGAAAACGACGTGCGCTTCGTCGAGGACGACTGGGAGAACCCGACCCTCGGCGCCTGGGGCCTGGGCTGGGAAGTGTGGATGAACGGCATGGAGATCACGCAGTTCACCTACTTCCAGCAGGTGGGCGGCCTCGACTGCCGGCCGATCACGGGCGAGATCACCTACGGGCTCGAGCGCCTGGCGATGTACCTGCAGGGCGTGGAGAACGTCTTCGACCTCGTGTGGGCGCAGCCCGCCGAAGGCGCGCCCGGGCGCGCGCTCACCTACCGCGACGTGTACCACCAGAACGAGGTCGAGCAGTCCACCTACAACTTCGAGCAGTCCGACACCGAGGCGCTCTTCCGCCACTTCGGCGACCACGAGAAGGGCGCGAAGCACCTCATGGCGAGCCGGCTCGCGCTCCCGGCCTACGAGCAGGTCCTCAAGGCCGCGCACACCTTCAACCTGCTGGACGCTCGCGGCGCGATCTCCGTGACCGAGCGCGCGGCCTACATCGGGCGCATCCGCAACCTCGCGAAGGCCGTGGCGCAGAGCTACTTCGAATCGCGCGAGCGGCTGGGATTCCCGATGCTCGGGGGCGCGGCGTGAAGCCGCTCCTCGTCGAGCTCCTCACGGAGGAACTGCCGCCCCGGGCCCTCAGGCGCCTGGGCGAGGCGTTCGCGTCCGGGATCGAGTCGGGCCTCGGCAAGCGGGGCTTCCTCGGCGCGGACGGCACCGCGACCGCCTTCGCCACGCCGCGGCGGCTCGCGGTGCTCCTCTCCGCCGTGCGGGAGTCCACGGAGCCCCGCACGGTGGAAGTGAAGCTCATGCCCGTGGCCGTGGGGCTCGGCGCCGACGGGCAGCCCACGCCGGCCCTTCGCAAGAAGCTCGCGGCGGCCGGCCTCGAGGGCATCGACCCCGCCACGCTCAAGCGGCGGCCGGACGGAAAGTCCGAGACCCTCTTCGCCGATGCGGTGGCGCCCCCGGTCGCGCTCGCCGAGGGGCTGCAGGCCGCCCTCGCCGAGGCGATCGCCGGCCTGCCCATCCCGAAGGTGATGAGCTACCAGCTCGCCGATGGCGCGACGACCGTCGAGTTCGTGCGGCCCGCCCACGGCCTCGTGGCGTTGCACGGCACGGAAGTCGTGGCGGTGACGGCGCTCGGCCTCGCCGCGGGACGCCTCACGCAGGGCCACCGCTTCCAGGGGGCGCGCGACATCGCGCTCGCGGGCGCCGGCGAGTACGAGGAGCGCCTCGCGCGCGACGGCGGCGTGCTCGCGGGCTTCGCGGCGCGCCGCGCGGCGATCCTCGCCGCCCTCGAGGAGGGCGCGGCGCGGGAGGGCGCATCCCTCGGCCCGGCGGCCGACTACGACGCCCTCCTCGACGAGGTGACCGCGCTCGTGGAGATGCCCACGGTGTACGCGGGCGGCTTCGAGCGCGAGTTCCTCTCGGTGCCCCAGGAGTGCCTCATCCTCACGATGCGCCAGAACCAGCGCTACTTCCCGCTCTTCGGCGCCGACGGCCGGCTCACCGAGCGCTTCCTCCTCGTCGCGAACCTGCGCCCGGCGGATCCCGCGCGCATCGTGCAGGGCAACGAGCGCGTCGTGCGCCCGCGGCTCGCCGACGCGCGCTTCTTCTTCGAGACCGACCGGAGGACGAAGCTCGCCGATCGCGTGCCGCAGCTCGCCGCCATCGTCTACCACGGCAAGCTCGGCTCGCAGCTCGAGCGCGTCGAGCGCCTGCGCAAGCTCGCCACGCGCATCCAGGCGAAGCTTCCGCGGGGCGCGAAGGGCATGCCCTACGCGGACCGGGCGGCGTTCCTCGCCAAGGCGGACCTCGTCACGCTCATGGTCGGGGAGTTCCCCGAGCTGCAGGGCGTGATGGGAAGGCACTACGCGCAGGCCGACGACGAGGAGCCCTCCGTCGTGCGCGCGATCGAGCAGCACTACTGGCCGCGCTTCGCCGGGGACCAGCTTCCCGACGGGGACGTGAGCATCGCCGTGGCGCTGGCCGACCGGCTGGACGCGCTCGCGGGGCTCTTCTCCCTCGGGCAGGTGCCCACCGGGGACAAGGATCCCTTCGGGTTGCGGCGCGCGGCGCTCGGGGTGGTGCGCATCCTCGTCGAGCGCGGGCTGGACATCGACTTCCATGACCTCGTGCGCCTCGCCTGCGAGCCCTTCGCGGCGGACCCGCACGTGCAGGTCGAGGACTTCGTCTACGACCGCCTGCGCGGGTACTTGCGCGACCAGGGCTTCACGACCAACCAGGTCGAGGCCGTCGTGTCGCAGCGCCCGGCGCGCTTCGACCAGGTGCGCGCGCGGCTCGAGGCGGTGGCGGCCTTCGCGAAGCTTCCGGAATCGGACGCGCTCGCCGCCGCCAACAAGCGGGTGAAGAACATCCTCGACAAGTCGGGAAGGTCCGACGCCATCGACCCTGCGCTGCTCATCCAGGACGAGGAGCGGCGCCTCTCCGCCACGATCGCCGCGACAAGGCTCCTCGTCGAGCCCAAGTTCGCCAACGCCGAATTCGAGCCCGCGCTCGTGGCCCTGGCGGGAGTTCGCGCCGACGTGGACGCCTTCTTCGACAAGGTGCTGGTGAACGCCGAGGACCTCGCCGTGCGCGCCAACCGCCTCGCGCTCCTCACCGGGCTCGAGCGGCTCCTGAACCGCGTGGCGGACATCTCGCGACTGGCGGCCTAGGGACATGAAGCTCGTCATCCTCGACCGCGACGGCGTCATCAACCAGGACAGCGACCGCTACATCAAGTCGCCGGCCGAGTGGCAGCCGATCGCGGGCTCGATCGAGGCCATCGCGCGCCTGCACCAGAACGGCTTCCGCATCGTGGTGGCGACCAACCAGTCGGGGATCGGCCGCGGCCTCTTCGACATGGCGACCTTCAACGCGATGAACGACAAGATGATGGAGATGGTGTTCCGGCAGGGCGGGCGCATCGACGCGCTCTTCTTCTGCCCGCACACCGACGCGGAGAACTGCGGCTGCCGCAAGCCCCGCACCGGGATGTACGAGGAGATCGCCGCGCGCATGCACACGGAGCTGAAGGGCGTGCCCTGCGTGGGCGACGCGATGCGCGACCTCAAGGTGGCCGAGGCGGTGGGCGCGCAGCCCATCCTCGTGCTCACCGGCAAGGGGAAGAAGACGAAGGAGGAAGGCGGCCTGCCGAGGAAGACGCTCGTCTTCGCCGACCTGGACGAGGTGTCCCGGCACCTGGTGGCCGCGGGCGAATGACGGCGCTTCGCTCCCTGCTCTTCCTCGCGGGCGCCGTGCTCGTCACGGCCGTCTTCGGCATCCTCGTGCCCGCCTTCGGGCTCTTCAGCTACCGCGCCGCCCTCTGGCTCGCCCGGTCCTGGGCGCGCCGGGTCCTCAAGTGGGCCGAATGGTCCTGCGGCATCCGCTACGAGGTGCGCGGGATGGAGAACGTGCCGGCCGGGCCGGCCGTCATCATGGCGAAGCACCAGTCGGCGTGGGAGACGCTCTTCATCGAGGCGACCTTTCCCTACCAGTGCTGGATCATCAAGCGCGAGCTCCTGTGGCTCCCGTTCGTGGGCTGGGGCCTGGCCGCGGTGCGCTCCATCGCGATCGACCGCAAGAGCGGCGTGGCCGCGCGCGAGCAGATCGTGGAGCAGGGCTCGCGGCGCATCGCGCAGGGCCTGTGGGTGACGATATTCCCGGAGGGCACCCGCGTGCCCGTGGGCAAGCGCGGCCGCTACGGCATCGGCGGCGCCACGCTCGCGACGCGGACGGGAACGCCGATCCTGCCCATCGCCCACAACGCAGGGGAAGTGTGGGGCCGCTACGCCTTCCGCAAGCGCGCCGGGACGGTGCAGGTCGTCGTGGGGCCGGTGATCCCGGTGGCCGGGCGCGACGCCCTTTCCGTCAACCGCGAGGTCGAGGAGTGGATCGAGGGCGAGATGCGCCGGCTCAATCCGGAACGCTATGCCTCCGGGTGAGGCGGCGCGCGAGCCGCGCTCCCTCGTCCTCGCCGGCGAGCCGGTCGACTACCTCCTGGTGCGCCGGCGCGGCCGCCGGGGCGTGGGGCTCAAGGTCGACGGGGGCGGACTCACCGTGAGCGCGCCGCTGTCGATCCCGCTCTCGCGCATCGAGAAGCTGGTGCTCGAAAGCGAGTCCTGGGTGCTCGGCAAGCTCGAGGCCTGGCGCAGCCGCCGGGTGCGGCCGCAGTCCTGGGAGGACGGCGCGAGCCTGCCGTACCTCGGGGAAGCGCTCAGGCTTCGCCTCGCCGAGGGTCGCCGCGCCCTGGCGCAGGTCGAGGGTGCGGAGCTGCGCGTCGCCGTGCCTTCCGCCGACGAGGCGTCGATCCGCCGGGCGGTCGTCGCCTGGTACCGGCGCGCCGCGCTCGTGCACTTCGCCGGGCGCGCCTTCTTCTTCTCGCGCCTGGCCGTCCTCGCGCCGCCGCGGGTGATGCTGTCCTCGGCCCAGTCGCGCTGGGGCAGCTGCAACAGCCGCCGCGAGGTGCGGCTCGCCTGGCGCCTGGTGAAGGCCCGGCCGGCGCTCGTGGACTACGTGGTCTGCCACGAGCTCGCGCACCTGCGCCACATGGACCACTCGCCGCGCTTCTGGGCCGAAGTCGCGCGCCTGTGCCCCGACCACAAGCGGCTTCGCGACGAGCTCGAGGCCACCGATCACCTGTACCGTTCCTTCTGAGGAGGGAAGCATGCGCATCCTGCACACCATGATCCGCGTCGGCGATCTCGACCGGTCGATCCGCTTCTACACCGAGGTCCTCGGCATGAAGGTGCTGCGCCGCAAGGACTACCCGGACGGGAAGTTCACGCTCGCCTTCGTGGGCTACGGCGAGGAATCCGAGGGCGCCGTGATCGAGCTCACGCACAACTGGGAGACGAAGTCCTACGACCTCGGCAACGGCTTCGGCCACGTCGCCGTGGCGGTTCCGGACGCCTACAAGGCCTGCGAGGAAGTGAAGAAGCGCGGCGGCAAGGTCACGCGCGAGCCCGGGCCGATGAAGTTCGGCGGATCCGTGATCGCCTTCGTCGAGGACCCCGACGGCTACAAGATCGAGTTCATCCAGCGCGCCTAGGGCGCGGCCGCGGCGTCGGCGAGGCGCACGAACCGCGCCACCGGGAGCACCTCGCCGCGAAGCCCGGGGTCGATGCCCGCCGCGGCGAAGGCGTCCTCGCCCGCGAGTCCGCGCAGCGCGTTGCGCAGGGTCTTGCGGCGCTGCGTGAAGGCCGCCATCACGAGCCTGGCGAAGAGGGCCTCGTCGCGCGCCGCCGGCCGCTCCTCGCCCAGCGGGACCATGCGCACGACGGCGGAGTCCACCTTCGGCGGCGGCGTGAACGCCCCTGGCGGCACGCGAAAGGCGCTTTCCATCGCGAAGCGGTACTGCAGCATCACCGAGAGCCGCCCGTAGGCGGGCGTGCCCGGCTCCGCCACCATGCGCTCCACCACCTCCCGCTGCAGCATGAAGACGCAGTCGCGGATGCGCCCGGCGAACGCGGCCACGCGGAAGAGCAGCGGCGTGGAGACGTTGTAGGGGAGGTTGCCGACGACGCGAAGGCCCTCGGGCAGCGACGCGAAGTCGAACTCGAGCGCGTCGCCCTCGTGCACGACGACCTCCTGCGGCCCGAATCGCGCGCGCAGGCCCGCGGCGAGCTCGCGGTCGATCTCGACCACGTGAAGCGGCCGGACGATCGCCGCCAGGCGCTCGGTGAGCGCGCCGGGACCGGGGCCGATCTCGACCATAGGATCGTCCGGCCGCGGGTCGATCGCGGCGACGATGCGCTCGAGGTAGTGGCGGTCGGTGAGGAAGTGCTGGCCGAGCCGCTTCTTCGGTCGCGGCAGCATCGCGTCCCTCAGCGCCGCGCCCGCGACGCGAGCTCGATCGCAAGGGCGAGCGCGGCCTCGAGGCTTCCGGGGTCCACGTCGCCCGCGCCCGCGAGGTCGAGCGCCGTGCCGTGGTCCACGGAAGTGCGGATCACCGGCAGGCCGAGCGTCACGTTGACCGCGTGCCCGAAGGAGGCGTGCTTGAGGACGGGCAGCCCCTGGTCGTGGTACATGGCGAGCACCGCGTCCGCCCCCGCGAGAACGCGCGCGGTGAAGAGCGTGTCGGCCGGCAGCGGGCCGTCGACCGCGAGCCCCTCGCCGCGCACGCGGGCGATGGCCGGGGCGATGACCTCGGCTTCCTCGCGTCCCAGGTGGCCCGCCTCCCCCGCGTGCGGATTGAGCCCCGCCACGAGGATCCGCGGGCGCGCGATGCCGAAGCGCGCCCGCAGGTCGCGATCGACGATCCGGAGCGTCTCCTCGATCGCCTCGCGCGTGATCGCGGCGGGAACGGCGGCGAGGGCGAGGTGCGTCGTGGCGAGCGCGACGCGCATCCCGCCGCCGGCGAGCATCATCACCACGCGCGGCGTCCCGGTGCGCTCCGCGAGGTACTCGGTGTGCCCGGTGAAGGCGACGCCCGCGTCGTTGATCGTGGACTTCTGCACCGGCGCCGTGACCATCGCGCCGAACTCGCCCGCGAGGCAGCCGTCGAGCGCGCGGTCGAGCAGCGAGAGCACCCAGCGGCCGTTGCGCGGGTCCAGGCGGCCGGCCGTCACCGGCGCGGGCGCGACGAGGTGCAGCATCGCGAAGGGCGCGCGGGTGCCCGGCGAATAGTCGGGGGGATCGAAGGCGAGGCCGCGGCTGCGGGCGCGGGCGGCGATCACCCCGCGGTCTCCGACGAAGACGACCGGTGCCGGGAAGCGCCGGCCCGCGAGGATCGCGCAGAGGTCGGGGCCGATGCCCGCGGGCTCGCCGGCGGTGATCGCGACGACAGGCGGGGGGATCATGCGCGCCTCGGGCGCCGCGGCGCCGGGCTCAGGTCTCGTCGAGGCGGTTCTCGACGAAGGCGCGGTCGCGAGTCTGCCGTAGCCAGTCCTGGTAGGCCTCGTCCGCCTTGCGCGCGCGAACCGTCTGGCGGGCGGCGAGGCGCTTCCTCTCCTCGCTCAGGTCCTCGCTGCGGCGCTCGAGCACCTGCACGAGGTGCCAGCCGAAGGGCGTCTGCACCGGCTGGCTCAGCTCGCCGTCGCGAAGCCCGTTCATGACGCGCTCGAACTCCGGCACCGTCTCGCCGGCCGCGATCCAGCCGAGCTCGCCGCCCTTCGCCGCGGTCCCGTCCTCGGAGTGCACGCGCGCGAGCTCCGCGAAATCCTCGCCGGCCACGATGCGGCTGCGCAGGCGCGCGAGGCGCTCGCGCGCGTCCGCCTCGCTCGTGCCTTCCCGCGTGCGCATGAGGATGTGGCGCGCGCGCGTCTGGGTGACGGCGGGCGCCTTGTCCTTGCCGCGCTTCTCGAGGAGCTTCACGATGTGGAAGCCGTTGGGGCTGCGCAGGATGTCGCTCACCTCGCCGGGCTTGAGCTTGTCGAGCGCCTCGAGGAAGAGCGTCGGGAGCCGTCCCGCGGGTCGCCAGCCGAGGTCGCCGCCCTGGAGCGCGTCGGGAGCGTCCGAATAGGTGGCCGAGATCTCCGCGAAGCTCGCGCCCTTGCGCAACTCGGACAGGGCCTGCATCGCGCGGCGCCGGCGGGTATCGATCTGCTCGGGCGTGGCCTGCTGCGGCACCATCACGAGCACGTGCTGCAGGCGCAGCTCCGTGTCCCCGCTGCGCTCCTTCGCGGCGCGGGCGAGCTCCGTGTCGATTTCGGCGTCGGTCACGACGATCGCGTTCTCCACCTCGCGCTCGCGAAGCCGCGAGAGGATGAGCTCGTTGCGCATGTCCTCGCGGAACCGCGCGAAGGCGATGCCGTCGCGCTCGAGCGCCTGGCGGAATCCCGTCATGGAGAGGTTGTTGTCGTCGGCGATGCGCTGGACGGTCTTCTCGACCGTGGCGTCGTCGATCTTGACGCCGGTCTCCTTCGCGAGCTGGATCTGCACGAGGTCGTTGATCATCCGCTCGAGGACCTGGCGCTGCAGCGCCTCGGGCGGCGGCAGCTGGCCCCCGCCGCGCTGCAGCTGGGCCAGCACCAGGCGCGTGCGCTCGGCGAGCTCGACCTGCGTGATCACCTCGTCGTTCACCACGGCCACGATGCGGTCGACCGTGACGACGCTGCGCCCGGGAGGCGTGAGGCGGGTGTCCAGCCGCGACGCCGGGGACTGCTGGGCGATCGCGGCGGTGGCGGCGAGCGCCGCGAGGAAGGCCGCGGCGCGGAAGGCAGTGCGTGTGGTGGTCATCGGGGAATCTCGTCCGACCGGCGGTAGCCGGAAATGTTCTGTCTGAGGGTCTCGAGCGGGTTGATGCCGATTCTCGAGAGGCCCGAGAGCTCGAGCTGGATCTGGAAGGAGGTCGACACCTGCTGCGTCGCGGTGATGAATCGGTGCGCGACCGCCCGGATCTCCCAGCAGCCCGCATTATATTCGAAGCCCGCCAGTCCCTCGACGAGCTTGCGGTCGTCCAGGCTCCAGTTCCAGCGCCCGACGACCGAGAGGGCCCCGCTCACGGGCCATTGCGCGGAGATGTCCACCTGGCGCACCTGGTCGCGGGTGAAGCGGTAGGCGGCGTTCACCAGGCTGCCCGGCCGCGGGCTGTAGCGCGCCGCCAGGTCGAGCCGCCGGGCCCGGCCCCCGTTCACGTCGTACTCCAGGCCGCCGTCGAACGAGAAGGCGGGGGTCGCCTGCCCGGACACGAGGGCCACGACGTTCGACTTGTCGCCCTCCCGCGGCGCGCCGCCCAGCGACACGCGCTGGGGGTCGAGGTAGTAGATCTGCCCGAGCGTCGCCTTGAGCCGCTCGAGCCCCGTCTCCGACTCCACGAGCCGGCTGGTGATCGCCACGGTGACCTGGTTCGCGTCCCCGACCCGGTCGCCGCCGATGAAGCGGTTCTCGCGGAAGAGGGAATTGGCGCCGAAGTCGACCTCCGCCGTGGAGAAGTTGGGCAGGCGCGACTGGTCCCGGTAGGGCACGCGCACGTAGTACAGGCGCGGCTCCAGGGTCTGCTGGAATCCCCGGCCGCGCAACTCCCAGGCCCGGTCGAAGTAGAGGCCGGCATCGACGCTCGCCAGCGGCACGCTGCGCGTGGCGTCCGTCATCCCGTCGCCGTTGCCGGTGAGGTTGTAGCGCGTGAAGTGGAAGCCGGCGGTCGGCGTGAGGTAGCCCCAGGCGCGGCGAAGCGGCCAGGAGACCTGCGGGTAGGCGATGAATCGCTGCCCGTTCACGAGCTCCGGGTGCCGGTAGTTGGTGAGCTCCCCCGTCACGCGCCAGTCGAGACCGTACACGCCCTGCCTGAGGCCCGCGACCAGGAGCTGCGGCACCTGCCGGTAGGGCACGGGGGCGGGCACGGCGGCGGTCGGGTCCTGGAGGACCTGGTAGGCGACGGCGCGCGCCGAGAGCGACCAGGTCTCGTCGGCGTAGGCGAGGATCGCGTCGCGCGGCAGGTTCGTCTGCGAGGTCGCCGCCACCCGCGTCGACAGGTCGCGGAAGTAGTTGTCGTCCGAGACGCGCTGCGCATCCACGGCCGCGGTCCAGCCCCAAGGCAGCCGGTGCGAGTGGCGCACGGCGAGGAAGTAGCGGTCGCGTTCCGCGATCGCGTCGTTGGGCAGGAACTCGACGTCCGCCTGGCCCGAGTAGTCCGGCCGCAGGTAGCGGTACTCGCCGCCGAGCTGCAGGCCGCGCTTCGTGAAGAGCTTCGGGGTGAGGGTCGCGTCCTGGTTCGGCGCGATGTTCCAGTACCACGGCAGCGCGAACTCGAAGCCGCCGCGTCCCGAGGAGCCCAGCGTGGGCGGCAGGAACCCGGTCTTGCGCTCGTTGTCCAGGGGGAAGGAGAGCCACGGCGAGTAGAGGATCGGCACGCCCAGGAACCACACCGCGGTGTTCCAGGCGGTGCCCACCTGGCGCTTGCCGTCGATCTCGAGCTCGCTCACGCGCAGGGTCCAGTCGTCGCGCGGCACCGGGCAGGTCGTGTAGGAGGCGCGCAGGAGGCGGCTGCGCTCCTCGCCCTCCAGGAGCGCGCGCTCCGCCGCGCCGCGCGAGGCGCTCCGGCGGTCCTCGCGCCTGGGCAGCTCGAAGACGGGATTGTCCATCTCGCCCGTCGCCTCCGAGATGCGGTAGACGAGCCGGGGCCCCGTGGCGAGGTCGCCGGCGCGCTCGAGGCGCACGTTGCCCGTGGCCACGACCGTGTCCGTCTCGAGCGAGTAGTCCAGGCGGTCGGCGTCGATCGCCGCGCCGCGCTGGCGCAGCGACACCTTGCCGGTGGCGGTGATGTTCCTCGCCTCGTCGCCCGTGATGCGCTCGGCCGAGAGGAAGCGCACCGCGTCGCGTTCGACGCGCGGCGGCGGCGGCGCGAGCCGGCGCTCGAGCCGGAGCGGCACGCCCTCGCCGGCCCCCGCGGGCAGTGCGCCCGCGAGGGCGAGGGCGAGCGTGAGGGTTCGGCGGACCATCGGGGAAGGGGGGCGGTGCGATGCTAGAATCGGCAAGAATACACGCGAAAGCCGCCCCGCCTCATTCCCCATGGACCGCCTGGAGGCGCTCGACGCCTGGCTTCGCGACGCCCTCGGCGGCCGCGCGTTCACGCGGGAGCCCGCGAGCGCCGACGCGAGCTTCCGCCGCTACTTCCGCGTCGAGTCGGAAGGCGCGACGTGGATCGCGATGGACGCGCCGCCCCCGCAGGAGGATTGCCGGCCCTTCGTGAAGGTCGCGGCCCTCATGCGCGCGGCCGGCCTGCACGTGCCGGAGATCCTCGCGCAGGATCTCGCGCGGGGCTTCCTGCTGCTCTCGGACCTCGGCCGCAAGACCTACCTGCAGGCCTTCGACGGCGTGATCGACGAGAGCCTCTTCCGAGACGCGACGCGCGCGCTGGTCGACTGGCAGGCGGCGAGCCGCGAAGGCGAGCTCCCGCCCTACGACGAGGCCCTGCTGCGGCGCGAGCTGCAGCTCTTTGCCGACTGGTACGTCGGCCGGCATCTCGGTGTCGACCTGGACGAGCGGGAGCGCGGGGATCTCGAGGACGTCTTCCGCCGCATCCTCGCGTCGAACCTCGCCGAGCCGCGCGTGTTCGTCCACCGCGACTTCATGCCGCGAAACCTCATGGTCTCCGACCCCAATCCGGGCGTGCTCGACTTCCAGGATGCGGTGCACGGCCCGATCAGCTACGACGTCGCCTCGCTCTGGCGCGACGCGTTCGTGAGCTGGGACGAAAGCCGGGTGCTGGACGGCACCATCCGCTACTGGGAGGCGGCGAGGAAGCGGGGCCTTCCCGTGCGCGCGGACTTCGCCGGCTTCTGGCGCGACGTGGAGTGGATGGGCCTGCAGCGCCACCTCAAGGTGCTCGGGATCTTCGCCCGCATCCACTACCGCGACGGCAAGCCCGGCTACCTCGAGGACACGCCGCGCTTCCTCGCCTACGTGCGCCACGCCTGTTCCCGGTACGGCGAGCTCTCGGCCCTCGCGAGGCTCCTCGACCGGCTCGAGGGCGCGGCCCCGCGCGCCGGCGCGGCGGGCTGAGGCCCCGGGCAGCCCTGCGATGACGCCACGCGCATTCATCCTCGCGGCCGGCCGCGGCGAGCGCATGCGGCCCCTCACGGATACGGTGCCCAAGCCCCTCCTCGAAGCCGGGGGCAAGCCCCTCCTCGGGTGGCAGCTCGAACGCCTCGCCGCCGCGGGAATCCGCGACGTCGTGATCAACCACGCCCACCTGGGCGAGCGGCTGGAAGCGGCGATCGGCTCGGGATCGCGCTGGGGCCTGCGGATCGCGTGGTCGCGCGAAGGGGAAGCGCTCGAGACCGCGGGCGGCATCGCGAAGGCGCTGGACCTGCTCGGCCGGGAACCGTTCATCGTGGCGAGCGCAGACATCTTCACGGACTACGACTTCTCGCGGCTCGGGAGCGTCGCCGCGGCGATCGCCCGCGACCCCGCCCGCCACGCCGCGCATTTCGTCCTCGTGGACAACCCGCCCTACCATCCCGGCGGCGACATGGGCCTCGCCGGGGGTCGCGTGCGCCGCGAGGGGCCGCTCCTCACCTACGCGAACATCGGCGTCTTCCACCCGGCGCTCTTCGCGGACATCGCGCCGGGCTCGCGCCTGAGGCTCTTCCCCTGGGCCTACCGGTTCGTGGACGAGGGGCGCGTCACCGGCGAGCGCTTCGCCGGCGACTGGGAGAACCTGGGCACGCCCGGGCAGCTCGCGGCGCTCGACAGGAGGCTTTCGCGATGACTTTCTACGTACCCCGCCATTTCCGGATCGACGACCGCGACACGCTCGAGCGCTTCGTGCTCGCGAACGCCTTCGGCACGCTCGTCTCCGCGGGGCCGGACGGCCTGTCGGTGAGCCACATCCCCTTCCTGCCCGCGCGCGGCGAGGACGGCCGCTACCGCCTGCTGGGCCACGTGGCGCGGGCGAACCCGCACTGGCGGGAGCTGGAGTCCGCCGGCGAGGTCCTCGTCCTTTTCGAGGGACCGCACGCCTATGTCTCGCCGGGGTGGTACGCGCACCACCCGAGCGTCCCCACCTGGAACTACGCGGTGGTCCACGCACGCGGCCGCGCCCGGCTGCTTCCCCCGGAGGAACTGCCGGGGCTCCTCGACGGGCTTTCCCGGGCCTACGAGGACGGCCGGCCCTCGCCGTGGCGGATGCAGGCCCTGCCGGGCGACTTCACGCAAGGCCTCCTCGGGGCCATCGTCGGCTTCGAGATCGCGGTCGAGCGCCTCGAGGGCAAGTTCAAGCTCTCCCAGAACCGGCGGCCCGACGACGTGGCGAACGTCGCCGCCGCGCTCGAGGCCGAAGGGCGGGGCGCGCTCGCCGACCTCATGCGGGAGCACGCCGCCCGCCCCCCCGAATCCCGGTAGAATCTGCGGCCTCGCGGCGCCTGCCCACCACGGACCTCCATGAACCTCGAGAACCCCAACCGCAGCAAGCCCTTCCGCCAGCGCCGCGCGAGCCTCGCGCGCCGGCTGCGCGAGGGCGTCGTCATCCTGCCCACGGCGCCCGAGCGCACGCGCAACGCCGATTCCCATTACGACTACCGGTGGGACAGCGGCTTCTACTACCTCACGGGCTTCCGCGAGCCCGAGGCGGTGCTGGTGATCGTCCTGGGCAGGAAGCCCAGGGAAATCCTCTTCTGCCGGGAGAAGAACCTCGAGCGCGAGATCTGGGACGGCTTCCGCTTCGGACCGGACCTCGCGAAGCAGGCCTTCGGCTTCGCGGCCGCGCATCCCGTCTCGGCGCTCGACGCGATGATCCCGGAGCTCCTCGCGGACCAGCCGGTGATCCACTCCCCCCTGGGCGCCGATCCCGAATGGGACGCGCGCGTGACGGGGTGGCTCAACGCGGTGCGCGCCAAGGTGCGCACCGGCGTCTCCGCGCCGGCCGAGATCCGCGACGTGCGCTCGGCCGTGAACGACATGCGGCTGCGCAAGGACGGCGAGGAGATCGCGATCATGCGCCGGGCGGCGGAGATCTCCGGCGCGGCGCACGTGCGGGCGATGGGCGCGGCGCGGCCGGGCCGGCGCGAGTACGAGATCGAGGCGGAGCTCCTGCACGAGTTCTACCGCAACGGCGCGCGCGCGGCGGCCTACGGGTCGATCGTCGCGGCCGGGGCCAACGCCTGCGTGCTGCACTACCGCGAGAACACCGCGGAGCTGAAGAAGGGCGAGCTCCTGCTCATCGACGCCGGCTGCGAGCTCGACAGCTACGCGGCCGACATCACGCGCACCTTCCCGGTGGGCGGGAAGTTCGGCGCGGCGCAGAAGGACATCTACGAGCTCGTGCTCGCCGCGCAGGAAGCGGCCATCCGGGCGGTGAAGCCCGGCGCCGGCTTCATCGACTACCACGACGCGGCCACCCGCGTCCTGGTGCGCGGCCTCATCGACCTGAAGCTGTGCAAGGGCAGCGTCGACAAGGTCCTCGCCGACGAGTCGTACAAGCAGTACTACATGCACCGCACGGGCCACTGGCTCGGGCTCGACGTGCACGACGCCGGCGAGTACAAGCACAAGGGCAAGTGGCGCAAGCTCGAGCCCGGCATGGTCCTCACGGTCGAACCCGGCTGCTACATCCGTCCCGCCGACAACGTGCCGCGCCACTTCTGGAACATCGGCGTGCGCATCGAGGACGACGTCCTCGTGACGGCGAAGGGCCGCGACATCCTCACCGCCGGCTGCCCGAAGCGGGTGGCGGACGTCGAGGCCGCGGTCCGCGGCTAGGCCGGGCGCGCCGGCCCCCGTGGACCGGATCGACGTCGCGATCGTCGGGGCCGGCCCGGTCGGCGCCGCGCTCGCCTCGCTCCTCGTGGCGGCGGGGCGCTCGGTTCGCGTCGTGGAGGCCCGCGAGGGACCCTCGCGCGACGCCCGCACGCTCGCGCTCTCGCACGCGAGCCGCGAGCTCCTGGAGGAGGCGGGCGGATGGCCTGGCGCCGGCACCACGCCCATTGCCGACATCCACGTCTCGCAGCGGGGCGGTCCCGGCCGCACGCTCATCGCGGCGGCCGACCAGGGACTCCCCGCGCTCGGCTACACCGTCGCCTACGCCGCGCTCGAGGAGGCGCTTTCCGCCCGACTCGCGGCGCTCGGCGCCGCGATCACCTGGGGAAGAGCCTGCGACGCGATCACGCTGGAGCCGGGCGAGGCGACGCTCCGGCTCGCGGGTGGCGGCAGCGTGTCGGCGAGGCTCCTCGTGCTGGCCGACGGGGGCGCCAATGCGCGGCGGATTCCCGGGCTCGCCTACGCGGAGAAGGATTACGGGCAGGTCGCGGTGACGGGCCCGGTGCGCACGGATCGCCCGCATCGCGGGCGCGCGTACGAACGCTTCACGCCGAAAGGGCCGGTGGCGCTGCTCCCGGTGGAAGACCGGTTCGCGCTCGTGTGGACCGCGACGCCCGCGGAGGCCGCGCGCCTGCTCGCGCTCGACGACGCGGCCTACCTCGCGGAGCTCCAGTCGCACTTCGGCGATCGCGCGGGGAGGTTCGTGGCGGCCGGGCCGCGGGCATCCTTTCCCCTGCGGCTGCGCTCGGTCAACTCGACCATCGCCCTGCGAACCGTGATCGCCGGCAATGCCGCGCAGGCCATGCACCCCATCGCGGGGCAGGGTCTCAACATCGGGCTGCGCGATGCCGGCTCGCTCGCCGCGCTGCTGCGCGAGGATCCCGAGGGCGACCCGGGCGCCGCGGGCCTCCTCGAGCGCTACCGCGACTCGCGCCGACGCGACGCGGGGCGCGGCGTGGCCTTCACCGACTTCCTCGTCGGCGCCTTCATGGACGGGCGCCGGCTGCCGACGTGGGGGCGCGGGATCGCGCTCACGGCGCTCGATCTCCTTCCCCCCGCGCGACGCTGGCTCGCGCGCCGGATGATCCACGGCGCGCCGCCCCCGTGAATCCTTCGGGCAAGCGATGCTGAGCGCGCCGGACCGGGGCCGCGTCCTCGTGGTCGGGGGCGGCGCCGTGGGGCTCGCTTTCGCCGCGGCGTGCCCGGACGAGGCGAGCGTGATCGAAGCCGGCGGCGCAAGGCCGGCCGCGGACCCGGCGGCCTTCGACAACCGCGTCTTCGCGCTGAGCGCGGGCTCGCGCGAGTTCCTGGGCGCCATCGGCGCCTGGCCCCTCCTGCCGCGGGAGCGGGTCGCCGCGGTCAGCCGCATGGAGGTCTTCGGCGACGACGGCGCGAGCCGGCTGGAGTTCGCGCCGCCCGGCGGAGGCGCGCTGGCCTGGATCGTGGAAGGCAACCGCCTCACCCGCGCGATCGAGGAGGCGGCGCTTGCGCGCGGCGCCTCCGTCCGGCACGGCGTGCGGCTGCGGTCGATCGCGGCGAGCGCCCGCGGCGCCGAGGTGACGCTGGACGACGGCGAGAGCCTCGCCGCCGACCTGCTGGTGGGCGCGGACGGCGTGGATTCCGGGGTGCGGACGCACCTGGGACTGGCCGCCACGGAGAAGCGCTACCCGGAATCCGCGGTCGTCGCGAATTTCCGCTGCGAGCGGTCCCCGGCGGGCGTGGCCCGGCAGTGGTTCCGGGCCGACGGCATCCTCGCCTGGCTGCCGCTGCCCGGCGAACGGATGTCCATCGTGTGGTCCGCGCGGGACGGTCTCGCCGACGAACTGGCCGGGCTCGACCCGGAAGCCTTCGCCGCCCGCGTTCGCGACGCCGGCGGCGGCGTCCTCGGCGAGCTCGCGCTCGATTCCGCGGTCGCGAAGTTTCCGCTGCGCCTGGTCCGCGTGCCGCGAATCGCCGTGCCGGGCGCGGTCCTCGTGGGGGACGCCGCCCATGGCGTGCACCCCCTGGCGGGGCAGGGCGTGAACCTGGGCTTCCAGGATGCCCGCGAGCTCGCCCTCACGCTCGCCGGGCGTTCTCCCCTCGAGCGGCCCGGCGACTTCGCGCTCCTGCGCCGCCACGAGCGGGCACGGCACGCCGACGTGAAGGCGATGCAGTTCGTCACCGATCGCCTGGAATGGCTCTTCGGCATCGACGCGCCGCTGGCCGGCGCCCTTCGCAACGCCGGAATGCGGGCGGTGGACCGCGTCGCCTGGGCGAAGCGCCTCCTCGCGGCCCGCGCAATGCGATGATCCGTCCTTCGCGCGCCGGGAACTTCCCCGGCCCGCCACGGCCCAATCCCGGAACCCGAAAGACCTCCATGAACCTTCGCTCCACCCTGACCGCCGCGTTGCTCGCCTTCGCGGCCACCCTTCCCGCCTTCGCCCAGGACCTCGAACGCATCAAGGCCGACCTGCGGAAGAAGTTTCCCGAGGCGCAGATCGAGACGGCCCGGAAGACCCCCTATGGCGGCCTCGTCGAGGTGACGGGCGGCGGGGAGGTCTTCTACACCGACGAGAAGACCTCGTTTCTCCTGCTGGGGTCCCTCATCGACACGAAGACGCGGGAAAACGTGACCGAGGCGCGGGTGCGCAAGCTCTCGGCGATCAAGTTCGACACGCTCCCGCTCGACTCCGCGATCAAGATCGTGCGCGGCAACGGCTCGCGGCGCGTCGCCATCTTCGCGGATCCCAACTGCGGCTACTGCAAGCGCTTCGAGCGCGACCTCGCGGGCGTGAGCGACATCACGGTCCACGTAATGCTGTACCCGATCCTCTCGCCGGATTCCCTGGAGAAGTCGAAGGGCGTGTGGTGCGCCCCCGACCGGTCGAAGGCCTGGCTGGACCTGATGCTCAAGGACGTCGCTCCCGCGGCCGGCGCCTGCCAGACGCCGATCGACAGCCTCATCGCGTTCGGGCGCGACAAGCGCATCAGCGGGACGCCGACCATCTTCTTCGAGGACGGCGAGCGCGTCCCGGGTGCGATGCCCATCGCGGCCTTCGAGAAGCGCCTCGCGGACGCGAAGTCCGCCAAGCCCTGAGCGAAACGCGCGCTGCCGGGCGGAAGCGCGTCCGAGACGCTAGGAACTCGCGCCCGCCTGCACCCTGGCCGTGGGCGTGTAGCCCTTCGGCAGCAGCACCCACATCTGCCCCGCCTGGCGCATCTTCCCGGCCTGGCTCCCGGCCTCATCCCCGAAGCCCCAGTAGAAGTCCGCGCGGACGCCTCCGTTGATGGCGCCGCCCGTGTCCTGCGCCACCATGAGCCGGCGCAGCGGCCGCGTCGTGTTGGGCCAGGTCGTGGCGAGGTAGACCGGGACGCCCAGGGGGATCACGCGCGGGTCAACGGCGATGGAGCGCTCGGCGGTGAGCGGAACGCCGAGGGACCCGATGGGCCCCGGCAGGTCTCCGGGGAGTTCCCGGAAGAAGACGAAGCTCGGGTTCTCGTTCAGGTAGCGCTGCACCTTCGCGGGGTTGCGCCGGGCCCAGTCCTTGATGCCCTGCATCGAGGCGCGCTCGGGAGGGAGTTCCCCGCGCCGGATGAGCAGGCGGCCCAGGGAGCGGAAGGGGTGGCCGTTCTGGTCCGCGTAGCCCACGCGCAGGCGCTCGCCGTTCTCCAGCTGCACCTGTCCCGAGCCCTGGATGTGCAGGAAGAAGAGCTCGATCGCGTCGTCCACCCAGGCGAGTTCCAGGCCCTTGAGCGGCGCCGGCTCCTTGTCGATGTCGCCGCGCGCGAGGTAGGGCACCACGCGGCTGCCTTCGACGCGGCCGCGCAGGCGCTTGTGCTTGAGGTCCGGGTACACCTGCGAGAGGTCGATCGTCAGCAGGTCCTGGGGCACCGCGTAGATCGGGTAGCGGTTGCGCGCGCTGCGCTTGCGGCCGCCGCGCAGCAGCGGCTCGTAGTATCCCGTGATCATGCCCGTCGTCGACTCGTCCGCGTTGATCACCTGGTGCGGCTCGAAGCTCGACTCGAAGAAACGGGCGATCTCGCGCTCCGGCGCCTCCGGCGGCAGGGCCGAGGCGGCCTCGCAGGCCGGCCGCCAGGCGGGCTGCTCGGCGAGCACGGCGCAGCCCCGCAGGAAAGCCACGAGGGAGTCGCGAAGCGGCTCGCTTCCCCACTCCGGCAGCTCCATCCATGACGCGGGCTGCAGGCGGCCCCGGTACTCCGCTTCCGGCACGGGTTCCGGGACCGGGGCGGGAGCCAGCGCCGGTGGTGCCGCGGGCGCGGGGGGGCAGGCCGGCATCGGGGCCGGCGGGCAGATGAGCGCTTCCGGGGCCTTCTCCGCGACCTTCTCCGGCGTGCCCGCGCAAGCAGCGGCGAATAGGGCGAGGCAGGCGAGGGCGAGGGCCGACGCGGGCTTCGGCCGGTCCGCGGCGCGGGGCTCGGTGCGACCGCCCCTATAATCCGCTGAAGTCATCGTGGCATTGGAGAAGCGGATGGGCTGGGTGTTCCTGGAAGTGGTGGCGGCGCTCGCGATCGCGGCGGGGCTCGTCTGGTGGACGCTGCCGCGCGACCCGAAACCCGGGGACGGAACGGGCGAGGCCAAGGGCAAGGACGATCCGCCGGGCAACTAGTGCAGCACGCGCGGGACGCTGAGCGCGAACTCCGGGATCGGCGCCTCGAAGCGCGTGCCGTCTTCGGCCACCAGCTGGTAGCTGCCGCGCATCGTCCCCACCGCGGTGGGGATGGACGAGCCGCTGGAGTACTCGAAGGTGTCGCCGGGCTTCAGCACGGGCTGCTCGCCCACCACGCCCATTCCGCGCACTTCCTGCACCTGGTTGTCGGCGTCGGTGATGATCCAGTGGCGGCTCACGACCTGCGCGGCGACGCTGCCGGTGTTGGTGATGCGGATCGTGTACGCGAAGACGAAGCGATCGTCCTCCTCGTCCGACTGGTCGGGCAGGTAGGTCGAGTGCGCGGTGACGGCGACGATGTACTTCTTCGTTTCGGTCATGGTTCGATGTTAGCAGGATTTCCGGGGCGAAAAACCGCCGGGGTTCGCGTAGAATTTCGGCATCCCCGCAGCCCGAAAGCCGACCATGTTCCGCATCGCTCCCAGCCTGCTTTCCGCCGACTTCGCGCGCCTGGGCGATGAGGTGAGGGACGTCATCGCGGGAGGCGCCGATCTCATGCACTTCGACGTGATGGACAACCATTACGTTCCCAACCTCACCGTCGGGCCGCTGGTGTGCGAGGCGATCCGTCCGCACTGCAGCGTCCCCATCGACGTGCACCTCATGGTGAAGCCCGTCGACCGGATCATCCCCGACTTCGCCAAGGCGGGCGCCTCGATCATCAGCTTCCACCCCGAAGCGAGCGATCACGTCGACCGCACGCTCGGGCTCATCCGCGACGTCGGCTGCAAGGCGGGGCTCGTGTTCAACCCCGCCACGCCCCTCGCGTGGCTGGACCACGTGATGGACAAGGTGGACCTCATCCTCATCATGAGCGTGAACCCGGGGTTCGGAGGCCAGTCCTTCATCGCCTCCGCGCTGCCGAAGATCGGGGAGGCGCGCCGGCGCATCGCCGCGAGCGGCCGCGACATCTGGCTGGAGGTCGACGGCGGGGTGAAGGCGGACAACGTCGCCGCCGTCGCGCGTGCCGGGGCGGACACCTTCGTGGCGGGCTCCGCGGTCTTCGGCGCCAAGGATCGCGCCGCGGCGATCCGCGGGCTGCGCGAAGCGCTCGCCGGGGCCTGAACATGGCGGCGCCGGCTCCGGGACGGCGCTTCCGGGCCGCGCTCTTCGACCTGGACGGCACCCTCGTCGATACCGCGCCGGACCTTGCCGCGGCCGCGAACCGGATGCTGGCGGACCTGGGGCGCCCCGCCCTCGAAGAGGCGAGCGTCCGGGACTACGTCGGCAAGGGAATCGTGAACCTCGTCGAGCGATGCCTGGCGGCCACGGGCGGCGAAACCGGGGAAGAGCGCCGGCATGCGCTCGAATCCTTCGAGCGGCACTACCGCGCCGGCATCGCGGACCGTTCCCGGCCCTATCCCGGGGTCCTCGACGGATTGGACGCCCTGCGGCGGGCCGGCATCGCGCTGGGCTGCGTCACCAACAAGGCGGGCCGTTTCACCGAGCCCCTGCTCGAGCGCACGGGCCTGCGCCCGTACTTCGGGGTGGTGGTCTCGGGGGATGCGGCCGCGCGCGGCAAGCCCCACGCGGATCCGGTGCTTCTCGCGGCCGCGACGCTGGGCGCTTCCCTGGACGAGACGGTGATGATCGGCGACTCGATGAACGACGTGCTCTCCGCCCGCGCGGCCGGGTGCGCGGTGCTCGTCGTCCCCTACGGATACCGCGAGGGCCTCGCGCTCGAGGACCTGGGGGCGGATGCGGTGGTCGCCACCGTGGAGGAGGCCGCCAGATCGATTACAATGGCGCCGTAGCCGACGACCGACCCCCCCCTCCTTCCATCATCATGGCACTGCGCGGATTCCTGCTCGACTGGCGATGGCACAGCTGGCGCTGAAAGCGTCCCGCCCCGTTTCGCCCTTCGAACCGAATGCCGTGTGGTGAACCATGACTGAGAACGAATTCCTCGCGCTTTCCCGCGCGGGCTACAACCGGATCCCCCTCACGCTCGAGACGCTCGCCGATCTCGACACGCCGCTGTCGCTCTACCTGAAGCTCGCCAACGCGCCGGGGTCCTACCTCCTCGAGTCGGTGATCGGGGGCGAGCGCTTCGGACGCTACTCCATCATCGGCCTGGCCGCCCGCGAGCGCATCGAGGTGGCGCGGGGGCGGGCGAGCCTCATCCGCGACGGGCGCGTGGTGGAGGAACGCGAGGCGGGAGATCCGCTCGCGTACGTGGACGAATACCTGAAACGCGTCGCGGCGGCGCCCCTCGCGTCGAACCTGCGCTTCGCGGGAGGCCTGGCGGGCTACTTCAGCTACGACACCGTCCGCTACATCGAGCACCGGCTCGCCGCGGACGCCCGCCCCGACCCGATCGGGCTGCCCGATATCCGGCTGCTGCTCTCCGACGAGCTCGCGGTGGTGGACAACCTCGCGGGCAAGGTCCACCTGATCGTCTACGCCGACGCAAGGGAGCCGGGGGCCTATTCGGGCGCCCGGGCGCGGCTCGAGAGCCTGCGCAAGCGGCTGCGGGGCGAGGCCTCGCTGCCGGGCCACGTCCCCGTCGCCGCGGCAGGGGCGCCGCGGTCGAACATCGGGGAGGAGCCCTTCTACGCCGCGGTCGCCCAGGCCAAGCGCTATATCACCGAGGGCGACGTCATGCAGGTCCAGGTGTCGCAGCGCCTAACGCAGCGCTTCGAGGGCTCGCCCGTGAACCTGTACCGCGCGTTGCGCTCGATCAACCCCTCGCCCTACATGTTCTACTTCGACTTCGGCGACAGCCAGCTCGTGGGCGCCTCCCCCGAGATTCTCGTGAGGCGCGAGGGCGACAAGGTGACGCTCCGGCCCATCGCCGGCACCCGCAAGCGCGGCGCCACGCCCGAGAAGGACCTCGCGATGGAAAGGGAGCTCGTGGGCGATCCCAAGGAGCGCGCCGAGCACCTCATGCTGATCGACCTCGGCCGGAACGACATCGGCCGGATCGCCCGCATCGGCACCGTCCGCGTCACCGAGCAGATGGCGGTCGAGCGCTATTCGCACGTGATGCACATGGTTTCCAACGTCGAGGGAGAAGTGGATCCCGGCCTCACGCCGATGGAGCTCCTGCGCGCGACCTTTCCCGCCGGGACCGTGACGGGGGCGCCGAAAGTCCGCGCGATGGAGATCATCGACGAGCTGGAGCCCGAACGCCGCGGCGTCTATGCCGGCGCCGTCGGCTATCTCGGGTTCAATGGCAACCTCGACCTCGCGATCGCCATCCGGACCGGGGTGGTGAAGCAGGGAGAGCTCCACGTGCAGGCCGCCGCGGGCATCGTGGCCGATTCCGTCCCCGCGCAGGAGTGGCTCGAGACGCGCAACAAGGCGAGGGCGCTCCTCGCGGCCGCCGAGCTCGTGAACGCGGGGCTCGACGCCCCCGCCGCATGAGGAGCCCGCCGTGCTGCTCATGATCGACAACTACGATTCGTTCACCTACAACCTCGTCCAGTACCTGGGCGAGCTGGGCGAGGAGGTGCGCGTGGCGCGTAACGACGAGATCACCGTCGAGGCGATCGCGGCCCTGGCGCCGTCCCGCATCGTGATCTCGCCCGGTCCCTGCACGCCCAACGAGGCCGGCGTGTCGCTGCCGGTCATCGAGCGCCTCGCGGGCAAGGTGCCGATCCTGGGCGTGTGCCTCGGGCACCAGGCGATCGGCCAGGCGTTCGGCGGGCGCGTGGTCCACGCGAAGACGCTGATGCACGGCAAGGTCTCGCAGATCCACCACTCCGGGAAGGGCGTGTTCCGCGGGCTTCCGTCGCCCTACCAGGCCACCCGCTACCATTCGCTCGCGATCGAGCGCGAGAGCTGCCCGGCGGTCCTCGAGGTCAC
Organism: uncultured Pseudomonadota bacterium; assembly: GCA_937898635.1. GTDB lineage: Bacteria > Pseudomonadota > Gammaproteobacteria > Burkholderiales > Usitatibacteraceae > FEB-7. Next base: position 2,252 of record CALEJW010000230.1, on the reverse strand, counting down.
CGCGTGGACCGAGGACGGCGAGATCATGGGCGTGCGCCACCGCACGCTGGCGGTGGAAGGCGTCCAGTTCCATCCGGAATCGATCCTCACGGAGCACGGCCATGCGCTGCTCCGCAACTTCCTCACGCAGGAGTAGCGACATGTTCACCGCCCAGGAAGCGATCAACCGCCTCTGCGACAAGCGCGAGATCTTCTACGACGAGATGGTCGACCTCATGCGCCAGGTGATGGAGGGGACGGTCTCGCCGGTGCAGCTCGCGGCCATTCTCATGGGGCTGCACGTCAAGACGGAGAGCGTGTCCGAGATCGCGGCGGCCGCCTCGGTGATGCGCGAGTTCTCCACGAAGGTCGACGCGGAAGGGCTGGACCACCTGGTCGACACGTGCGGCACGGGCGGCGACAAGTCCCACACCTTCAACATTTCGACGACCGCCGCCTTCGTCGCGGCCGGCGCGGGTGCGCGGGTGGCCAAGCACGGCGGCCGCTCGGTGTCCTCCAAGTCCGGGAGCGCCGACGTTCTCGAGGGGCTCGGCGTGAACCTCGCCCTGTCGCCGGAACAGGTGGCGCTCTGCCTGCGCGAGGTCGGGCTCGGGTTCATGTTCGCGCCCAGCCATCACCCCGCCATGAAGCACGCCGCGCCCGTGCGCAAGGAACTGGGCATGCGCACGATCCTCAACATCCTCGGTCCCCTCACCAATCCCGCGGGCGCGCCGAACCAGGTGATGGGCGTGTTCCACGCCGACCTCGTCGGAATCCAGGCCCGCGTCCTCAAGCTTCTCGGGAGCCGGCATGTGCTCACCGTGCATGGCCACGACGGGCTCGACGAGATCACGATCACCGGCCCCACGAACGTGGCGGAACTCAAGCACGACTTCATTACGGAGTATTCGATCGAGCCCAGGCAGTTCGGGATCGACGTGGCGCCGATCGAGTCGATCCAGGTCGCGGGGCCGGACGAGTCCCGCGAGCGCGTGCTGGCGGTGCTCTCGGGCGAGCCCGGGCCGTCGCGCGACGTGGTGATTCTCAATGCCGCCGCCGCGCTCTACGTTTCCGGCGTCGCGGAGAGCCTCTGGGACGGCGTGGCGCTCGCGCGAGAGGCGATCACTTCCGGCGCAGCGAAGGCAAAGCTCGACCGGCTCGTCTCGTTCACCGCAGCCTTCGCGAAGGCGGGCGCTTGAGCGACGTCCTCGCGAAGATCCTCGCGACCAAGCGGCGGGAGGTGGAGGCTTCCCGGGCGAGGACTTCCCTCGGGGAGATCGAGAGGCGCGCGCGAGAGGCATCGCGGACGCGGGGCTTCGCGGCGGCCATCCGGGCCAAGATCGCCGCCGGGCTTCCCGCCGTCATCGCCGAGATCAAGCGCGCCAGCCCGAGCAAGGGACTCATGCGCCCCGACTTCGACCCGTCGCGGATCGCATCGTCCTACGCGTCGCACGGCGCGGCCTGCCTGTCCGTGCTCACGGACCGCGAATACTTCGGGGGTTCTCTCGTCGATCTCGAGGCGGCGAGGGCGGCTTGCGCCCTGCCGGCGATCCGAAAGGACTTCATCGTCGATCCCTACCAGGTCTTCGAGTCCCGCGCGCATGGGGCGGACTGCATCCTGCTCATCGTGGACGCCGTCCCGGATGCGTTGCTCGCGGAGTTCGAGGACATCGCCGAAGGCTTGGGCATGGATGTCCTGGTCGAATCCCACGACGCGGGGCAACTCGAGCGGGCGTTGCGCCTGCGCACGCCGCTCGTGGGTGTCAACAACCGCGACTTGCGCACTTTCGAGATCCGTCTGGAAACGACGATCGAGCTCTCCGCGCAGGTTCCAGCCGGGAAGATCCTGGTCGCGGAAAGCGGGATTTCGTCGCCGGAAGACGCCGCACTGCTGCGCAAAGCGAAAGTGAGCGCATACTTGGTTGGTAGCGCATTCATGTCGGCGGAGGACCCCGGAAAGGAGCTCTCGAGGGTCTTTTTCTGATGCCGGCAGGGGCGTTGCAATGGCGCAACAGCCCCCCCGGTTTGTTGCACATTTCCCACCCCCCCCTTGAGCGATAGGCCGGGGTTTGGCATCATGCAACTGGCTTCTCATTAAATATCTGGGAGAAGTGCCAAGAATCGGGGCGAAGATCCCCAAGAGGTTCCCAAGCGCTTTAAGTGAATTCGGCCTCACTTCAACAAAGGAGATTCTGATGAACAAGAAACTGATGGCTCTGGCAGTGGCTGGCGCTTGCGTCGCCCCGGCTGCCATGGCCCAGACCGCAAACCCG
>CALEJW010000229.1 GCA_937898635.1 uncultured Pseudomonadota bacterium | reverse complement strand
GAAACCTAACGATCGAGTTGAGCGGCCGGCCACGATGGTTCGGCCGCGGCCAGACGCGGCCCACGATGTGCCACGGTCCGCTCGAACGCATTGTTAGCTTGCATGTTCTCTCCTTGTTCGGAGACGCCGAGCCCCGAGCACCACCACAACGGCAACTGGCACCGCGAACATTGACCAGTATGAAGTGGCAATAAGGTCCCACGGTCTCAGCGAGTCGCCGCCTTGCTGCGGAACGATGAGCTGCGGCACCCAGAGCCACCCGTATCCAATGGCGACTGCTGCCGCAATTGACGCCAACACTGCTGCCACGGTGAGGCGCAAGTATGAGAAGCCGAATGCTGCGGTGCCTGCCAGCAGGCATACGGGGATGATTCCACCTTCGACGCTGTCAAACATGCAAGCTAACTAGTAATAGGCGGCAGAGTTGCCGGATAAACCTACCAGCTAATCCCGCCGCATTGATGGATAACGCGTGCAATTCTGTTCCCCGCCCGCCCGCCGGTCAATCCAAGCCTTTGAAGACGCTTCGGAAAACAGCAATAGGCCAGCCCGGCCCGCGTTATCCGGCAGCGTTATTGCGCAGTGTTGAACGGACGGGAGAGCTCCCGCCCCGAAAGACCTACTCCGGCCGCTCCACCACCCCATCCGGTTGCCGGGCGAAGCGCCCCTCGCTCCCGTTCACCGGGTCCGGCGACTTCCAAGGCCAGCCGCCGAACTGCGTGCGCTGGTAGTCGTCGAAGGCCTGCTGCAGTTCCGCCCGCGTGTTCATGACGAAGGGGCCGTACTGCGCCACGGGCTCGGCGATCGGGCGGCCCTGGAGCATCAGCAGCTCGATGTCGCCCTCGGGCGCCTCGATCGGAAGCGAAACGCTCGCCTCGACCGCGAGAAGGCTGCGCCCGGAGATCGACTGTCCCGCGGCGACCAAGCGCGGTCCGTCGAAGAGGTAGAGGAAGCGGCTGGATCCTGCCATCGCGGCAGGAAGTTCCCACGACGAGCCCTTCGCCAGCCGCACGAGCCAGATTGCGACATCGCTCCCCGTGCGCGACGCGTAGGAGTGCGGTGGCGGCGAAGGCGGCTTCACCTCTCCCAGCGCCCCTGCGACCACCGTCACCGAGACGCCGGCCGCGGGCGAGACGATCGGCACCTGGTCCGCCCAGAACATCGCGAAGTAGGGCGGCGCCATCTTGTCCGCGGCGGGGAGGTTCAGCCAGAGCTGGAAGAGCTCCAGGGGGTTGTCGCGGTCGTTGTGCACCAGCGGGAACATCTCCGCGTGCTGGATGCCGGCGCCGGCGGTGAGCCACTGCACGTCGCCCTCGCCGTAGCGGGCCGCCGCGCCCAGCGAATCGGAATGGTCCACGAGGCCGCGGCGCACGACGGTCACCGTCTCGAAGCCGCGGTGCGGGTGCTGCGGAAACCCGGGAACGCGGCGGCCGTGGTACATGCGCCAGCCGTCCTTGCCGGCGAAGTCCTGGCCGATGTCGCGCCCGTCGAGCGGGGCGGCGGGGGCGAGGGCTCCGTCGCCCGCGGGGTAGTGGTCCACGTGGTGCACGCAGAAGAGGAAGGGGTTGGGCGTCTCCCACGGGGGCGCGCCGAGGGGGGCGATGCGAAGGATCGGTGAGGCGGCCATGCTTGTCTCCGCAATTTGAAGGGTAGCGTCCCCTTCAGTCTTCAACGCGTACAGGTTCTCCAAGGCTTGTACAAGGACTCGTCATTCACGCGCCGCCTGATTTCGCGATGGGCATCGGGCTCGCTCAGCTTCTTCAGGTCGTCGTCCTTCACCAGCGACAGCAGCAGCGTGGATGCCGTGGGCGTCAGCGCCCGCAGGAACACCCACTTCGTGGCGCGGGAATCGTCCTTCAACTCGCGCACGTTGTGGAGCAGAACTCCGCCGACCACCGAGGGGTGGGCCGCCCACCGGGTGGTTTCCTCTTTGTCGCGATATTCCAGGTAGTAGCGCGAGGAATCGAATGCCACCACGAGGAGCGTCGCCGCGCCTTCGTCCTTGCCGGCGCCGCGGCAAGTCCAGGTTCCGAGGAGTTCGGGGTTCACCACGGCCTGCTCCGCGGGCCCGAGCGGCGCCGACGACTCGTAGCATCCGCCCAGGAACGCCAGCGACAGCAGGGCGATCCAGGAAAATGGGGTCAGGTGCAATTTTCGATCTGGCACGATTTATCCGGGGGAAATGGGGACGGATTCAAAAATGAACCTGACCCCATTTTGTCAGATGTAGGCGAGGAAGCGCCCGCAGGTGATGATCGCGAGCCAGATCGCGATGGAGGCGGCCACGGAAGCCTGCGCGGAGAGCGGCGCGCGCACGCCGATGTCCCACTCTGCCACCCTCGCGTAGGGAATCGTGTGGAAGACGATCGCGTTGATCCCCGCGGCCATGAGGAGCGCCATCTTGAGCTGGAAGGCGCGGTTGCCGAGGAAGTCGCCCGCGTGCGCCGAGAACATGAGGAAGCCCGTGGGCACGATGAGGGCGAGCGCGCCCCAGCTCCAGGGCAGGAGGTGTCGCGAGAGGGAGCGCACGGAGATCTGCTTCGAGAGCCCGAGCACGCGCAGGTCGAACATGAGGACGGAGCCCACGAGGATCACGAAGCCCACGATGTGCACGACCTCGACGATCGGGTACATCCAGAGCGACTCGCGCATCGCCCGCGCGATGGGCAGCGCCTCGATCGGGTTCGCGGGCGTCACGCGGGCGGTCTAGCGCAGCTCGACCGTCTTGCCGGCGGCGGTGATGCGCTCGGCGCGCGCTTCGTCGGGCTTGCCGCGGTTGGCGTAGGCGACCACGGTGACGGTCGAGCCCACCTTGATCTCCTCGCGCGGCAGGCCCCGGTTCTGCATGCGCGAAGGCGGCGCGAGGACCACGAGCCAGGTCTTCGCCGGCGTCTCGAGGCGGATGTGGCCGTGCGGGTGCTCGTAGCCGGAGTCCACCACCTTGCCGGTGAGGGTGAGGGGCTTTTCCTGGTCGTACTCGCTCCAGCCGTGGTGGGCGTAGGCGGGCAGGGCGCATAGGGCGGCGGCGATGATGAGCTTTTTCATGTCAGTCCTCGTCCTGTCGTCGGTTGAAACGCTCGAGCGTGCGGCGGTCCTTCTTGGTCGGCCGGCCCTTGAAGACGGGCGGCGGCAGGGATTTCAGTTCGGCGGCCAGGGCTTCGCGCTTCGCCTTGCTCTCGGGCGACTCCTCGTAGAGCGCCTGCGCCACGGCGGCCGACCCGCGCTTGTCCGAGACCGCCCGCACCGTGACGAGGTGCTCCCAGGGCGGGCGGCGGATCGCGAGGGCGTCTCCCGGCTTCACCGTCTTCGACGCCTTCGCCCGCTCTCCGTTCACGCTCACCCGGCCCGCGTCGATCGCCTCCGCCGCGAGGCTTCGCGTCTTGAAGAAACGCGCGGCCCAGAGGTACTTGTCCAGTCGCATGATCGATTGAAGGG
>CALEJW010000228.1 GCA_937898635.1 uncultured Pseudomonadota bacterium | reverse complement strand
GACGCGAAGGCCGACGCGAAGGCCGAAGGGAAGCCCGCCGGCGAGGCCGCCAAGCGCGAGGACGTCCAGCTCGCGGCCGCGCTGAAGCACCTCAAGGGCCTTCCCATCACCGCGGCGTCGGCCAAGTAGCGCGGTCGCTCCCCGGCGCGCCGTGGAAGACCTCCAGCGGCTCCGGTACAGCCGCCACCTCCTGCTGGAAGGATTCGGCGAGGAGTCCCAGGAACGCCTCCTCGCCTCGCGCGCCCTCGTCGTGGGCGCCGGCGGCCTGGGTTCCGGCGCGCTCCCCTATCTCGCGTCGAGCGGCGTGGGCCGCATCACGGTCGCCGACGGGGACTCGGTCGATCTCACGAACCTCCAGCGCCAGGTGGTCCATCGCGTCGACGCGATCGGGCGCAACAAGGCCGCCTCGGCCGCGGCGACCCTCGCGGCGATCAACCCGGAGATCAACGTAGTCGCCCTCGAGGAGCGCCTCTCGCCGGAGCGACTGCGCGCCCTCGCGAGGGAATCCGACGTGGTCCTCGACTGCTCCGACAACTTCGCCACCCGCCACGCCATCAGCGAGGCCTGCGTGCGCGCGCGCGTGCCGCTCGTCTCCGGCGCGGGCATCCGGTTCGACGGCCAGGTCGCGGTGTTCGACCACCGCTTGCCGGGCTCGGCCTGTTACCACTGCCTCTTTCCGGCCGCCGGCGGGGAGGAGGAACGCTGCGCGACGATGGGCGTCTTCGCGCCCCTGGTCGGCGTGATCGGCGCGATGCAGGCGATGGAGGCGATCAAGCTCCTTGCGGGCGTGGGAGAGACGCTCGCCGGGCGCCTGCTCCTCTTCGACGCCCGCGCCATGCGCTGGCACGAGGTGCGCCTGTCACGCGACCCGCATTGCGCCGTGTGCGGCGAACCGCGCTCGGCCGCCGCCTAGGAGAAACGCCGATGAGACCGTTCGCCCGCCCCCTCGCCCTCTTTCTCGCCGCGCTCCTCGCGGCACCGCTCGCCTTGGCCGAGGCGGACAAGCAGGTGGTCTGGAAGCTCACCGACAAGAAGGGCAAGGTCACCTATGTCGACAAGGCGCCCGGCAAGGACTTCGACGGGAAGGTGACGCGCATCGAGGTCGACCTCACCGCCAACCGCGCCCGCCTCGTGAACCTGGGCGAGACGGCCCCGCCCGTCCTCCTGCCCCTGACGGCGCCGGAGCTCAAGCGCGTGAAGGCGGACGCGGAGCTCGCCCGCGCGCGGGAGAGCCTGGAAGCGGCGAAGAAGGCGCGCGAGGAAGGCAAGGACCCCACGCCCGAGGAGACGCAGTGGATCGGCAAGAAGGGCGGCGGCGCGCGCCCCGTGCCCACCGATGCGTACCACGCGCGCATCAAGGGTCTCGACGATGCCGTGGCCGCGGCGGAAGCGGAGTTCGAGCGCGCCCGCAAGGCCGCGCGGATGGCCGCCATTGATTGATCGCGGGTTCCCGCGGGCGCTCCTCGCGGCCGCCATCGCGGCGGCGGCGCTGTCCGCCGACGCACAGGTCCTCTACAAGCTGATCGACCGGCAGGGCCGGGTCACGTATGCCGACCGCGAACCGAAGGACTTCGACGGCACGGTCGTGCGCATCGAGGCCGATGCCGGCGTGAACCTCGTTCCCGGCGCGAAGGCGGGAACCGGGCCCGCGGCCACCGGAACGGGATACTCGGAAAGGCGCCGCGAGACCCGCGCCGCGCTGGAAGGCAAGCTTCGCGCCGCGCAGGCACGCGTCGAAGCGGCGCGCAAGGCGAAGGACGAAGGCGGCGAGCCGCTCGCCGACGAATGGCAGGTGGTGCAGCGCCATGGCCCGCCTCTCAAGTCCGGCGAGAAGCCGCCAAGCCCCAACTGCTTCCCGTCCACCGCCCCCGGCGGCAGCGCCTCCCTCAACTGCCCCGGCCGCGTCCCGGGCGACGCCTATTACGAGCGGCAGAAGAAGATCGACGAGGAGCTGCGGCTCGCCGAGGAGGCGCTGGCGCTCGCCGAGCGCGAGTTCCGCCGCGGTACCGACTAGGCGCGGCCGATCTCGGCGAGGTCCCAGCGCGGACGGACGGTGAACCCTTCCTCGCCGACGGGGGCCTCGCGATGGCGCATCGCCGCCGCGAAGGCGATCATCGCGCCGTTGTCGGTGCAAAGCCCTGGAGGCGGGAAGTGCACCTCGGCGCCCGCGGCCGCGCACTCCCGGCCGAGCCGCTCGCGCAGCGCCGCGTTCGCGCCCACGCCACCGGCCACCACGAGGCGGCGCATGCCGGTCGAGTCGAGGGCGCGGATGCACTTGGCGGCCAGCACGTCGACCACCGCGGACTGGAAGGAGGCGGCCACGTCCGCCCGGGTCCGGGCGTCCGCGCCATGCTTGCGCACGCAGAGCAGGGCGGCGGTCTTCAGGCCGCTGAAGCTGAAGTCGAGCGTGGCGGCCGCCAGCATCGGGCGCGGAAAGTCGAAGCGCTTCGGGTCGCCCTCGCGCGCAAGCGCGGCCAACGCCGGTCCGCCGGGGTAGGGGAGCCCCAGGAGGCTCGCGGTCTTGTCGAAGGCCTCCCCGGCCGCGTCGTCGACGGTCTCGCCGAGGAGCGCGTAGCGGCCCACGCCCTCCACGGCCATGAGCTGCGTGTGCCCGCCGGAGACGAGCAGGGCGACGAAGGGAAATGCCGGGCGCGGCTCGGCGAGGAGGGGTGACAGGAGGTGGCCCTCCAGGTGGTGCACGCCCACGACGGGGCGGCCGAGCGCGATCCCCAGCCCCGCGGCCACCGCGGCGCCCACGAGCAGGGCGCCCGCGAGCCCCGGTCCCTGGGTGTAGGCGACGAGATCGACGTCGCCCAAGCCGCGGCCGGCCTGGGCTAGCGCCTCGCGGGCGAGGGGCACCACGCGGCGGATGTGGTCGCGGCTCGCGAGTTCGGGCACCACGCCGCCGTAGAGGGCATGCAGGTCGACCTGCGAATGCAGGGCCTCGCCCAGCACGCCGCGCTCGCTGTCGTAGAGCGCGACGCCGGTTTCGTCGCAGGAGGTCTCGATGCCGAGGACGAGCACGGGGGCAAGTGCGCGAAACGCGCCTGTTCAGGGGTGCAAAACTTTGATATTATGCAGGGTTTTCAGCGCTGCCCAACCCCTTTTCGGAACCCGAAATCGACATGCCGACCATCCGACTCAAGGAAAACGAGCCCTTCGACGTGGCCCTGCGCCGCTTCAAGCGGGCCGTGGAAAAGACTGGCCTCCTCACCGAGCTTCGCGCCCGCGAGTTCTACGAGAAGCCCACCGCCGAGCGCAAGCGCAAGCACGCCGCCGCGGTGAAGCGCCGCTACAAGCGCATGCGCTCGCAGATGCTTCCGCCCAAGCTCTACTGAGCGGGCCCAGCGGACCCTTCGCGGCGAGCCGGGCCCGAGCGCCCCGCTCGCCGCGGTCGCTTCGGAAGGGCCGGATATCGCGACGGACTTCTCTAGGTCGATTCGGAAGGGCGGACATGGCGTTGCGCGAACGGGTCAACGAGGACGTCAAGGCGGCGATGAAGGCGCGCGAGGCGGAACGCCTCGGCACGCTGCGGCTGCTCACGGCGGCGATCAAGCAGCGCGAGGTGGACGAGCGGATCACGCTCGACGACGCGGGCGTCGTCGCCGTCGTCGAGAAGATGCTCAAGCAGCGCCGCGATTCCGTGGCCCAGTACGAGCAGGCCGGGCGCACGGACCTCGCGGACGCGGAGAAGCGCGAGATGGCGATCCTCCAGGCCTACCTGCCGCAGCAGCTCGCCGAGCCGGAGGTCGCCGCGATCGTCGCGGAGGCGATCGCCGCGTCCGGGGCCGCATCGCCGGCGGACATGGGCAAGGTGATGGCGATCGTGAAGCCGAAGGTGGCCGGGCGCGCGGACATGGGCCGCGTCTCCGCGCTGGTGAAGGCGAAGCTCGCGGGCTGAACCGCCCGGGGGCCGGCGCACGCGGCCGGCCCGCCGGAGGCGACCCGCCAACCGGGGACCGGCAACGACTACCGCATGATCCCGCAGGACTTCATCCAGTCGCTCCTCGGGCGCGTCGACATCGTCGACGTGATCGACCGCCACGTGCGGCTGAAGAAGGCGGGCGCCAACTACAAGGCCTGCTGCCCCTTCCACAACGAGAAGACGCCGTCCTTCAACGTGAGCCCGGCGAAGCAGTTCTACCACTGCTTCGGCTGCGGCGTGCACGGCAACGCGATCGGCTTCGTGATGGAGTATTCGGGACTGACCTATCCCGACGCGATCCGCGAGCTCGCCCAGCAGGTCGGCCTGGAGGTGCCCGAGGTTCGCGGTACACCCTCCGGCCACCCCGCCGCCGCGCAGGCAAAGGGGCTCGTGGACCGGATGATGGAGGCGCTCGCCTACTACCGCGCCGAGCTCAAGAAATCGCCCGAAGCGATCGCCTACCTCAAGCAGCGCGGCCTCTCGGGCGAGATCGCGGCCCGCTACGGCCTGGGCTATGCCCCGGACGCCTGGCAGTCGCTCAAGGCCGCCTTCCCCGACTACGAGTCCGCGGCGATGAAGGACACCGGGCTGGTGATCGACTCCGAGGGCGGCGAGGCCGGCGAGGGCGAGCCGGCGAGGAAGTCGCGCCGCTACGACCGTTTCCGGGGGCGCGTGATGTTCCCCATCCTCGACTCGCGCGGCAACGTGATCGGCTTCGGCGGGCGCGTGATCGGCGAGGGCGAGCCCAAGTACCTGAACTCCCCCGAGACGCCCCTCTTCGAGAAGGGCCGCGAGCTCTACGGCCTGTGGCAGGCGCGGCGCGCGATCCGCGAGGCCAACCTCGCGATCGTGGTGGAGGGCTACATGGACGTGGTCGCGCTCGCCCAGCACGGCGTGGAGAACGCGGTGGCCACCCTCGGCACCGCGACGACGCCGGCGCACGTGCAGAAGCTCCTGAGGATCGTCGACAGCGTGGTGTTCTGCTTCGACGGGGACAGCGCCGGGCGCAAGGCCGCCTGGAAGGCGCTGGAGGTCGCGCTGCCGGTGCTCGCCGACGGCAAGTCCGTCGCCTTTCTTTTCCTGCCCGCGGAGGACGATCCCGACACCTTCGTGCGGCGCCTCGGCAAGGACGCCTTCCTCGAGGCGCTCCGGGAAGCCAAGCCCCTCTCCCAGTTCCTCGTGTCCGAGGTCGCCTCGCGGGTGGACATGCGCAGCGAGGAGGGCCGGGCCCGCTTCCTCGCCCTGGCGAAGCCGCTCGCGTCCCGGATCGAGGCCCCGGCCCTCGGCGCGATGATCCGCAAGCGGCTGGCGGAAATGGCCGGGATCGACATCGGGGACCTGCCGGGTTTCCGGCCCGCGGGGGGTGGGGGGACGCCGCGCCCCGGGCCCGCGCCGCGCCACATCCGCCGTCCCCAGGCCGTCGAATTGCAGATCCTGCAACGGGTGCTGCGAAGGCCCGATCTCGCCCGGCGGGTGGATCCCGATCTCGTGCCGGAGAACGCCGCCGAAGGCCGTGCCCTGCACGCCATGCTCGCCTTCGCCCGGGAAGGGGAAGACGGGCTCACCCTGGGGCAGGTGATCGCCCACTTCGAGGGATCGGAGCATGCTGCGGCGCTGGACGCGGCGATCGGCTCGGGAAGCCTCCTCGACGAAGTCCCCGAGGCGGAACTGGACCTCGAGGCGGAACTCTCGGGCCTCCTGGACCGGCTCGGCCTGCAGCGCTCCGAGCGCCGCAAGGCCGAGCTCGAGAACCGCGCCCAGGACGGGCCCCTTTCGGACGCGGAACGGGCCGAACTGGCCGCCCTCGCGGCCCACCAGGCGGCAGCCAAGGGAGTGAACTCCGGGCTCGAATCGCCGCCTAAACAGTGATAAAATAAGCAGTTTTTCCCACCCGCTTCCCGCCTTTTCCCGGAGCCGCTCGTGAAATCCTCCAAAGACCACAAGAACGCCAGCAGGGACTCCCACAAGGCCGACAAGGCCGAGGTGAAGCTCGCGGAGGTCGAGGCGCAGAAGAAGCGCCTGAAGAACCTCATCGTCCTGGGCAAGGAACGGGGGTATCTCACCTACGCCGAGATCAACGACCACCTGCCCGACGAGATGACCGACGCCGAGCAGATCGAGGGCGTGGTGACCATGCTCGCGGACATGGGGATCGCCGTGTACGACCAGGCGCCCGATGCCGAGACGCTGCTGCTCACGGAGGCCGCGTCCAACCAGATGGCGGACGAGGACGTGGTCGAGGAGGCCGAGGAGGCGCTCTCCCTCACGGTCGACTCCGAGTTCGGCCGCACCACGGACCCGGTGCGCATGTACATGCGCGAGATGGGCTCGGTGGAGCTCCTCACGCGCGAGGGCGAGATCGAGATCGCCAAGCGCATCGAGGACGGCCTGAAGCACATGATCCAGGCGATCTCCTCCTGCCCGACGACGATCGAGGAGATCCTGCGCCTGGCCGACCTCGTCGAGAAGGACGAGATGCGCATCGACGAGCTGGTCGACGGGCTCGTGGACGCCGACGGCGAGGACATCGTCGGCGAGGAGATGAGCGAGGAGGAGGAACTCGAGGAGATCGAGGAGGACGAGGGCGACGAGGACGCCGACATGGCGAGCGCCGACCTCGAGCAGCTGAAGAACGACTCCCTCGTCCACTTCAACAAGATCCGGCGCCTGTACAAGCGCATGCGCAAGATCCTCGCCGAGAAGGGCTACCGCTCGCGCGCCTACAAGGACCTGCAGGAGTCGATCTCCGGCGAGCTCCTGATGATCCGCTTCACCGCGAAGCAGGTGGAGCACCTCTGCGGGGGGCTGCGCCAGCTGGTCGAGCGCGTGCGCGGCAACGAGCGCGAGATCATGGAGCTGTGCACGCGAAACGCCGCCATGCCGCGGGCGCACTTCATCAAGGTGTTCCCGGGCAACGAGACGAACCTCAAGTGGGTGGCCGAGGAGATCGCTTCCGGCAAGGCCTTCGCGAAGGCCCTCGACCGCTTCAAGCCGGCGATCGTGGAGCAGCAGGAATCGCTCATCAGCCTGCAGAAGGAAGTGGGCATCCCGATCAAGGACCTGAAGGAGATCGCCCGGCAGATGTCCACGGGCGAGGCCAAGGCCCGGCGCGCCAAGCGCGAGATGATCGAGGCCAACCTGCGCCTGGTGATCTCGATCGCCAAGAAGTACACCAACCGCGGC
>CALEJW010000227.1 GCA_937898635.1 uncultured Pseudomonadota bacterium | reverse complement strand
TAGGAAACGCCCCCGAAGAGCGACAGGCCGAGGATCGGGGTCGGGCGCGTAAGGCGCCACTGCGCCTGCACGGTGCCCAGGCCGTACTCCGGCCCGAGGATCTGCCCCGGCGCGAAGGCCGACAGCCGCCGCAGCCCGCCAAGGGAGAAGGTGTCGCCCAGCGGCAGCGTCCCGCGGGTGGTCTTGCCGCCCTCGAGGCTGCCGAGCAGCACCAGGTCCCCCACCGACCACGCCCCGCCCAGCCGCGCCTCGGCGCGGGCGTACTTGCCGAGGTCGCCGGAGACGCGCTGGGCGTCGAAGAAGCGCAGGTCCGTGCGGAAGCCGCGCGTGGGGAAGAACGCGAAGTCCTGGGTGTCGATCGCGAGCGTGGCCGTCGCCCCGCCGTAGCGCTGCGAGTTCTCCTCGAACAGCGCAAGCCCCGTGTCGAGGCTCGCGCGCAGGTGGCGCTCGAGCCAGCCGACGCTCGCCTGCCCGTAGACGCCGAGGTTCGCGCCCACGTCCACGCCCAGGCGCGTGTCGCGCAGCCGGTACTCCGAAAGGCGGTCGCCGTCGAAGAAGAGCCCCACGCGGGCGAGCCCCGTGGAAGCGAAGGGCCGCACGAAGCCGCGCTGGCGCTCGTCGAAGGGCTGGTAGAACTCGGTGGCGATCGCCTGGTCGCGGCCGACCTGGGCCGTCGCGAGCCACTCCGCGCCCCGGGAATTGATCCAGGTCTTGCGGTAGAGGGCGCGCAGGTTGAAGGGCGACTCGCCGCTGAAGTCGGAAGAGAGGTTCAGGCCGAAGCGCAGGTAGTCCGGGCCCCACGGCTTCTCGATCGGCGTGAGCTGCAGGATCGTGCGGTCGCGCTCGCGCACCACGGAATAGTCGAGGTTCCTCAGGTCGCCGCGGCTGTAGACGAGGACGAGGTCCTCGGCGAGGGCCTGGGTGTCGAGGGGCTCGCCCTCGCGCTGGCGGATGTTGGAGCGCAGCTCCCGCGGGTTGATGAATCGCGTCTGCGCCACCCGGACCTCGTCGATGACGGGCGGGCGCCAGGCCGGCAGGCGCATGCGCTCGCGCCAGCGGCGGTATTCCTCGGGCGTCACCGCGAGTTCGCCCAGGCGCGCGGACGCCGCGAGGGCGGCCTTGCGCCCGGCCACCGCCGCCTCCGCCTGGCGGCTGAAGTCCGCGCCGGTGATGCCCTCCAGCGCGGGCTTCAGGTAGACGTCGCCCGGCTTCAGGAGCGAGAGCGACTTCTCCACGTTCTGCTCGGTGAGCAGGCTCACCACCTGCGAGACCACGCTCACCAGGCCCGTCACCTCCTCGGGCTTCAGGAGCGGCGCGCCCACGTTCACCGCGATGACCACCTCGGCCCCGCAGCGGCTGCGCACCTCCGAGACGGGCAGGTTGTCCACCAGCCCGCCGTCGACCAGCCGCCGGCCCTCGTGGATCACGGGCGCGATGACGCCGGGCACGGCCATGCTCGCGCGCATGGCCGCGGCGAGGTTGCCCTTGCGCAGCGCCACGCGCTCGCCCGTGCCGATGTCGGTCGCCACGAGCGTGAGCGGCAGCGGCAGGTCCTCGATGTCGCGGTCGCCCGGGTCCGCGCCCACGAGGCGGTTGAAGAAGAGGTTGAACTTCTCGCCCGCGACCGCCCCTTCGCGAAAGCGCAGCCCCTTGCCCGTCACCCCGAACTCCAGCCCCGAGTAGAAGCGGTCGTCGAGCTGCTTGCGGCGCAGGCTCACCGCGTCGCGTCCCGCGGTGTCGTCGAACATCCGGCCCCAGTCGGTCGCGCCGGTCGTCTCGCTCATCTGCGCCGGCGACACGCCGGCGAGGTAGGCCCCGCCGACGAGGGCGCCGATGCTCGTCCCGGCGACGCAGTCGAAGGGCACGCGCAGCTCCTCCAGCGCCTCGAGCACGCCGATGTGCGCGCCGCCCCTCGCCCCGCCGCCGCCCAGCACGAGGCCGACCTTCGGCCGCGCGGGCGCGGCGCCGCCCGCCGGCGCTTCCGTCGCGGCGCGCGAGGGCCCCGAGGCGAGGGCGGCCAGGGCGAGGAGGAGGACGGCACGGTTCAAGGCAGGCTCCGGTCGGGGTCGCGAAGCCCTCATTCTGCCCCAGCCCCCGCTCCCGCTCACACCTTCACGGAGAACGGCGTGAAGTTCGTGTCGCGGTCGTAGTAGTCCTCCTGCTCGTTCCTCTTGAGCCAGGCGACCACCGCGTAGGTGACCGGCGTGAAGAGCACCTCCACCGCCACCTTCGCGACGAACTGCGCGAACATCACCGCCGGGAGCTTGTCGTCGGGGATGATCCCCGTGCCCCAGAACGCGAGCGGGTAGAAGAGGAGGGAGTCGACGCCCTCGCCCACGATCGTCGAGCCGATGGTGCGCGACCACAGCCAGCGCCCGGCCGTGAGGATCTTCATCCGGGCGAGCGTGAAGGAGTTCACGAACTCGCCGCAGAAGTAGGCGAGCATCGAGGCGGCCGCGATCCGCCAGGCCTGCCCGAAGGCGACCTCGTAGGCGGCCTGGTGCTTCCAGAACGGCGCGGGCGGCAGCGCCACGACCACGTAGGCCATGAACGAGGCGAAGGCGAGCCCGGCGAAGCCCGCCCAGATCACGCGGCGCGAGCGCGCGTAGCCGTAGACCTCGGTGAGGATGTCTCCGAAGACGTAGGAGATGGGGAAGAAGAGGACGCCGGCGCCGAAGGTGAGCACGCCCAGCACGGGGAGGTCCAGCTGCGCGACCTTCGCCGGCCCGACGAGGTTCGAGCACACGAGGACGGTCACGAACGCCGCCATCACGAACTCGTAGTACTTGTACTGGCGCTGCGGCGGGCCTGCCGCGGGAGTTTTTTTCATGAGGTGGTCTCCGACTCATTTGCTGCGGTGGAAGGG
>CALEJW010000226.1 GCA_937898635.1 uncultured Pseudomonadota bacterium | reverse complement strand
GCCGCCGCGCGGATCGCGTCGAGCGTCGTGTTGGGCGTGATCGCCTGCGGGTCGATCCTCACCTCGATCACCGCGGGCTTGCCCGAAGCCACGCAGCGCTCGAACGCGGGGCCGAACTGCGCCGTTTCCTCCACGATCTCGCCCGCGGCGCCGAAGGCGCGCGCGTAGGCCGCGAAGTGCGGGTTCACGAGGTCGGTCCCGTGCACGCGCCCCGGGTAGTGCTTCTCCTGGTGCATGCGGATCGTGCCGTACATGCCGTTGTTCACGATGACGATGATGACGGCCGCCTCGTACTGCACGGCGGTGGCGAGCTCCTGGCCGGCCATGAGGAAGCAGCCGTCGCCGGCGAAGGCGACGACGGTGCGTTCCGGCTCGGCGATCTTCGCGGCGATGGCCGCCGGCACCCCGTAGCCCATGGCGCCCGAGGTGGGCGCGAGCTGCGTGCGCAGGCCCGTGTAGCGGTGGAAGCGGTGCAGCCAGGTCGCGTAGTTGCCGGCGCCGTTGCAGAGGATCGCGTCCTCCGGCAGGTGCCTGTCCAGCCAGTCCACGATGTCCCACATCTGCACCTTGCCCGGGATCTCGCGGCGCGCGGTCCACGCGAGGTAATCCGCGCGGGCCTCGGCGACGCCCGCCTTCCACGCCGAGGCGTCCACGGGCGCCATCGCGGCCGCCGCGCGCGCGAAGCGTCCCATGCTCGCGAGGATCGGGATCTCCGCCTGGTACACGCGCCCGAGCTCCTCCGGACCGCTCATCACGTGCACGAGCTTCTGCCGCGGCACGGGGGAATCGAGGAGCGTGTAGCCGGACGTGGTCATCTCGCCCATGCGCGCGCCCACCACCAGCAGCACGTCCGCGGTTCGCACGCGCTCGGCGAGGATCGGGTTGATGCCGATGCCCACGTCGCCCACGTAGTGCTCGTGGCGGTTGTCGAAGAGGTCCTGGAAGCGGAAGGCGCAGGCGACCGGCAGGTGGTTCGCCTCGGCGAACTTGCGCATGTCGTCGCAGGCGGCCTTCGTCCAGCCGCTGCCGCCCAGGACCACGAGGGGACGCTTGGCGGCGGAAAGGAGCTCGTGCAGGCGCTCCATCTCGCTCGCCCCCGGTTCCGCGTGGGAGGGCGCGTAGGGGCGCGCATCCGCGACGGCCACGCTCGCCGAGAGCACGTCCTCGGGGAGCGCCAGCACCACGGGCCCGCGCCGCCCCGACATCGCCACGGTGAAGGCGCGGTTGAGGTATTCGGGAATGCGCTCGGCCGAATCGATGCGCGCGGCCCACTTGGCGAGCGGCGCGAACATCGCGGCGAAGTCCACCTCCTGGAAGGCCTCGCGGTCGCGGAAACCCGAGCCCACGTCGCCCACGAAGAGGATCATCGGCGTCGAATCCTGGAACGCCGTGTGCACGCCCACGCTCGCCTGCGTGGCGCCGGGGCCGCGCGTGACGAAGCAGATTCCCGGCCGGCCGGTGAGCTTCGCGTGCGCCTCGGCCATGTTGGCCGCGGCCGACTCGTGGCGGCACACGACGAGCTTGAGCTTCTTGCGGTGCTCGTGCATCGCGTCCAGCACCGGCAGGAAGCTCTCGCCGGGCACGCAGAACGCCGTGTCGGCGCCGTGGACGAGGAGTTGCTCGACGAGGACGCGACCGCCTTCCCGGGCCTGGTTCATAGCTGCCTCACCATGTAGCCGCGCTTTCGCAGCAGCTCCACCAGCCCGCGCGGGCCGGCCAGGTGGAGCGCCCCCACGGCCACGAACACGCGATCGCGGCCGTCGAGGAGCCACTTCTCGATCTTCCCGGCCATCGCCTCGTGGCGCGACCAGATGAACTTCTCCTCGAGCGCCTTCGCGCCGGGGACGCTCTCGTGGTAGGAACGCATCACGTCCAGGAGCAGCGCCGCGTCGCCCGACTGCCAGGCGTTCACGAGACCCGTGATCTGGTCGCGCGTGATGCCGCGCTCCAGCGCGAGGAGCGTGCCTTCGAAGGCCTGGAGCTGCTGCTCCTCGCCCAGCGAGGTCATGAGCGCGGTCTGCTCGTCGGTGCCTTCCAGCTCGACGATGCGCTTTCCCTCCGCGTGGGCGCGCGTGAGGAGGTGGAGATCGACGCCGTATTGCGGCAGGTAGCCCTGCCGGCCCCACTCCGCGAAGGCGAGCATGGAGGCGGCGATGAAGGGCTTCAACGGCGCCAGCTGCTCCTCGGGAATGGCGAAGCGCGCGAGCTGGCGGCGGAAGCGCTCGTAGACCGGCGCCGGGATGCTCGTGGCGAGGGTCTCGGGCGGCGTGAGGAGCATCGCCGGGGAACTCTTCGCCATCGCCTCCACGTTGGTGATGTCCGCCTCCACCGCGAGGATCTTCGACTCCGCGAAGGCCTTGCCCACGGGCTCGGGAAGCGGGTAGAAGCTCGCCTTGCCCGCGTGCACCGTCCCGTAGAGGTAGATGCGGTTGGTGAGCGAGCTCACTTCCCAGAGGTAGTGCCGGGCGGCGGGAGCGGCGGCGGGCGCGGCGGCGGCAGGTGCGGTCGCGGGCGCGAGGCCCGGGGGCGACTGCGCCCCGGCCGGGATCACGAATCCGGCAAGCAGCGCTAGGAGAAGGAATCGGGCGACGAGCCGGAGCGTCATGCGGTTTTCCTGTCGGGCGATGGGGTTCACCGGGCGTTGGGAGACCAGCCGCCGGTGCGGGCCGCGAAGGGCTCCATGGGGATTTCCTCGTAGCGCACCTCGAGGATCTCGAGCGCCTCGCGCCCGCCCGGCGTGACGAGCGTCACCGTGTCGCCGTCGCGGGCCTTGATGAGCGCGCGCGCCACGGGGGAGATCCAGCTGATGTAGCCCGCGCCGAGGTCCGTCTCGTCCAGGCCCACGATGCGCACCGTCGTCTCCTCGCCCGCCGCGTTCGCGTAGACCACCGTCGCGGCGAAGAAGACCTGGTCGCTTTCCTCGCGCGTGGCGGGATCGACCACTTCCGCGTTCTCCAGGCGCTTGGTGAGGTAGCGGATGCGCCGGTCGATCTCGCGCAGGCGCTTCTTGCCGTACTGGTAGTCGCCGTTCTCGGAGCGGTCGCCGTTGGAGGCGGCCCAGGAGACGACGTTCGTGACCTCCGGGCGCTCCACCTTCACGAGGTGGGAGAGCTCGTCGCGCATGCGCCGCCAGCCGTGGGGCGTCATGTAGTTCTTGCTGCCTTCCGGGATCGGCATCGGCTCGTCGGCCTCGTCGAGGTCGATGGCTTCTTCGCTTTCCTTCGTGAATGCCTTGCTCATGGGAGTCCCTTGACGAAATCGCGGATGCCGGCGAGGAGCATCTCCACGGCGATCGCCGTGAGGATGAGCCCCATCAGGCGCTCGAGCGCCTGCATGGCGTGCTCGCCGAGCCAGCGGTGGAGCCGCATGCCCGCGAGGAGCACGACGGTGGTGAGGATCATGGTCACGGTGATCGCCGCGGCCCACATGCCGACCTTGTCCGGGTCCCGGGTGGCCATGAGCATGACGGTGGCGAGCGCCGAGGGGCCGGCGATGAGGGGGATCGCGAGCGGCACGATGAAGGGCTCTCCCGCCGCCTGGGCGCCGAAGGTGCCCGAGGTCCTCGCGAACACCATGCGGATCGCGATCATGAAGAGGATCACGCCGCCGGCGATGGAAAGCGAGGTCTGCGAGAGGTGCATGAGCGCGAGGAAGGACTGCCCGCCGAACATGAAGGCGATGAGGAGCCCGTAGGCGATGAGGCATTCGCGGGAGACCACGAGGCGCCGGCGCGGGGCCGGGACCTCGGCCAGCATCGCGTTCACCAGCGGGATGTTGCCGAAGGGGTCCGTGACCAGGGTGAGGAGCACCACCGCCGAGAGGAATTCCTGGTTCATGGCCATCGCGATCCGGAGCCCGTCATTCTACGCGACGGCAGCCCTTCCCGCCCCCGTGCGAAAATGCCGCCGTGAACGCCCCGGCCGCGCCCGCCCCCACCCGCGTCGAAACGCTCGCCTTCCTGGGCCTGCTCGCGGGCGGTTGCGCGATCGCCTTCGCGCCCATCTTCGTGCGCCTGGCCGACACCGGGCCCGTGGCGAGCGCCTTCTGGCGCACGGCGCTCGCCGTGCCGCTGCTCTGGCTGTGGGCGCTGCGCGCCGACCCGAAGCCCGCGCCGCTCCCCCTGGGGCCGCTCGCGGGCGCGGGCATCTTCTTCGCCTGCGACCTGGGCGTGTGGCACTGGTCGATCACCTACACCTCGGTCGCCAACTCGACGCTGCTCGCGAACCTGGCGCCGATCTTCGTGACGCTCGCCGGGTGGTTGCTCTTCCGCAAGCGCGTCACGCGCACCTTCCTCGTGGGCATGGTGGCTTCCATCGCCGGGATGTTCATCCTCGTGGGGCCGAACTTCTCCATCGGCGGCACGCGGCTCGCCGGCGACGCCCTGGGCGCGCTGACGGCGGTCTTCTACGCGGGCTACATGCTCACCATCAAGGCGGCGCGCGACGCGGGCACTTCGACCGCGCGGCTGATGGCCTGGAGCACCACGATCACGGCGGTGGCGCTGCTGCCGGTCGCGCTCCTCTCCCCGCAGCCGATGCTGCCGCAGGGCGTGAACGGCTGGCTGGTCCTCGCCGGCCTCGCGCTGGTGTCGCAGGTGCTGGGCCAGGGACTCATCGCCTACGCCTTCGCGCACCTGCCGGCTTCGCTCTCCTCGGTGAGCCTCCTCATCCAGCCGGTGATGGCCGCGCTCTTCGCCTGGGCGCTCTTCGGCGAGGCGATCGGCGCGGCGCAGTTCGTGGGCGGCGCGGTGGTGCTC
>CALEJW010000225.1 GCA_937898635.1 uncultured Pseudomonadota bacterium | reverse complement strand
GCGATCGCCAGGACGATCATCGCGAGAGCCGCCGCACCGATGCGCCACGCAGTCACCGCGGCCGTCTCGGCGCTGAAGCGATCGAGGAGCAGGCCCCCCAGCACCACGGCGAGCCACACGTAACCGATCATCAGCAACGCGGCGTACAGGACCATCGCGAGGAGGGCGATCGGGATGCCGATGATGGTGATTACCAGCATCACCGCAGCGACCGGAATGGCGGTGAGCGCGAGGAATCCCACCAGCGTGGTCATCCCCGGCCGCTCGCGCAGCTCCTGCGCCAGGCGTTGCGAAGGGCCGGGCAGGGCGCCCGCGAGTATCGCGGCCAGCACGACAAGCCCGAGGCTCCACATCCACCCGCGGGTCATTCGCTCGCCCGATGTCCATTCGTGCCGGTGCACTCGGGGAGGCGCATGGACCAAGCCGCCAGCCACCTGCGCGCCAGGATCGCGAATCAATTCACCGGCGCGAAACTTGAGCTTCCCTTCGATGCGGGCGTTCGGGCCGAGGCTCAGCGACCCAGCCCCGACGAATGCATCTCCTGCCACCGGGCCATCGAGGGTAACGTCGCCGGCGCCAACGTGAAGGTCGCCTTGGATCGGGCCCCTCACCACGACGCTGCCACCGGCAATCGAAGCACTGCCCGCGATCTGCGCGCCAGGGCCGACCTCCACATCGCCGCCGACCGCGCGTAGCGGGCCCTGCACGGGGGCTTCCACCTGCACCGTGCCGCCCGCCGCGTAGAGGGAGCCGGCCGTGGGTTCCGAGACTGCGACATGGCCCCCGAATCGAACCGTTCCCTCCGCCCAGGCGTCTTCGGCGACCGCTCCGCCGGCCAGCAGCAGGAATGAAAGGAAAACCGCGACGCGGCGAATCATGGGTTTCGTCTAGCCGAAGGTGCGCGAGCTGGATACCGTCCCGACGATCTGGTCGGCGATGGCGACGAAGAAACCGACGGTCGCGAAGGCGAAGATGAAGGTGATCATTTGTGGCTCCTGGTGGCTTGCGTCGTTGCGATGGAGCCACTCTAGGGAGGCCAACCCCCCGCCGCGAGGGGAAAGCGACGAAATGCAGGA
>CALEJW010000224.1 GCA_937898635.1 uncultured Pseudomonadota bacterium | reverse complement strand
AGGCGTGCTTGATCACCTGCGTGTAGGGGATGCCGACGTACTCGACCATCAGGAACGCGGCCGCGCCCATCACCGGCGGCATGAGCTGGCCGTTCACCGAGCTCGAGACCTCCACCGCGCCCGCCTGGTCGGGCCGGTAGCCCACCCGCTTCATGAGCGGGATCGTGAAGGTGCCCGTGGTGACGACGTTCGCGATCGAGGAGCCGGAGATGATCCCGGTGGCCGCGGAGGACACCACCGCCGCCTTGGCGGGGCCGCCGCGCATGTGGCCCAGGAGCGCGAAGGCGGACTTGATGAAGTAGTTGCCCGCGCCCGCCTTGTCCAGCAGGGAGCCGAAGAGCACGAAGAGGAAGATGAAGCTCGTGGAGACCCCGAGCGCGATGCCGAACACGCCTTCCGTCGTGAGCCACTGGTGCGACATGCCCTTGGAGAGGGAAGCGCCCTTGTGGGCGATCATGTCGGGCATCCACGGCCCGCCGAAGATGTAGGCGAGGAAGACGATCGCCACGATCGCCATCGCCGGGCCGAGCGCGCGCCGCGCCGCCTCGAGCAGGAGCACCATGCCGGTCACGGCGACGGCGAGGTCCAGCGTCGTCGGCTGCCCCGGCCGCGTCGAGAGCTCGGTGTAGAAGAGGAAGATGTAGCCCGCGCAGAACGCGCCCGCGAGGGCGAAGATCCAGTCGACGACGGGAATGTAGGCCCGGGGCGAGCGCTTGAAGGCCGGGTAGGAGGCGAAGCTCAGGAAGATCGCGAAGGCGAGGTGGATCGAGCGCGCCTCGGTGTCGTTGAAGACGAAGACGCCGAAGGTGAACGGCAGGGGCGAGGCGTACCAGAGCTGGAAGAGGGACCACGCGAGCGCGGTGCCCGCGAGGACCCAGGCGACGGCGCCCCTGGGCGCGCGGCCGCCGGTGTCGGATTCGGCGACCAGTTCCTGCAGCTTGGCGGCGTCGGGGGCGGTTTCGTTTTCCTTCTTCTCAGCCATTGCGCCTCCGGGCGGCGGTTGTCGGGACGCGAGCCGCGCGCGCGATCCGGCCCGCCACGCACGGGCGCCGGACCGGGCGTCCCGCGCCCGGCCCGGCGGTGCCGCGGGAAATTACATCCAGCCCTTTTCCTTGTAGTAGCGGATCGCTCCGTCATGCAGCGGCGCGGAGTTCCCGTCCTTGATCATCTTCTTCGGGTCGAGGTGCGCGAAGGCCGGGTGCAGCTTCTTGAAGTCCTCGAAGTTCTCGAAGACCGCCTTCACGACCTGGTACACGAGGTCCGGGGAGACCTTGCTCGAGGAGACGAAGGTCGCCAGCACGCCGTAGGTGGGCGTGGGATCGGGGTTGCCGGCGTAGATGCCGCCGGGGATCGCCACCTTGGCGTAGTAGGGGCTGCCGGCCACCAGCTTGTCCACCGCGGGGCCCGTGAGGCCGACCAGCTTCGCGCCGCAGGTCGTGGTCGGGTCCTGGATGTTCGCGGACGGGTGGCCCACGCCGTAGAAGAAGCCGTCGATCTTGTTGTCGCAGAGCGCGGCGCCGTGCTCGTCGGCCTTGAGCTCGGAAGCGAGCGAGAAGTCGCTCGTCTTCCAGCCCATCGCGGAAAGGAGCTCCTCCATCGAGGCGCGCGTGCCCGAGCCGGGGTTGCCGATGTTGAAGCGCTTGCCCTTCAGGTCCGCGAAGGACTTGACGCCCGCTTCCTTGCGCACCAGCACCGTGAACGGCTCGGGGTGCAGCGAGAACACGGAGCGCAGCTCGCCGAAGGCGCCCTGGTCCTTGAAGGTGCTCGTGCCCTTCATCGAGTGGTACTGCCAGTCGGACTGGGCCACGCCCATGTCGAGCTCGCCCGCGCGGATGGTGTTGATGTTGTACACCGAGCCGCCGGTGCTCTCGACCGAGCAGCGGATGCCGTGGGCCTTGCGGTCCTTGTTCACCAGGCGGCAGATGGCGCCGCCCGCGGCGTAGTACACGCCGGTCACGCCGCCGGTGCCGATGGTGATGAAGCGTTGCTGGGCGAGCGCCGCGTCGGGCGCGGCGAGCGCGCCCGCGAAGGCGAGGGCGCCGAAGGCGCTGAGCAACCTGGAATTCCTAAACATGGGCTGTGTTCCTCTCTTCTGTGGTTGACGACGACTGCCGCGGGCTCGTGGCCCGCTTGAAACGCGTTACCCGCATCGCGTCGAGGATACCCGAAAAATGTCCCCCCGGCCCCCGGCGCGGGTCGCCGCTCAGCCCGGCGGCCGGGTTTCGGGCGGGACCGGATCCGCCGCCGGCCGCGGCGGCATGCACAGCGCGGCGAGCTCCACGTACATCGGCCGCGTGACCCAGCGCGCCAGCGCGCTCGCGAGGAGCGCCGTGGCCATGAGGCTCAGGACCATCGCGTGGCCCGAGACCATCTCCATCACGATGATGAAGGCCGTGAGCGGCCCCTGGGTCGTCGCCGCGAGGAAGCCCACCATGCCCAGCGCGATCAGCGGGATCGCGATCTCCGGGCCGGCGCCCACGAGGAGCGCGACGTCGTTGCCGATGCCGGCGCCGATCGCCAGCGATGGCGCGAACGCTCCCGCGGGCACGCCGGACCAGGTCGAGATCCAGGTGGCGCAGAACTTGAGCACGGTGTAGATCGCCGGGATCTCGGCCTGGCCCTCGAGGAGCGCACGGGTGGGCGCGTAGCCGGCCCCGGCGGTGGTGCCGTTCGAGACGATGCCGATCACCGCGACGGCGAGGCCGCAGGCCGCGGCGAATCGCAGCGGATACTCGAAGCGCCAGCGCGACAGGCGGTCGGGCAGGCGCCGGCTGGAGGCCACGATGAGGCGGGAGAAGAGGCCCCCGGCGAATCCCGAGACCAACGCGACGAGCAGCCCCGGGCCCAGCAGGGGCCAGCCCAGCTCCTGCACGCGCAGCTCGCCGAAGTAGCTCAGGTTCCCGAAGACCGACACCGCGACCAGGCCCGCGAGCACGATGCTGATGATCACCAGGCCGCTGTGGGAAGTGCTCCGGCGGTGCGAGAGCTGCTCGAGCGCGAAGACCACGCCGCCGAGCGGCGTGTTGAAGGCCGCGGCGATGCCGGCGGCGGCGCCCGCCACCATCAGGTCGTGCGCGTCCACGCCCGCGCGCGGCGAGAGCCAGCGCTTCGCGTGCTGCATCACGCCCGCGCCGACCTGGACCGTCGGGCCCTCGCGCCCGATCGAGAGTCCCGCGAGGAGCCCGCCGGAGACGAGCGCGATCTTGTGCAGCGACAGGCGCACCGAGACGAGCGCGCCCCGCTCGGCCGGCGCGAGGCGCTCGTCGAGCGCGGCGACGACCTGCGGGATGCCCGAGCCCTGCGTGCCGGGCGCGAAGCGCCGCGTCCACCACAGGACGGCCACCGTCAGCGCGGGCGTCCAGGCGAGCGCGAGCCACGGACCGTGCTCGCCCAGCCCGCGAAGCCGCTCGAATCCCTCGCTCGCCGCGTCCGCCGCGAAGGTGAAGCCCACCACGACGAGGCCCGTCACGACGGCGTAGGCGAGCACCACGGCGCGGTCGGCCCAGTGCGGGCCGACGGCGAGTTCCTCGCGAACGTTCCGCCAGAAGTCGGGTTGGGGTTCCTGCATGCGCGCGCCCGCCCGCGTTCAGTCCATCTGCGCGAGCAGGTGCGCGTTGCCGCCTGCCGCCACGGTGTTCACGGAAACGCAGCGCTCGCACTCGAGACGCCAGGCGGGGTAGCGCCACGGGGCGCCCGCGGGCTCCACCACGGGGATGCGCGCGCCCGAGCGCGCGGCGAGAGCCTGCGCCGCCTCGCGCGCGCGAGCGCGTCCCGCGACGAGCACGGCGCCCAGCGCGGGCAGCGTCGCCCACTGCTTCACGCCCGCCCGGGCCGCGGCGATGGCGGGCCAGCCGGCGGCGCGGACCCAGGAGGCGACGCGGGCGGCGGTCTCCGTCTCCTCGTCCGGCACGAGCAGCACCGGATTGCCCGCGGCGATCGCGGCCATCGCCTGGCCCAGGAAGGCGAGCGCGTCGCCGCGCTCGTCGCCGAGGGCGACCGTGAGACCGCGCGGGTGCGCCCGCCAGGTGTTTCGCTCCCCCGTCGGTCCCGCGAGCTCGATCTCCCGGCCGTCCTCGATTGCGCGGGCGAGTTCCTCGGCGAGCTGCGCCGGGATCTCGCCGCCCTGGCGGCCGAGCGCCGCGAGCACGGCGGCGCGCTCCACCGTGGCGAGACCGGGGGCGGCGGCGGCGAGCGTGCGCACGGCGGCATTGAAGTCGAACACCGCGCCGGGATCGGCGGGCGGCAGCGGAAGCGGCGCCGGCGCCGCCGTCGGCTCCGCGGCCCTGTCCCTCGCGAGCGCGCGCAGGTAGCGCGGCCCGCCCGCCTTGGGACCGGTGCCGGACTTGCCCTCGCCGCCGAAGGGCTGCACGCCCACCACCGCGCCCACGATGTTGCGGTTCACGTAGACGTTGCCCGCGCGCGCGTGGGAGACCACGAAGTCGATGGTGGAATCGAGCCGGCTGTGGACCCCGAGCGTGAGGCCGTAGCCCGTGGCGTTCACCTCCGCGACGACTCCCGCGAGGTCGGCGCCGGCGAATCGCACCACGTGCAGCACCGGGCCGAAGACCTCGCCGTCGAGCTCGCGCAGCGACCCGATCTCGAAGGCCACCGGCGCGAGGTAGTGCCCGCGCAGTCCCCCGGGAAGCGGCGCGCGCGCGACGAGGCGCGCGGTGCGCTCGAGCCTCGCCACGTGGGCCTCGAGCCCCGCCAGGGCCGCCGCGTCGATGATCGGGCCGACGTCGGTCGCGAGGCGGGCGGGGTCCCCGACCTCGAGCTCGCGCATCGCGCCGGAGAGCATCGCGAGGACGCGATCGGCGATCTCCTCCTGCACGAAAAGTGCGCGCAGCGCCGAGCAGCGCTGGCCGGCGCTGTCGAAGGCCGAGGAGAGGACGTCCGCGACCACCTGCTCGGGAAGCGCGGAGGAGTCGACGATCATCGCGTTCTGCCCGCCCGTTTCCGCGACGAGGGCCACGTTGCCGCGCCCGGCGAGGCTGCGGTGGATGGCCTCGGCCACTTCCGTCGAGCCGGTGAAGACCACGCCGTCGACGCGCGCGTCGGCCACGATCCGCGCGCCGATCGTCTCGCCGCGGCCCGGCAGGAGCTGCAGGGCGTCCGCGGGGACGCCCGCGGCGCGCAGGAGCCGCACGGCCTCGGCGGCAATGAGGGGCGTCTGCTCCGCGGGCTTGGCGACGACCGCGTTGCCGGCCGCGAGCGCGGCGGCCACCTGCCCGACGAAGATCGCGAGCGGGAAGTTCCACGGGCTGATGCAGGCGACCACGCCCAGGGGCGCGCCCGGCGGCTCCTCGCGCACGCGCAGCGCGTAGTAGCGGCAGAAGTCCACGGCCTCGCGCACCTCGCCCACGGCGTTGGGCAGCGTCTTGCCGGCCTCGTGCACCGCGAGGTGGATGAGCGCCCCGGCGTTCTCCTCGAGGAGGTCCGCGGCGCGCTCGAGGACCCGGGCGCGCTGCCCGGGCTCGCTCTCCCGCCAGGTCGCGGCGCCGCAGGCGAGGCTCAGGGCGCGGTCGACGTCCTCGAGGCTCGCCTCGGCCACCTCGCCGACGACGACGCGCGAGTCGGCGGGGCTGCGCACGGGCGTGGCGGCGCGGGCGTCGGCGGCGATGCCGGAGCCGGCAAGCAGGGGCGCGGCGCGCCAGCGCTCGCCGGCCGCGCGCGCGAGCGACTTCTCCAGCGCGGCGAGCGCATCCTCGTCGGTGAGGTCCATGCCACGCGAATTGCGCCGGTCCGGGTAGAGCGCGGGCGGCGCGACCACGCGCGGGTGCGGCGAGCCGGCGAAGGGCCGCGCCGCGGTCACGGGATCCTCCAGCAGGCGCTCGAGGGGGACCTGGGGGTCGACGATCTGGTTCACGAAGGAGGAATTCGCGCCGTTCTCCAGGAGCCGGCGCACGAGGTAGGCGAGGAGCGTCTCGTGCGTGCCGACCGGCGCGTAGATGCGGCAGGGAAGGCCCAGTCCCTCCTCGCCCACCACCTGGTCGTAGAGCGTCTCGCCCATGCCGTGCAGGCACTGGAACTCGAAGTCGCGGCGCCCGCCGGCCAGCTCGATCACCTGGCAGAGCGTCGCGGCGTTGTGCGTGGCGAACTGCGGGTAGGCGAGCGCGGGCTCGGCGAGGAGCTTCGCGGCGCAGGCGAGGTAGGCGACGTCGGTGTGGACCTTGCGCGTGAAGACCGGGTAGTCGGCGTGTCCCGCCACCTGCGCGCGCTTGACCTCGGTGTCCCAGTAGGCGCCCTTCACGAGCCGGACCATGATGCGCCGGCCGCTTCGCCGCGCGAGGTCGAGCACCCAGTCCACCACGAAGGGCGCGCGCTTCTGCACCGACTGGATCACGAAGCCGAGCCCGTCCCAGCCGGCGAGGGCGGGGTCGAGGGCCGCGGCCTCGAAGAGGTCCAGGGAAAGCTCGAGGCGGTCGGCCTCCTCGGCGTCGATCGTGAAGCCGATGTCGTGGCGCTTCGCGAGCGCGGCCAGCTCCACGATGCGGGGCAGGAGCTCCGCCATGGCCCGCCCGTGCTTCGCGCGCGAGTAGCGCGGGTGCAGCGCCGAGAGCTTCACCGACACGCCCGCGCCGGCGTAGATCCCGCGGCCCGCCGACCACGCGCCCACGGCGGCGATCGTCTCGCGGTAGGTCTCGACGTAGCGATCCGCGTCGGCCCGGGTCATCGACGCCTCGCCGAGCATGTCGAAGGAGTGCCGGTAGCCCAGGGTTTCCTTGCGGCGCGCGCGCTCGAGCGCCCCGCCGATCGTCTCGCCGAGCACGAACTGCGAGCCGAGGAAGCCCATGGCGGCCTTCGTGGCGGCGCGGATCACGGGTTCGCCCACGCGGCCGAGGAGGGCGGCGAGCGCTCCCTCGAGCCCGCGCGGGTCGGTCTCCGCCCGCGCGAGGGAGCCCGAGACCACGAGGCCCCAGCAGGCCGCGTTCACGAAGAGCGACTCGCTCGCGCCCACGTGGCTTCGCCAGTCGCCCCGCGAGAGCTTGTCGCGGATCAACCGGTCGGCGGTGCGCGAGTCGGGGATGCGAAGCAGCGCCTCGGCGAGGCACATGAGCGCCACGCCTTCCTCGGAGGACAGGTCGAACTCGCTCATGAGCGCGTCCACGCCGGAGGCGCCCGATCGCTCCGCGCGGACCCGCTCGACGAGGGCGCCGGCGCGGCTGCCGATCCGTGCGAGGGCGGCCGCGTCGAAGCTCGCGCTTCCCATCAGGGGCGCGAGCGCCTCGGCTTCCGCGCGGCGGCAGGCCGCGGTGATCTCGCGGCGCAGGGCCGAGCCGGGCCGGGCGAGGACGGGGGGAGCGGCGGGATCCGGCTCGCCTTCGGCGGCGGACGGGTCCCGGAAGGAGAGGGTCATGGCGCGAAAATCCTAGCACGCGGGCCCAAGGTCGCGCGCGGCCCCCGCAGGGTAGACTAGGCGCCGGCCGTTTCCCCCCGCCGCGATCCGGGGACCGCGCCGCGCCGCCAAGAGCGCCTTCCGACAACGATTCCCAGGAGACTCCTCCATGTCCGCTTCGACCCCGTGGAAACGCTTCGTCCCCGCATTCGCCGCATGCATCCTCCTCGCCGCAGGCAGCGCCCAGGCCGCGATCGACGCGTTCCTGAAGATCGACGGCATCAAGGGGGAGTCCACCGACGCCCGCCACAAGGACGAGATCGACGTGCTGTCCTGGTCCTGGGGCGTGAGCCCGAAGGAGGAAGGCAAGGTCGGCAAGCGCGGCTGCGTGCAGGACCTCGCGATCACGAAGTACGTGGACCGCGCCACGCCCGCGCTTTTCGCGGCCGCGGCAATGGGCACGCAGGTCGCGAGCGCCGTCCTCGCGATGCGCAAGGCCGGCGAGGGCCAGCAGGAGTTCCTCACCTACACGCTGAACCAGGTGTACGTGACCTCCGTGCAGCAATCGGGCTCCGGCGGCGGCGCGCTCCTCGAGCAGGTCTCGCTCCGGGCCTCGTCGATCGTCGTGAGCTACCGGCCGCAGAACGCCGACGGCTCCCTCGGCGCGCCGGTCACCACCAGCGTCTCCGGAAGCTGCTAGCCCCCGGCGCGAGGGCCCGGGCGGCGGCGCCGCCGCCCGGGAACGCGCCGCCGCCGTTTCGCGCCACCGTCACCGCACGCGCTCCATGACCTCGCCCGCCGCCGTCCCCGCCCGCCTTCGCGACATCCTCTCCCTCGACGACTTCGAGGCGGCCGCCCGCCGCCACCTGCCGCGCCCGCTCTTCGCCTACGTCTCCGGCGGCGTGGAGGACAACGTCTCCCGCGAGGACAACCGCGCGGCCTTCCGCGAGTGGAGCTTCGTGCCGCGCGTGCTGGCCGGCGTGTCGGGGCGCTCGCAGCAGACGGCGCTCCTCGGCCGCGAGTACGCGCACCCCTTCGGCATCGCGCCCATCGGCATCGCCGCCCTTTACGCCTGGCGCGGCGACCTCGCGATGGCGAACGCGGCGCGGGAGGCGAACATCCCGATGGCGATGAGCGGCTCCTCGCTCATCCGGCTGGAGGAGGTGGCGAAGGCGGCGCCCGACGCGTGGTTCCAGGCCTACCTGCCCGGCGACGAAAAGACGATCACGGAGCTCCTCGCGCGGGTGGCCGCCGCGGGCTTCGGCACCCTCGTCCTCACGGTGGACGTGCCCACGGCGGGCAACCGGGAGAACAACGTCCGCGCGGGCTTCTCGACGCCGCTTCGCCCCACGCCGCGCCTCGCGTGGGACGGCATCACGCACCCGCGCTGGCTCTTCGGCACCTTCCTCGCGACCCTCGTGCGCCACGGGATGCCGCACTTCGAGAACAACTTCGCCACGCGCGGCGCGCCCATCCTCTCGCCCGACGTGCTGCGCGACTTCTCCGACCGCGGCAACCTCGACTGGGGACACTACGACCTCATCCGCCGGCTGTGGAAGGGCCGCCTCGTGGTGAAGGGCATCCTCGACCCGGACGACGCGCGCCGCGCGATCGACCGCGGCGCGGACGCGATCGTGGTCTCCAACCACGGCGGCCGCCAGCTCGACGGCGCCATCGCCCCGCTGCGCGTCCTCGCCGAGGTCGCCCAGGCCTGCGGCGAGGTGCCGGTGATCTTCGACAGCGGCGTGCGCCGGGGCACCGACGTCCTGAAGGCGCTCGCGCTGGGGGCGAAGTTCGTCCTCCTCGGCAGGTCCTTCGGCTACGCCGCCGCGGTCGGCGGCGAAGCGGGGGTGGCGCACGCGGTGCGCATCCTCGCGGCCGAGATCGACCGCGACATGGCGATGCTCGGCATCCGCCGCCTCTCCGAGCTGCGGCCCTCGCACCTGCGGCGCACGACCGCCTAGCGGGCGAGGGCGGCCTGCGCGGCCGCGAGGCGCGCCACCGGCACGCGGTAGGGAGAGCAGCTCACGTAGTCGAGACCCAGGCGGTGGCAGAAGGCGATCGTGGCGGGATCCCCGCCGTGCTCGCCGCAGATGCCGACCTCGAGGTCGGGACGCACCTCGCGCCCCAGCCGCACGCCCATCTCCATGAGCTTGCCCACGCCCGCCTGGTCGATCGTGGCGAAGGGGTTCTCGGGAAGGATGCGCCGCTCGAGGTACTCGCGCAGGAATCCCGTCTCGGCGTCGTCGCGGGAGATCCCGAAGGTGGTCTGCGTGAGGTCGTTGGTGCCGAAGGAGAAGAACTCGGCGTAGCGGGCGATTTCCCCGGCGGTGAGCGCCGCGCGCGGGATCTCGATCATGGTCCCGAACTGGTACTTCACCCGGGTTCCCTGCTCCTTCATGACCGCCCGGGCCTCTTCCTCGAGGATCGCGTCCTCGACCTTGAGCTCGTTGTTGTGCGCCGTGAGCGGGATCATGATCTTCGGGTGCACGCGCACGCCCTCGCGCTTGCAGCGGCAGGCGGCCTCGATGATGGCGCGCACCTGCATGCGCACGAGCTGCGGCAGGTGGATGCCCAGGCGCACGCCGCGAAGCCCCAGCATCGGGTTCGCCTCGCGCATCGACTCGACCGCGGCGAGGAGCTTCTTCTTCTGCGCGAGCGTGCCCGCGAGTCCCAGCGGGTCCTTGCCCCCGGCGAACTCCGCGCGCGTCTCCAGCTGCGTCACGTCGTGCGCGAGCTCGTCGTGGCTCGGCAGGAACTCGTGCAGCGGCGGGTCGATGAGGCGGATGGTGACGGGCAGGCCGTCCATCGCGCGGAAGAGCCCCACGAAGTCCTCGCGCTGGAAGGGCAGGAGCTTCGCGAGCGGCCCGGCGCGCTCCTCGTCCGTCGTGGCGAGGATCATCTGCTGCACGAGCGGCAGGCGATCGGTCTCGAAGAACATGTGCTCCGTGCGGCACAGGCCGATGCCCTCGGCGCCGTAGCCGCGCGCCCGGGTGGCGTCGCGCGGGTAGTCCGCGTTGGCCCACACGCCGAGGCGGCGGAAGCCGTCGGCCCAGGCGAGGAGCTTCGCGAGGTAGGGATCCGTGAACTCCGGCACCACGGTCTTCAGCGCCCCGGCGAACACCTCTCCCGTCGTGCCGTCCACGGACACCGGGTCGCCCTCGCGCAGCACGCGGCCGGCGATGGCGAACTCGCGCCGCTCCGTGTCCACCTCCATCGCGGAGACGCCCACCACCGCGGGCTTGCCGAACTGCCTCGCCACGAGGGCCGCGTGGCTGGTGCGCCCGCCGCGGCTGGTGAGGATGCCGCGGGCGGCGAGCATGCCGTGCACGTCGTCGGGCTTGGTCTCGGGCCGGACCATGATGACCGCCTTCTTCTCCTTCGCGCCCCAGCGCTCGGCGGTGTCGGCGTCGAAGGCGAGGACGCCGCTCGCCGCGCCCGGCGAGACGTTGAGCCCGGTGGCGAGGAGGTCGCCGCGCTTCTTCGCCGCGGCCTTGTCGGCCGGATCGAACTGCGGGTGCAGGAAGGCGTCCACGTGGTCGGGAGAGACGCGCTCGACGGCCTCGGCGCGCGTGATGAGGCGCGAGCCCGCGAGGTCCACGGCGATGCGAACCGCGGCCTGGGCGGTGCGCTTGGCGTCCCTCGTCTGCAGCATCCAGAGCTTTCCCCGCTCGATGGTGAACTCCACGTCCTGCACGTCGCGGAAGTGCTTCTCGAGCGTGCGGCAGTGCCGCGCGAGCGCGGCGTGGATCGCCGGCATCTCGCGCCGCAGGTCCGCGATGGGCCTCGTCGCGCGCGTGCCCGCCACGACGTCCTCGCCCTGGGCGTTGGCGAGCCAGTCGCCCTCGAGCGTGGGCTCCCCGTCGGTCACGTTGCGGGTCGTGAGGACGCCGGTGCCGGATCCCTTGCCGAGGTTGCCGAACACCATCGCCTGGATGTTCACCGCCGTGCCGAGGTCGTGGGCGATGCCCGCGGCGTTGCGGTAGTCGATGGCGCGCTTGCCGTTCCAGGACTTGAAGACGGCTTCGGTCGCGAGGCGCAGCTGCTCGCGCGGGTCCTCGGGAAAGGCGCGCTTCGCGCGAGCCTTCACGATCGCCTTGAAGCTCGCCGTGACGCCGGCGAGCGTCTTCGCGTCGAGGTCGGCGTCGTTCGCCACGCCCGCGCCCTTGCGCGCCTTCGCGAGGACCTCCTCGAAGGGCTCGTCGGCGAGTCCCAGCACCACGGTCCCGAACATCTGCACCAGGCGCCGGTAGGCGTCGTTCGCGAAGCGCTCGTCGCCCGTGAGCTTCGCGAGACCCGCGGCCACGGCGTCGTTCAGGCCGATGTTGAGCACCGTGTCCATCATCCCCGGCATCGAGAAGCGCGCGCCCGAGCGGCAGGAGACGAGGAGGGGGTCGGCGGGGTCTCCCAGGCGCTTGCCCGCGAGGCGCTCGACTTTCGCGAGGGCCTTCTCCACCTGCGCCCAGGCCCCGGGTGGAAACCCGCCCGCGGCGAGGTAGGCGTTGCAGGCGCGCGTGGACACGATGAAACCCGGCGGCACGGGCAATCCCATGCGCGTCATCTCGGCGAGGTTCGCGCCCTTGCCGCCGAGGAGGTCCTTGCGGCGGGCGTTGCCCTCGGAGAAGAGGTAGACCCATTTCTCGGCGGTCTTCGCCCGCGTGCGTTTCGCGCGGGCCTTGCGTGCGGTGAGGGTGCGCATGGTGCTCCTCTCCTCTCGGCTTGGAGGCGCGATGCCTGTCGAAGCCAGTGTCCCGCCGGCACCCCCCGTGGAGTTGATCGGGGTCAAGAGAGGCCGACCGGCCGCGCCGATACTGGATCGGCAGCTCCTCTGCGGGGAAGCGCAAATGGTCGCAAGGGCGCCAGTCATCCGCAAGAAGGCGGCCAGCCTTCGGCTCGCGCCGAATGCGCCGCTGGGGTGGGATGCGGCCCGGCGCGCGCTCGACGGGCTCCCCGGCGGCGGCCTCAACATCGCCTGGGAAGCGCTCGAGCGCCACGCGCGCGGCCCGCTGGCCGCTCATGTGGCCATCCGCTGGCATCCCGTCGCCGGCGACCCGCGCGCCATCACGTACCGCGAGCTCTCCGAGTCCTCGAGCCGCTTCGCGAACGTGCTGCGGCTGCGGGGCGTGCGCAAGGGCGATGCCGTCTTCGTGCTCTGCGGGCGCATCCCCGAGCTCTACGCCGCCGTGCTCGGCGGCCTGAAGCTCGGCGCCGCCGTCTCGCCGCTCTTCGCCGCCTTCGGCCCGGAGCCCATCGCCACGCGCGTGAACCTGGGCCGCGGCAAGGTCCTCGTCACCACCGAGGCGCTCAACCGCAGGAAGGTGGCGAAGATCGCCGTCCCGATGCCGACCCTGCAGCACGTGCTGTGCGTCGACTCGCCGGAGTTCCGCGCCGAGCTGGCGGCCGCCTCGCCGGCGTGCGACGTGGAGCCCACCGCGGAAGACGACGTTTCCTTCCTGCACTTCACGAGCGGGACCACGGGCATGCCCAAGGGCGCGGTCCACGTCCACGGGGCGGTCGTGATGCATTACGCGACCGGCAGGGCCGCGCTCGACCTGCATCCCGGCGACGTCTTCTGGTGCACCGCGGACCCGGGCTGGGTGACGGGAACCTCCTATGGCATCGTGACCCCGCTCGTGCACGGGGTGACGAGCGTGGTGGACGAGGCGGACTTCGACGCCGCGCGCTGGTACCGGCTGCTCGCGGAGGAGCGCGTGAGCGTGTGGTACACGGCGCCCACCGCGATCCGCATGCTCATGAAGGCGGGCACGGGCATGGCGGGCGGCACGGCCTTTCCGGACCTGCGCTTCATCGCGAGCGTGGGCGAGCCCCTCAACCCGGAGGCGGTGTGGTGGGGCGAGGAGACGTTCGGCATGCCCATCCACGACAACTGGTGGCAGACCGAGACGGGCGGCATCATGATCGCCAACACGATCGCCATGGACGTGAAGCCCGGCTCGATGGGGCTGCCGCTGCCGGGTGTCGAGGCGGCCATCGTGCACCGCCGCGACGAGGGGCTCGAGTTCGTGCACGCCGCGGGCGAGGAGGGCGAGCTCGCCCTGCGCGCCGGCTGGCCCTCGATGTTTCGCGGCTACCTGGGCCAGGACGAGCGCTACCGCCAGTGCTTCGCCGACGGCTGGTACCTCTCGGGCGACCTCGCGCGGCGCGACGACGACGGCTACTACTGGTTCGTCGGCCGCGCCGACGACGTGATCAAGTCCGCGGGCCACCTCATCGGGCCCTTCGAGGTCGAAAGCGCCCTCATGGAGCATCCCGCGGTCGCCGAGGCCGGCGTCATCGGCAAGCCCGACCCGGTCGTGGGCGAGGTCGTGAAGGCCTTCGTGATGCTGCGCGCCGGCTTCGAGCCCGGCGAGGCGCTGCGCAGGGAGATCCTCGCCCACGCGAGGAAGCGCCTCGGGGCGGCCGTGGCGCCGAAGGAGATCGACTTCTCGCCGGCGCTGCCGCGCACGAGGAGCGGCAAGATCATGCGCCGCCTGCTCAAGGCGCGCGAGCTGGGCCTGCCCGAAGGCGACACCTCGACGCTGGAGGAGCCCGCATGAGCCAAGCCTTTCCGGCGCCCCCCTCGGGGCCGGTGCCCTTCCCGGCGGAGCAGTCCGTGGGCCTGCTCACGGACATGCTGCGCATCCGCCGGCTCGAGGAGAAGTGCGCGGAGCTCTACGGGGAGGGCAGGATCCGCGGCTTCCTGCACCTCTACATCGGCGAGGAGGCGGTCGCGACCGGCGCCATCCGCGCGCTGGAGCCCGGCGACAACGTCGTCGCCACCTACCGCGAGCACGGCCACGCGCTGCTCAAGGGCGTCGCGATGGAACGCATCATGGCGGAGATGTTCGGCAAGAAGGAAGGGTGCTCGCGCGGGCGCGGCGGCTCGATGCACCTCTTCGACGCGGCTTCGCGGTTCTATGGAGGCAACGCGATCGTGGGCGGCGGACTGCCGCTCGCGACCGGCTTCGCGCTGGCGGCGAAGATGCGCGGCGAGGATCGCCTCACCGCCTGCTTCTTCGGGGAAGGCGCCGTGGCCGAGGGCGCGTTCCACGAGTCGCTCAACCTCGCCGCGCTCTGGCGGCTGCCGGTGGCCTTCTTCTGCGAGAACAACCTCTATGCCATGGGCACGGCCCTCGAGCGCTCGGAATCGCAGACGGACCTGTGCGTGAAGGCCGCCAGCTACGGCGTCGAGGCGATCGCGGTCGACGGCATGGACGTGGTGGCCGTGCACCAGGCCGCGAGGCGCGCCCGCGAGCACGCGCTTCGCGCCGGGCCGGTGTTCGTCGAGTTCCGCACCTACCGCTTCCGCGCGCACTCGATGTTCGATCCCGAGCTCTATCGCGACAAGGCCGAGGTGGAGCGCTGGAAGACGCGCGGCCCGATCCACTCCTTCTCCGCGCGCCTGAAGGCCCAGGGCGAGCTCACGGAGGAGCGCTTCCTCGCCCTCGACGCCGAGGTGGCGGCCGAGGTCGAGCGCGCCGTCGCGTTCGCCGAGGCCGCCGGCTGGGAGCCGGAGGCCGACCTCGCCACGGACGTGTACGCGACATGACGACGATCACCTATCGCGAGGCATTGCGGCAGGGCCTGCACGAGGCGCTGGCCGGCGACGCCCGCGTCTTCCTGATGGGCGAGGACGTCGGCCGCTACGGCGGCACCTACGCCGTGAGCAAGGGCATGCTGGAGGAGTTCGGGCCCGAACGCGTGCGCGACGCGCCGCTCTCGGAACTCGCCTTCGTGGGCGCGGGGATCGGCGCGGCGCTGGGCGGGATGCGGCCCATCGTGGAAGTGATGACCGTCAACTTCAGCCTCCTGCCCCTCGACCAGATCGTGAACACCGCGGCCATCCTGCGCCACATGTCGGGCGGGCAGTTCAACGTTCCCCTGGTGATCCGGATGTCCACCGGCGCCGGGCGGCAGCTCGCGGCGCAGCACTCGCACTCCTTCGAGGGCTGGTACGCGCACATTCCCGGCCTCAAGATCGCCACGCCCGCGACCGTGGACGACGCGCACGGCATGCTCGGGGCGGCGCTGCAGGACGGCAACCCCGTCCTTCTCTTCGAGTACCCGGCGCTCTTCGAGACGAAGGGCGAGCTCTCCGGGGAGCGCGTCGACATCTCGAGCGCCAGGGTGCGCCGGCCCGGCAGCCAGGCGACGATCGTCGCCTACGGCGGCTGCGTGCCGAAGGCGCTGGAGGCGGCCGGGCAGCTCGCCGCGGACGGGATCGATGCGGAGGTCGTGGACCTGCGGGTGCTGAGGCCCCTCGACATGGCGACCGTGCTCGCCTCGCTGCGCAAGACGCGGCGCGCGGTCGTGGTGGACGAGGGCTGGCGCAGCGGCAGCCTCTCGGCGGAGATCATGGCGCGCATCATGGAGGAGGCCTTCTACGACCTCGACGCGCCCGTGGCGCGCGTGTGCCGCGAGGAGGTGCCGATCCCGTATGCGCGCCATCTCGAGGAGGCGGCGCTGCCCCAGGCGCACAAGATCGTGGCGGCGGCGAAGGGGCTCTTCGGATGATCGAGTTCAGGCTTCCTTCGCTCGGCGCGGACATGGACGAGGGCAAGCTCCTCGAATGGAAGGTGCGGCCCGGCGACGCCGTGAAGCGCGGCGACGTGGTGGCGGTCGTGGACACCACCAAGGCCGCCGTGGAGGTGGAGATCTGGCAGGACGGCACCGTGAGCGAGCTGCTCGTGGAGCCGGGAACCACGATCGCCGTGGGAACGCCGATGGCCACGCTCCTCGCGCCCGGCGAACAGCCCGGAGCCGCCGGGGCGCCGGCGCCGAAGGGGGAAGCGAAGCCGCCGGCCGGAGCTCGCAAGGCCGTCTCGCCCGCCGCCCGGAAGCGGGCCGCCGAGCTGGGTGTCGATGCGGACTCGCTCGCGGGAACGGGTCCGGCGGGCGCGGTGACGATCGCCGACGTCGAGGGCGCCGCCGGCAAGGCGAAGGCACCCGCCGCCGTGCCGGAAGTCGCCGATCGTGGCGCCGGGATGCGCAAGGCCATCGCCGCGGCGATGAGCCGCTCGAAGCGCGAGATCCCGCACTACTACCTGTCGGAGACGATTCCGATGCGCCGCGCGGCCGAGTGGCTGGCGGGCGCGAACGCGAAGCGGCCGATGAGCGGGCGCCTCCTCATGGCGGCGCTGCAACTGAAGGCCGTGGCGCTCGCGCTCGCCGAATTCCCGGACCTCAACGGTACCTGGCGCGAGGGCGCCTACCAGCCCGCCCGGGCGGTGCACCTGGGCGTGGCGATCTCGATCCGGCAGGGAGGGCTGGTGGCGCCGGCGATCCGCGACGCCCAGTCCCTCGCGCTGGACGAACTCATGGCGGCGCTCGCCGACCTCGTGAAGCGGGCGAGGGCGGGAAGCCTGAGGAGCTCGGAGATGTCGGACCCCACGATCACCGTGACGAACCTCGGCGAGGGTGGCGCGGAGTCCACCTTCGCCGTCATCTACCCCCCGCAGGTGGCGATCGTCGGCTTCGGCCGGGTGGCGGCGCGGCCCTGGGTGGACGATGGCGCCGTCGTGGCCGCCCCGACCGTCGTCGCCACCCTCTCGGCCGACCATCGCGTGAGCGACGGCCATCGCGGCGCCGCCTTCCTGGCCGCGCTCGCCGGCCGGCTCCAGGAACCGGAGAAGCTGTGAGCCCGGACGAACTGCGCCCGCGGGTGCTGGCCGAGCTGCTGAAGATCGCGCCGGAGCTCGACGAGGGCGAGCTTCGGCCCGGGGAGCCGCTTCGCGACCAGGTGGACCTCGACTCCATGGACTGGCTGAACTTCCTCATCGCGCTGCACGCGCGGTTCGGCGTGGAGATTCCCGAGTCGGACTACGCCGGCCTCGACACGCTGGAGCGCATCTGCGCCTACCTCGCGGCGCGAATTCCGAAGCCTTCTTGACCCCCGGCAACACGGTTCACCTGGCGCGGCGCTACGCTGAACCTGCGGGGCCGGATGTGCGCTCGCCCCGCGTGATGGCGCAGTCGGGGCCATCGGTTGTTGGAGCTTGGCAGACGAGAAGGAGCAATCATGGGAACCCTCAGGCCGTTGAGCCTCTTCGAACCGGAATTCCCGGGCATGTTCAAGGGAATGCTGGCGCCTATCTGGATGAATCCCGAGGAAGCGCCTCCCTCCATCAAGGTGGACGTCGAGGAAGCCGAGGATCGCTATCTCGTGAAGGCCGACATGCCGGGCGTGGCGAAGGACGACATCCACGTCGACGTGGAAGGCAACGTGGTATCGATCGCGGGTGAAGTCCGCCGCGAGAAGAAGGAAGAGAAGGAAGGCAAGGTGCTGCGCAGCGAGCGCTACGTCGGCTCGATGACGCGCAGCTTCACGCTGCCGGTGGACGTCGATTTCGGCAAGGCGGAGGCGAAGTACGCCGAAGGCGTGCTCACCCTCACGTTGCCGAAGCACAAGGGCACGCCGGCGCACCGGTTGGCGATCCGCTGAGGCGGACGCGCCCGCGCGCGGCAATCCCGCCGATTCCGCGCGCGCGGGCGCGTGACGGGGCGAGGGTGCCCCGGACGGCTCGAGGCGGGATTCCTGCCGGGGGACGGCGGCGCCGCCCCGGCCGGGGGTGTGAACTGCGCCACAGACGGCGCGGCCATCCTGCGCTAGCATCGTGCTGACTTCATCCGTCCCCGGCCCCCGAGCCATGATCCTGCGACCTCTCGCTCGCCTTGCCCTGGCCGCCGCGATTCTCGCGAGCGGAGCAGCGGGCGCCTCCGCGGACGCCTGGGGCGACTACGCCAATGCCCGGCTGGGCGAGGCCTTGCGCCGCAGCGATGCCGAGCGGCAGTGGCGCGACCTCGTCGCCCGTCCCTACCGGCACGCCGAGCGCCTCGCCTCGGGTCCGCGATCGTGGGACGCGAGCCAGGAGAATCCCTGGGCAAATACCTTCGGCACGCCGCCCGCGAGCCGCTGGCGTTCCACGCCCGCCCCGCCGGGATTCTCCGGCGTCGTGCGCCTGTGCACCTGCTACCTGCCCGCCGACGCCCGCTCCTGGGACGGCGGTCCGCTCACCGAGGCGGACATCGCGCGGCGCTGCCGCGCCCAGTGCTACTGAATCGCGCCCTTTCCTGATCGGCGACAAGCCCGCCCGTTGACCCCGGGCGGACGATCGTCCGAGGAGGGGGATTCTTGGTCTCTCGCGGCAGCGCCTGGTTCGTCACGCGCCTCTGGTGGACGGTGGGGCTGCTGCTCGCGTTCTTCTCGTTCTTCGTCGGCCACTCGATCTACACGAGCTGGCGCCAGCACGAGGAGCAGGCGGTGGTCGAGACCTACAGCGTCGCGCGCGTCCTGGAGAGCGATCTCGCCGGGCTCTTCGACAAGGTGAAGCTCGCGCTGCACACGGTCGCCACCGAGCGCGAGCGCGAGCTCTCCCGGGAGAGGAACGGCGACGATCGGCTCCGCGCGTACGCGGCGAACATCGACTCCCTCCTGCCCGATGTGGAGGGTTTCCTCGTCTCCGACGAGCACGGCCGCATCGTGGTGAGCCGCGCGTTCCTGGCCGAGCCCGTCGGCTCGGTCGCCGACGCCCCGTACTTCGCGAAGCTGCGCGACCTCCACGTTTCCGGCGTCGTCGTCTCGGCGCCCCACCACGCCCACTTCGGGTCGCAGGAGGAGATCGACGTGGTGCGGCGGGTCGAGCACCCCGACGGCCGCTTCGCGGGGGTCGTCGTGGCGCCCGTTCTCGTGGAGCGCCTGGTCAGGATGCTCGCGGCGGCCGACGCCGGCAGCCTCGGCGCGGTGAGCCTGCGCGGCGAGAACTTCGAGCTCATCGCCCGGTACCCACCGCGGGAAGGCTCGCCCGCGCCGGACGAGTTGCGAGGCCTCGTCGAGGCCGGCGAGATCTCGGGGACCTTCCGGGCGGTCTCCCGGACGGACGGCGTCGAACGCATGTACTCCTACCGGCGGGTCGCGAACTATCCCCTGCACATCACCGTCGGCCGCGCCACCTCCGAGTACCTCGGCCACTTCCGCCGCGACATGGGCATGGTCGCCCTGCTCGCCACCGGGCTCCTCGCCGTGGCGATCCTCGCCACGGCGATGATCGACCGGGCGTGGCGCCGGCAGGCGCGCGTGGCGAAGCTCCTGGAGATGCAGGCGCACACGGATTCCCTCACGGGGCTCGCGAACCGGCGCCGCTTCTTCGAGATGGCGGAGGCGGAACTCGCGCGGGCGAGGCGCTACGACGCGCCGCTGTCGATGCTCATGCTCGACATCGACCACTTCAAGGAGGTGAACGACACCCACGGCCACCGCGCCGGGGACCGGGTGCTCCAGAGCCTCGCGCGCACCTGCCTCGGCGTGCTGCGAAACGTCGACGTCGTGGGCCGCGTCGGCGGCGAGGAATTCGCGATCCTCCTGCCCGAGACGGGGCTCGAGGGCGCGCTCGACGTGGCCGAGCGCCTGCGCGAGGCGGTGGAGAAATCCTCGGTCGTCCGCGACGAGGGCGTGCCGCTGCGGATCACGGTTTCCGTCGGCGTGGCGGTGCTCTCGGAGGGAGTCAACCTCGACACCCTGCTCAGCCAGTCCGACGCCGCGCTCTACGACGCGAAGCACCGCGGCCGCAACCGCGTGTGCGCCTTCGGCGAGGCCGCCTAGTCGCCGGGCGGGCGCGCCGCCCCGATCCCGAAGCGCTCGCGCACCGGCTTCCACTGGAAGAGGAGCGCGGCGAGGCCCGTGGCGAGCGCGACCGCCCCGAGGATGAGGGCGAGGCGCGTGTACGGCTGCCCCATCGACTGGCGGATGGCGACGAGCGCCGCGGCGGTGCGGATCCACTCGACGGCCCCGGCGAGGAGCGCCGCCTGCAGCACGCGCGCCGCCCAGGGCGCGCGGATGAAAAGGAGCGGCAGCAGGGCGATGGTGACGCCGAACGGGATCCAGGCCGCGTTGCGGTAGAAGTGCGCGGCGAGGATGCCGAGGACGAGGACGACGGGCGTGAGGCGCAGGGCGTTCAGGTCGGGCTCCGGGCGCGCCGCCGGCGGCGGGCGCGAGGGCGCCATTATGGGGCCGGAAGCGGCCCGCGGGAGGGGAGGGCCGCCTCGCCCGTGTACACTCGCCCTCGTTGCCCGGGTGGCGAAACTGGTAAACGCAGCGGGCTTAAAACCCGCAGCCGCGAGGCTTGCCGGTTCGACTCCGGCCCCGGGCACCATCGCGCGCGCGTCCGTCCCGGATAGCGCCCCGCATTAGATCGATATCAAAGGGGACCCCGACCGGAGGGGTAGGGTGGGAGCAGTGGCCGAGGGCCCGCCGGGCGCTCGCCCGCGCGAGTCGTCCCGCCCATGAGAACCGCCCCCCCTTCGAGCCCCGGTCCCGCAGAAGCCGCCGCCACCGCGATGGCGCGGCACCGGCACGACCCCCACGAGCTGCTCCAGGTGCTGCGCGAGGTCCAGGAGAGCTGCGGCTGGATCGCCCCGGAGGCGATCGACTGCATCGTCGCGCGCCTGAACCTGCCGCGCACCAAGGTCCTCGGCGTGGCGACCTTCTATTCCTTCCTGCACATCAACCCCTGCGGACGCTACCGGGTCCTCTTCAGCGACAACATCACCGACCGGATGCTGGGCTCCCCCGCGCTCCTGGAGCGCCTGTGCCGCAGCCTCTGGATCGAGCGCGGCAAGGTGTCCGAGGACGGGCTCGTGAGCGTGGACACCACCTCGTGCACGGGCCTGTGCGACCAGGGCCCGGCGCTGCTCGTGAACGGCCGCCCGGTCACGCGCCTCACGGGCCGGCGCGTGGACGAGATCGCCGAGCTGATCCGCGAGTCGGTCCCCCTCGAGGCCTGGCCCGCGGAGTACTTCCGCGTGGACGACAACATCCAGCGGCGCGACGCGTTGCTGGGCGCGGACTACCGGCCCGGCGAGGCGATCGCGGCCGCCCTCGCGCGGGGCCCGGCCGCGCTCGTCGAGGAAATGAAGGCCTCGCGGCTGCGCGGGCGCGGCGGCGCGGGCTTTCCCGCCGGCCTCAAGTGGCAGGCCTGCCGCGATGCGCCGGGGCGCACGCACTACCTCGTGTGCAACGCCGACGAGGGAGAGCCCGGGAACTTCAAGGACCGCGTGCTCCTCGCCTGCGCGGCCGACGCGGTCGTCGAGGGCATGACGCTCGGCGCGCTCGCCACGGGCGCGTGGCGGGGCTTCCTCTACCTGCGCGGCGAGTACCGCTTCCTCCTCGGGCACCTCGAGGCGGTGCTCGAGCGCCGCCGCGCCGCGCGGCTGCTGGGCGAATCGATCCTCGGGCGCGAGGGCTTCGACTTCGACGTGGCGATCCACGTGGGCGCGGGCGCGTACGTGTGCGGCGAGGAGTCCGCCCTCATCGAGTCCCTCGAGGGCAAGCGCGGCACCCCGCGCAGCCGGCCGCCCTACCCGGTGACCGAGGGCTATCTCGGCGAGCCCACGGTGGTGAACAACGTCGAGACCTTCGCGGCGTCCTGCCTCGTGGCCCTGAAGGGCGGCGCCTGGTACGCGGGGCTCGGCACGGCGCAGTCGTCGGGAACCAAGGTGCTGTGCGTCTCCGGGGACTGCGCGCGGCCGGGCATCTACGAGTATCCCTTCGGCACGTCGCTTCGCGAGGTGCTCGCCGACAGCGGCGCGGCGCGCACGCAGGCCGTGCAGGTGAGCGGGCCCTCGGGCGCCTGCGTGCCGGCGGCGGAGTTCGACCGGCGCATCGCCTTCGAGGACCTGCCCACGGCGGGCGCGGTGATGGTGTTCGACCAGGGACGCGACATGTTCGAGGTGGCGCGCAACTTCGTGCACTTCTTCCGCCACGAGAGCTGCGGCTTCTGCACGCCCTGCCGCGTGGGCACCTCGCTCCTCACGAACATGATGGACAAGCTCGCCAACGGGCTCGGCTCGCCCTACGACTTCGCCGAGATCGGGAAGATGAACCTGCTGCTGCAGTCCATGAGCCACTGCGGGCTCGGCCACTCGGCCTGCAATCCCGTGCTCACCACCATCGACAAGTTCCCCGGGGCGTTCCAGAGCCGGCTCGCCCACGAGGACTTCGAGCCGGCCTTCGACCTCGATCGCGCGCTCGCCTCGGCGCGGCAGATGACCGGGCGCGACGACCGCGCCGCCCACGTGTGGCCGCAATCCACGGAGGCGCCATGAGCGCAACCGCCACCTTCACCCTCGACGGGCGCGCGATCGCCTTCAACGAGGGCCAGACCATCCTGCAGGCCGCGGTGGCCGCCGGCGCCTACATCCCGCACCTGTGCTTCCACCCGGACTTCAAGCCGCACGGCTCCTGCAAGGTGTGCACGGTGCGCGTGAACGGCCGCCATGCCGCCTCCTGCACCACGCGCGCCGCCCCGGGCGCGGTGGTGGAGAGCGACACGCCCGCGATCAACGACGAGCGCCGCGCGCTGGTGCAGATGCTCTTCGTCGAGGGGAACCACTTCTGCCCGTCCTGCGAGAAGAGCGGCAACTGCAAGCTGCAGGCGACGGCGTGCGACCTGGGCATGGTCTCGCCGCACTTCGACCACTTCTACCCGGACCGGCCCGTGGACGCCTCGCATCCGGAGCTGCTCCTCGACTTCAACCGCTGCATCCTCTGCTCGCTGTGCGTGCGCGCGAGCCGGGACGTGGACCGCAAGAACGCCTTCGCCCTCTCGGGACGGGGCATCCGCACGCGCCTCATCGTGAACTCGCGCACCGGGCGCCTGGCCGACTCGGACGTCACGGCCGCCGACAAGGCCGTCCACGTCTGCC
The DNA here is from genome assembly GCA_937898635.1 of uncultured Pseudomonadota bacterium. Lineage (GTDB taxonomy): Bacteria > Pseudomonadota > Gammaproteobacteria > Burkholderiales > Usitatibacteraceae > FEB-7. The sequence continues at coordinate 4,853 of CALEJW010000224.1, read as the reverse complement.
CGGTGGGCGTGATCCTCGCCAAGCGCCGCGGCTTCGAGGTGCCCCTCGGGCAGCGGGTGTTCGACCTGAAGCCCATCAGCGCCATGGCCGACCCGTCCGCGGCGCTGGAAAGGGCGGCCGCGCGCGGCCGCGGCCCGGGGCCGCGCGGGGGCGGGACATGAGCGCTCGCCCGAAGCTGCGCGTGGCCACGACCTCGCTCGCCGGCTGCTTCGGCTGCCACATGTCGCTCCTCGACATCGACGAGCGCCTCTTCGCGCTCCTCGAGCGGGTGGAGTTCGACCGCTCGCCGATCACGGACGTGAAGGAGGTCGGCAACTGCGACGTGGGGCTGATCGAGGGCGGGCTCTGCAACGCCGAGAACGTGGAAGTCCTGCGCGAGTTCCGCCGCCGCTGCAAGGTGCTCGTGGCGGTGGGCGCCTGCGCCATCAACGGGGGCCTGCCGGCGCAGAGGAATCCCCTGAGCCTGCCGCTGCTGCTGCAGGAGGTGTACCGCAGCGAGCCCGGCGCGCGGTTCGGCCGGATCCCGGACGATCCCGAGCTGCCGCTGCCGCTCAACAAGGTGCACCCGCTCCACGAGGTCGTGCGAATCGACCACTTCATCCCCGGCTGCCCGCCCTCGGCGGACGCGATCTGGAAGGTGCTCACGGGACTCCTCGCGGGCGAGGAGCGTCCCCTGGACCACGGCCTCATCCACCTGGACTGACGCCCGCGAGAGCCGCCCGGAAACCGCCATGACCTACGGATACGAGACCGCCGAGCACCCCGAAAGGCTTCGCCGCGTCGCGATCGACCCGCTCTCCCGGGTCGAGGGGCACGGCAAGGTGACGATCCTCCTCGACGCCGACGACAAGGTGCGCCAGGTGCGCCTGCACGTGGTCGAGTTCCGCGGCTTCGAGCGCTTCATCCAGGGCCGGCCCTACTGGGAGGTGCCGGTGATGGTGCAGCGCCTGTGCGGCATCTGCCCCGTGAGCCACCACCTCGCCGCCTCCAAGGCGATGGACGCGATCGTCGGGGCCGCGCGCCTCACGCCCACCGCGGAGAAGGTGCGCCGGCTGATGCACTACGGCCAGATGCTCCAGTCCCACGCGCTGCACTTCTTCCACCTGTGCTCGCCGGACCTGCTGTTCGGGTTCGGGAGCGAGGCGGCGCGGCGCAACATCGTGGGCGTGGCCGCGGCGCACCCCGAGACCGCGCGGCGCGGGGTGCTGCTTCGCCGCTTCGGGCAGGAGGTGATCCGCGTCACCGCGGGCCGGCGGATCCACGGCACGGGTTCCGTTCCCGGCGGCGTGAACAAGCCCGTCGAGCGGGCCGAGCGCGACGCGCTCCTCGCGCAGGTCTACGACATCCTCTCGTGGTCGAGAAGCGCCGTGGAGCTCGTGAAGAAGCTGCACGGCCAGGATCCCGCCCTCTACAACAGCTTCGGCGTCTTCCGCTCGAACATGATGTCGCTCGTGGCGCCCGACGGCGGGCTCGACTTCTACGACGGGCGCCTGCGCGCGCGCGACGACGCCGGGCAGATCCTCTTCGACCAGGTGGACTACCGCGAGTACGGATCGCGCATCCGCGAGGAGGTGAAGCCCTGGAGCTACATGAAGTTCCCCTTCCTCGCGGCGCTGGGCGCAGAGAAGGGCTGGTACAAGGTGGGCCCGCTCGCCCGCGTGCAGAACTGCGACCACATCCCGACGCCGCTCGCCGACGCGGAAAGGCGCGAGTTCGTCGACTACGCCGGGGGATCCCCCATCCACGCGCCGCTCGCCTACCACTGGGCGCGCATGATCGAGATGCTGCACGCGGCCGAGACGATCAAGGACCTGCTCCACGACGACGACATCCTCGGCGAGGACCTCGTGCGCACGGGCGAGCGCGCCCGGGAGGGCATCGGCGTGATCGAGGCGCCGCGCGGGACCCTCATCCACCACTACCGCGTCGACGACGACGACCTGGTGACGATGTGCAACCTCATCGTCTCGACCACGCACAACAACCAGGCGATGAACGAGGCCATCCGCCACGTGGCCAAGCGCTACCTGAGCGGGCACCGCCTCACCGAGGGGCTCCTGAACCACATCGAGGTGGCCATCCGCGCCTTCGACCCGTGCCTTTCCTGCGCCACGCACGCCCTCGGGCAGATGGCGCTCGAGGTGAGCCTCGTCGGGCCCGGCGGCGAGGAGCTCGACCGCCTCGCGCGCCACGAGGACGGCGCCGTCGGGCGCCCCGCGCCATGACCGCGCCGGTGGCCGTCTTCGCCGTGGGCAACCGCAGCCGCGGCGACGACGCGGCGGGGCCGCTTCTCCTCGAGCGGCTGCGAGGCTGGCTCGACGCCGAGGGGCTCGCCGGCGACTTCGAGCTCTTCGAGGCCTACCAGCTCCAGGTGGAGAACGCGCTCGACCTCGAGGGCCGCCGCCTCGCGCTCTTCATCGACGCCTGCCGCGCGACGCCGGGTCCGCTCGCCTTCTGCCCCGTGCGGGCCTGCGGCATCGCCGCGGGAGGATCGACCCACGCGCTCGCGCCGGGCAGCGTCCTCGGCGTGTACCGGCGCGTGACGGGGGAGGCGCCGCCCCCGGCCTTCCAGCTCGGCGTGCGGGCGACCGACTTCGAGCTGGGCTCGCCGGTCTCGGCGGGCACCCGGGAGGCGATGGAGGAGGCGTGGCGGCTGCTGCGCGAACTCGCCCGCGCCCCGCGGCACTCGGAATGGCAGACAATGTCGGCCGTCGCCTGCGCTCCGCGGGCCCCCCCGGCCTGACCCCGCCTCGTGCCCACCGCCTACCCGAACCTCCTCGCGCCCCTCGACCTCGGCTTCACCACCCTCGCCAACCGCGTCCTCATGGGCTCGATGCACACCGGGCTCGAGGACCGCGCGAGGAACTTCCCGCGGCTCGCCGCCTATTTCGCCGAGCGGGCCCGCGGCGGCGTGGGGCTCATCGTCACCGGCGGCTTCGCGCCGAACATCGAGGGCTGGCTCACGCCCTTCGGGTCGATGCTCGCCTCCTCGTCCGCGGCGCGGGCCCATCGCCCGCTCGCGCAGGCGGTGCACGCGGAAGGCGGGAAGATCGCGCTGCAGATCCTGCACGCGGGCCGCTACGGCTATTCCCCGCTCGCGGTGGCGCCGTCGCGCCTGAAGTCCCCGATCAGCCGCTTCACCCCGCGCGAGCTCTCGGCCGCGGGCATCGAGCGCCAGATCCGCGCCTTCGTGCGCTGCGCGGCGCTCGCGCGCGAGGCGGGCTACGACGGGGTCGAGGTGATGGGGAGCGAAGGCTACTTCATCAACCAGTTCCTCGCCGCCCAGTCCAACCGCCGCCAGGACGCCTGGGGCGGCTCCTACGAGAACCGCATGCGCCTTCCCGTGGAGATCGTCTCGCGCATCCGCGAGAAGGTGGGGCCGGACTTCATCCTGATCTACCGGCTGTCGATGCTCGACCTCGTGCCCGGCGGCAGCACCTGGGAGGAAGTGATCCGGCTCGCGAAGGCGGTGGAAGGGGCGGGCGCCACCATCATCAACACCGGCATCGGCTGGCACGAGGCGAGGGTGCCCACGATCGCGACCAGCGTGCCCCGCGCGGCCTTCGCCTGGGTGACGCGAAAGCTCAAGGGCGAGGTGTCGATCCCGCTGTGCACGACCAACCGCATCAACGACCCGGCGGTGGCCGAGCGGGTCCTCGCCGACGGCTGCGCGGACATGGTCTCCATGGCGCGGCCTCTCCTCGCCGACCCGGACTTCGTGAGGAAGGCCGCGGCGGGCCGCGCGGACGAGATCAACACCTGCATCGCCTGCAACCAGGCCTGCCTGGACCACGTCTTCGCGGGCGAGCTCTCCACGTGCCTGGTGAACCCGCGCGCCTGCCGCGAGACGGAGCTCGCCATCCGGCCCGCGGCCGCGCGCAAGCGCGTCGCGGTGGTGGGGGCCGGGCCCGCGGGCCTCGCGTGCGCGACCACGCTCGCCGAACGCGGCCACGAGGTCGACCTCTTCGAGGCGGCAGGCGAGATCGGCGGCCAGTTCAACATGGCCAAGCGCATTCCCGGCAAGGAGGAGTTCCACGAGACGATCCGCTACTTCCGGCGCCGGCTCGAGGTGACGGGCGTTCGCGTGCACCTGTCGCGGCGCGTCTCGGCGGCCGAACTCGGCGGCTACGACGAGGTGGTGCTCGCCACGGGCGTCATGCCGCGCGACCCGGGCATCCCCGGCGAGGATGACCCCCGCGTGCTCTCCTACGTCGAGGTGCTGCGCGAGGCGCGGCCCGTGGGCGCGCGGGTGGCCATCGTCGGCGCCGGCGGCATCGGCTTCGACGTGGCGGAGTTCCTCGTGCACGACGGGCACTCGCCCTCGCTCGACGTGGGCGCCTGGCGCCGCGAGTGGGGCGTGGGCGACCCGGAGCGCTCGCGAGGCGGCGTGGCCGGCGTGAAGCCCGCGCCCGCGCCGCCGGCACGGACCGTGTACCTCCTGCAGCGCAAGAAGACCAAGCCGGGCGCGGGCCTCGGAAAGACCACGGGCTGGATCCACCGCGCCGCGCTCAAGATGAAGCGCGTGGAGATGATGGCGGGCGTGAACTACGAGGGCGTGGTGCCCGGCGGGCTCGCGGTGAGCTTCGGCGAAAAGCGGGAGAACGCCGAGGTGCTCGCGGTCGACACCATCGTGCTCTGCGCGGGGCAGGAGTCGCTTCGCGAGCTCGAGGCGCCGCTTCGCGAGTCGGGCGCCTCGGTGCACCTGGTCGGCGGCGCGGCGCTCGCGGGGGAGCTCGACGCCAAGCGCGCGATCGACGAGGGCACGCGCCTCGCGGCGCGGCTCTGAAGGGGACGCGACCCTTCAGCCCATCGCGCGGGCCATGCGCTCCATCGCCTTCTTCAGGTTCTCCATC